>JAGSYW010000061.1 GCA_018262475.1 Burkholderiaceae bacterium | reverse complement strand
GTTCGTGCAGGCGGTGATGAAGCGCTGGCCGGACATCATGCTGCAGTGGGAAGACTTCGGCAAGATGAACGCGAACCGTCTGCTGGACAAGTACAAGGATCGCCTGTGCACGTTCAATGACGATATCCAGGGCACGGCTGTGGTGGCGATTGCCACGCTGCTGGCCGCGATCAAGGAAACCGGCGTGCCGCTGAAGGATCAGCGCGTGGTGCTGCAGGGTGGTGGTCAGGCTGGCTGCGGCATTGCCGCGCTGATGGCCGAAGCGATGATCAAGGAAGGCTTGTCCAAGGAAGAAGCGTACAAACGCTTCTACATCATCGACATCAATGGCCTGCTCAAGGAAGATACGCCGGATCTGGAAGATTTCCAGAAGGTGTTCCGCCACAGCAATGCCGATTTGGCTGGCTGGAAACTGGACAACCCGGAAAGCGGCAAAATTACGCTGGCAGACACGGTACGCAACGTCGGTCCGACTGTGATGGTCGGTGTGTCTGCTGTGGCTGGTACCTTTACCGAAGCCATCATTCGCGACATGGCGAGCAAAGTGGAGCGCCCGATCGTGTTCCCGCTGTCGAACCCGACCGAGAAGGTGGAAGCACGTCCGGAAGACATTATCCGCTGGACCGATGGCCGCGCGCTGGTTGGTGCTGGCAGCCCGTTCGCGCCGATCGAGCACAATGGCAAAAAGCACTACGTCACGCAGGTCAATAACTCGTACGTGTTCCCGGGCATGGGGCTGGGCGCGATTGCGGTTAAGGCTCGCCGCGTGACCGATGGCATGTTCATCGCCACCGCGCAGGCGCTGGCGGACATGTCGCCGGCCGTGACCGGCAAGGGCACCGGCCTGTTGCCGGCGATTGCCGACATGCGCGAAGTATCGACCAAACTGGCAATTGCGCTGGCGAAGCAGGCTCGCGACGAAGGCCTGACCGAGAAGCTGACCGATGCGCAGGTTGAGCAGATGGTGAAAGACAAGATGTGGGAGCCGACGTACCAAGAATTCGTTGCGGTCGTCTGATTAGCATCATTGCCAAGCAGAAACGGCGCGGTTTTCCGCGCCGTTTTTTATTGGGTATATGCCAAAAACACCTCGCTTGACCATGATTTTGGTGGCGTTTTTTATATACTGGGCGGAGTATATTTTTTGTCTTACTGACCAGAAATTCATTTTGGTCAGTTATTTTCTGGCAGTCGCGGTTTTTTGCAGGCGCTCGACATAGGCGGCGCCATCAGGCGGCAGGCCGCTGCGTTGCGAAGTCCATAGCATTTCGCCCAGCGCTTCCATCATCACATGGTGTGCTTCATGTTCGGAACCGAGCTTGCCGGCCAGTGTGGTGAATGCGGCGCGCACACCGGGCGGTTGGTCAATCGAGATTTGCTCGGCAATTGACAGGTGCATCGATAGGTGCAAGAACGGGCTGCTGTCGCCGCGTTCGACCGAATAATCGGCCGCCTGCGCCTGTTGCGCATCAGCCAGCAGCGCTGCATATTCCGGGTGCTGTGCCACCCAGCCAGCGGCAATCGCTTCTAGCGGCGTCTGCACCTCACCAGTGCGCGATTTGCGGAAAACATCGCAATAGAATTGTCGCACTTCCTGTTGGGTTGGATTAAACATTGTCAGGCCGAGGTGTTTTTTGTTTGAAGGCGCACAGGTCGGCGATCAGGCAGTTCCAGCACTGTGGCTTACGCGCGGTGCAGGTATAGCGTCCGTGCAGGATCAGCCAGTGGTGCGCATCGTGCCTGAATTCATCCGGCACGGTTTTCAGCAGTTTTTGCTCGACTTGATCGACATTCTTGCCGGGCGCCAGGCCAATCCGGTTTGCAACGCGGAAAACATGGGTATCAACTGCAATCGTCGGCTGGCCGAAAGCCGTGTTCAGCACCACGTTCGCCGTTTTGCGGCCGACGCCGGGCAATGCCTCCAGTGCTGCGCGATCGCTTGGCACTTCGCCACCATGTTCGGCCAGCAGATTTTCCGACATTGCGACCACATTCTTCGCCTTGTTGCGGTACAGGCCGATGGTCTGGATGTATGGTGTCAAGCCGTCAATGCCGAGCGCGGCGATGGCCGCCGGCGTGTTCACAACCGAAAACAGCACGCGCGTTGCCTTGTTGACCGAGACGTCGGTCGCCTGTGCCGACAGAATCACCGCCACCAGCAGTTCATACGGGCTGCGATACTCGAGTTCGCTCGCCGGATGCGGGTTCGCCTGCCGGAAACGCTCGAACATCTCGCGAATTTTTGCGGCTTTCATGCGGAGTCCTTGGCTGATGCTTTCTGCCGTGCGCGTTCCATCGCCGCCTGAATCAAGGCTTTTTTGCGATCCTTTTCAGCCTGTTCGTCTGGCGTCACCGTAGCGCGCATTCGCGCCGCGCGCTCGGCCAGCATTGCTTCATGTTCGGCGCGTTCGCGTTGCAGACGCGCGTTGCGCTGGTCGTGGCGCGCGCGGGCGGCATCGGCCTGCGGTTGCGACCACGCGGCCCAGCCGGTCAGTTCGCCGGTAACGGGGCGCATCCCAATGCAATCGACCGGGCACACAGGCACGCACAGGTCGCAGCCGGTGCACAGTTCGCTGACGACAGTGTGCATTTGCTTCGCGCCGCCGATGATCGCATCGACCGGGCAGGCCTGAATGCACAGCGTGCATCCGATGCACCGAGTCTCGTCGATCACCGCCACTGGCCGTGGGCGCTCAATGCCGTTGGCAGGGTTCAGCGGCAGCGCCGGCTTGCCCAGCAGTTGCGCCAGCCGCGCGACGCCTTCGGCGCCCCCGGGCGGGCACTGGTTGATTTCTGCTTCGTCGTCGGCAATGGCTTGGGCATACAGGCGGCACGATGGGTAACCGCATTTGGTGCATTGCGTTTGCGGCAGCAGGTCTTCGATTTGAACGGCCAGCAGTTTGATCACAGCAGGGATGAGGAGAACAAAAACGCCATTATCGGGTAAAAAAAAGCCGTTTGCTCCACAGAGAAACGGCTTTTTTGCATGGGCGTGAATCGTGTTAATCGAAATTCGGCGTTTCCACCCCCAGCACCTTGTGCAGCTTGGGTGAGGTGGTGGTGTACATCAGGTGGATTTTCTTTTCCGGGAAAATGTACGGCGCAGCGCCGAATGCGGCCAGCGCAGCTTCATGGAAGCCAGACAGGATCAGCTTTTTCTTGCCAGGATAGGTGTTGATGTCGCCGACCGCGAAAATGCCCGGAATGCTGGTTTCGAATTTTTCGGTATCGACCACGATTTGGCGGCGATCGATTGCCAGCCCCCACTCGGCGATTGGGCCGAGTTTTGGTGACAGGCCGTAAAATACTAGCAGGCAGTCGAGCGGCAGACGGCGCGTGACGCCATCCTGGCCGGTCACTTTCAGTTCCGACAGCTTGTCATCTTTCGTTTCGTAGCCAGTCACCTGGCCGATGATGGTTTGCATGTCGAAGTTGTCGCACAGTTCGCGCATTTTGGCCACCGAGGCTGGCGCGGCGCGGAATTCTTCGCGGCGATGCAGCAAAATCACCGATTCGGCCTTGCCGACCAGATCGAGTGTCCAGTCGAGCGCGGAATCGCCGCCGCCACAGATGACGATGTTCTTGCCTTTGAAGAACTCCGGATCGCGCACGCGGTAAAACAACTGGTCGTTTTCGAAGTTTTCGATGCCGTCGAGCTTGATTGTGCGCGGCTGAAAGGCGCCAACACCAGCGGCGATGAAGACGGTCTTGGTGATGAATTTGGTACCGATCGAAGTTTCGACATCGAACCTGCCGTCAGCGCGGCGTTCAACCTTGACCACTTCCTGGCCGAGGTGGAAGGTCGGATCGAATGGCTCGATCTGCTTCATCAGGTTGTCAGTCAGTTCCTTGCCGGTGCAGACAGGCACGGCAGGGATGTCATAGATTGGTTTGTCCGGGTACAGCTCAATGCATTGTCCGCCGACGACTGGCAGCGAATCGATCACATGTGCCTTGATTTCAAGCAGGCCAAGTTCAAAGACCTGAAACAGGCCGACCGGGCCGGCACCGACGATGACGGCATCGGCATCTATCGGCTGTTGGGTGTTTTGGGTATTCATGTGTGTTTCAACTTAAAAATACGCTGCCTGCTGCATCGGTGTGGGTGCAAAATCAGCGTTCAAGATATTTCAACTTGTCTTTCACGTCCTTCCATTCGTCCGCATCAGGCAACGCAGCCTTCGCGCGGGTAATGACAGGGAAGCTACGAACGAGTTCGGCATTCAGTGCGATGAATTGCACCTGATCGGATGGCACATCTTCTTCGGCGTAAATCGCGCCGGCCGGGCATTCTGGCACGCATACGGCACAGTCGATGCACTCGTCGGGGTTGATCGCGAGGAAATTCGGGCCTTCGTGGAAACAATCTACCGGACAGACATCAACGCAATCCGTGTATTTGCAACGGATGCAGGCATCGGTGACAACGTGGGGCATGGCAATCCTATCGATAAAAATGACGGGAGCGCCGCCAGCGGTTCGGTTCCGCCTGCCGCGCTCCGGTTACAAGGCATTGTATTTTAAGACAATGGCGCAATTTGCGCCAAATGCGGTTCAGACATATTGGGCATAAGCATATGCTGCCGAACGGTGCATTTTACCGTGTCAACGGTAGTGTAATTGTCTTCAGGATTCGATTAGTTCGACTTCGAAAATCAGGGTTGCATCCGGCGGGATGACGTCGCCCGCGCCGACTGGACCGTAAGCCAGCAGCGGCGGAATGACCAATTCGCGCACGCCGCCTTCCTTCATGCCGATGATGCCCTGTTCCCAGCCCGGGATCACGTAGCTGACTCCCATGGGGAAGGTAAACGGTTGATCGCGGTCGCGGCTTGAGTCAAATTTTTGGCCTTTGGAGCCATCCTCGTTTTGTAGCCAGCCGGTGTAATGCACGACCACGATGGAACGTCGGTTGGCTTCTGGTCCGGAGCCAACGGTAATGTCTTTGTATTTCAATCCATTTTCGGTAACGATGTACGACATGATTTATATGCGGGAAAGTTGGAAAATAAACGAAGTTGCTAGTGTAAACCAAAGTCAAGCTAGTAAAGGCAGGCTGAAATTATGGATTAAACTGTGGTTTTTCAATAGCTCCGTTTTAAATTGACATCATGGCCATCGGGCTTCTCATCATCGGCGACGAAATTCTCTCCGGCAAGCGCGCCGACCGGCATCTTCCCAAAGTGATTGAAATCCTGCGCGAACGCGGTTTGCAACTCGGCTGGGCGCAGTATCTGGGTGACGAACCGGCGCGCATCGTCGCCACGCTACGGCAAACCTTAGCCAGTGGCGATATCGTGTTTTCCTGCGGCGGCATCGGCTCGACGCCGGACGACCACACGCGCCGTTGCGCAGCAGAGGCGCTGGGCGTTCCGCTTGAATTGCATCCGTTTGCCAAGGAACGGATTCTGGAGCGGATTGCAAACATGGCGCAGGAAGCGGGCAAGCCAATTGCTTTGGATGCGCCGGAAAACCGCAATCGAATGAAAATGGGCGAATTTCCGCGAGGCGCCGGTGCCGTGCCGAACCAGTTCAACGGCATTCCCGGTTTTTCAGTTGGCACGCATTATTTCGTGCCTGGTTTTCCGGAAATGGCATGGTCGATGATCGAGTGGGCGCTCGATACTTACCATGCTGATTTGTTCCACCGTGCTTCCCAGTTGGAGAAATCAGTGATCGTCTATGGCGTGATGGAATCTGCGCTGACGCCATTGATGGAAGCGATAGAAGCAGATTTCCCGCAGGTGAAAACCTTCAGCCTGCCGAAAGTGAAAACAGAATCCAGCCGCGCCTGCATCGAGTTGGGCGTCAAGGGGAATGCTGCCCAGGTTGCGCCAGCGTTCGATCGGGTACTGGGCTGGATGCATGAACAGTGTGCCGAATACGAAGCTGGTGCTGCCTGAAGCTAGTTTTCTTGAGGAATGTTCCAGTCATTGCCGAGTGCTGCTGCAATCGCATTCAAACCTGCAAGCGCGGTGGTGGCCAGCCCGATGTCGGCACTGTTCTCGACACCGGGTTCGCGCAGGTTGATTCGTACCAGCCGCCCGCCATATTGCCGGACGATATACTGGCTGAAGTAGCGTACTGACGGCACGGTGGTGCCTGCGCCAATTTCGATTACTACCGGTTTTTTTACGCCGGATAGCCATTTTCGCTGCCGTCCTGCCTGCACTTCCTGCCGCGACGGTATCCACGACCAATCGGTGAACATCAGGATATTCGGCCGCGCCAGCTTGCCGCAATGCTGGCATACCGGCATTGCGCTGGTTAACAGGCAGGCATCTTCATCCACTTGCGGCTTGAAACCGTCCGCGCTCCAGATGCTTGCCGAGCATGGCTCAGAGCACTGCATATGGTGGATTGATCCGTGACACTCATGAATAAGGGTCGAATCGAAACCGGCCTTCTGGAACTGGCCATCGACATTGCTGGTAAACACGGAGATGCCTTGCGGCATCATTTCGCCCCAGTGTCTGAGCAGAGCAAAGCCGCGGTGTGGCATCGTGCTGCGGTACATCGCCAGACGATGGCCGTAAAATCCCCAGGCGAGCTGCGGCTCACGCGCAAAAGCATCTGGTGAGGCGATGCTGGTGAAGTCGATTTCGGCACGTCCCAGTGCCGGATACTGGTTCCAGAACCCTTCGTTGCCACGAAAGTCCGGCAAGCCGGAATCAACCCCCATGCCTGCTCCGGCTGCGACGATTAACGCATCGGCGTCAGCAATCAGGGAAGCGGCGCGGAGGATGTTTTCTTGGTTTTCTAACGACATCAATCAGTTCCTCCCTGGTGACGGTATTAACTTCAATGTTATCGCGCCAACGCTTTTCGGGCCAGAATTTCGTGACATGCTGTGGCTGCAATGCGGAGATTGTCTTTTTCGCGGCACGGAATTCCAGTTTTTATACTGAGGGGGGTATTTTAAAGGCATTGCTGAGAATCTGGCCAAGTAGATGCACTTTAATGGATACCCTGATGAATTCCTCATTCAGCCGTGTTCTTCAATCCCAGCCGTTTTGCCAGCTTGTGCAGGTTGCTTGGGTCCAGTCCCAATAGACGCGCTGCATCGGACCAGCGGCCGGCGCTGCGTTCGAGTGCGGCATGGATCATCTGCCGTTGGCATGCATCGAGCGCGGTTTTCATTGACGGCAGGCAGGTGCCGCCGGCAATAGCTGTCGGCGAGGCAGGGTCTCCGCTTGCAGCCAGCGGCGATGCGGCAGTATCCAGTCCGAGCAGTTCCGGTTCGATGGTGACGATATCCGCATGGCGCGCGCCGCGGCTGACGGCACGCAGGGCGGCGCGGCTGACCACGTGTTCCAGTTCGCGCACGTTGCCGGGCCAGTCGTAGGCCAAGAGTGCCTGTTCGGATGAAGGCGACAGCCGCAGGCTGCGCAATCCGAGGCGCGTGCGGTTCAGCTCAAGAAAATTGCCAGCGATTTCCAGCACGTCGCTGTCGCGTTCTCGCAGCGGCGGGATTTGTACCGGATAGACTGACAGGCGGTGATACAGGTCGGCGCGGAAATCGCCATCCTTGACGCTGTCCCGCAATTGCCGGTTGGTGGCGGCCACTATGCGCACATTCACGCGCAATGTCTTGTCCGAACCGAGCCGCTGGATTTCGCCGTTTTGCAGCACGCGTAGCAGTTTGGCTTGAATCACCAGCGGCAGTTCGCCAACTTCATCAAGGAACAGCGTGCCGCCGTCGGCCGCATCGAAGCGCCCGGGGCGATCAGCGGTCGCACCGGAAAAAGCGCCTTTCACGTGGCCGAACAGTTCGCTTTCGGCCAGCGTTTCCGGCAGCGCGGCGCAGTTCACATGCACCAGCGGCGCCTTGCTGCGGCGTGAACGGAAATGCAGGCGGCGCGCGAACAGTTCCTTGCCGGTGCCAGTTTCGCCCATCAGCAGCACCGGCAGTTCGGAATCTGCCACTACGTCGAGTTCATGCAGCAACCGTTGCAATACGGTGCTATGGCCAATGATTTCAATCTCGCCGCGCGGCAGTGGCGCATCTGTACCGATGTTGCCCAGACCGGAACGCAGGCTAGTGTTTTCCTGTTCGAGCTGGCTCATGCGAATCGAGGCGGCAGCCAGCAGCACGAATTGCTGCAATTTCATTTGCGCATCGTCATCGAACACCGTGTTGTGCAGCGCATCAAGTGTCAGCGCACCCCACAACTGGCCATCGATATGCAGGCTGATGCCCATGCAGTCGTGTACCGGCAATGGTTGGCCGAGCTGATTGTCCAGCAGACCGTCATAGGGATCGGGCAGCTTATTGCCCGGCTCGAACCGGGTTGGCGCGCGCGAGGCAAGAATCGCGGCCAGCCGCGGGTGTTGCGCCACTTCGAAACGACGCCCGATGGCTTCGCGTGCCAGCCCATCGGCCGCGATCGGCCTCAGTGAACCATCTTCCAGCTTCAGCAGCGCAACGGCGCCGCAATTGAAATATTGTCGCGCGCCGGCGGTCAAACGTTGCAGGCGTACGCCATGCGGAAGACGGCTGGCCAGATCGGCGATGAGGGTCATGTCCATGATGTCTAATTTACCGTTATATGGTTTAAATTACCTTTTTTGATTTGGTTAATTTTACCACGCTGTGGAATATGTCGTTTGATATCAATACATTACAATCTGGCATGCTGTTTGCGATAACTGGTGCATTCAATCTGTTTATTGTTGAGGCAGACATGGAACTTCTCGATCAGACCATTGGCAGCATCGCGTGCGATATCCCAGGCGCAACGCGCATTTTTCACCAGCACAAGCTCGATTTTTGCTGTGGCGGTGGCAAGAGCTTGCGCGAAGCGGCGCAGAGGCGGGGAGTAGACACGGTGGCGCTGACGGCCGAACTGGAGCAACTTCGCCAGAGCCAGCAAACAGGCCGAGACTGGCATAACGCGCCAATGCCGGAATTAATCATGCACATACTGGAGCGTTTTCATGAGCGGCACCGCGAACAGTTGCCGGAGTTGATCCGCCTAGCGCGTCGGGTCGAGGAAGTGCATGGCGACAATCTCGAACGGCTGGCGCAACTGACTAACGACATTACGCCGCCGACGAATGCCTGCAATACATGGCGTGCGCTGTATGCCGGCTTGGCGCAATTGCGTGAAGATTTGATGCAGCACATCCATCTGGAAAACAACATACTGTTCCTGCAGGCGGAGCAAATGGCGGCTAGCTTGGTAGATGCCAGCGGTGCCACTCATCAGGCTTATGGTTGCCACTGAAAACGGAGCAAAGCGAATGTCAAATGAATCCTTTTTGATGGTCGATGCAGCCATCAGCGGTCGCCACTCGATTCGGGCGTTTCGTCCAGATGCGGTTCCGCCCGAACTGATTAGGCATATTCTCGAAGTGGCGGCATGCGCGCCTACTGGTTGCAACCTGCAACCGTGGCGCGTGCGCGTGCTGACTGAGGCGGCGCTAGAGCGCGTGATTGATGCGGTTTGCCATGCATTCGACCATGAAGCAGATCAGCACCTGAGTGAGTTTCAGCATTCTTTGGCACAATATTTCGAACCGTATCAGGCGCGCCGCCGGGCAATGGGGTTTGCGCTGTATGCCCTGGCTGGCATTGAAAAGGGTGACAAGGAGCGCATGCGTTTGCAGCATCGCCGCAACTTCGAATTCTTTGGCGCACCGGTCGGCTTGCTGTTTACGGTTCACCGCGATTTGCCGGCGGCCAGCCTGATTGGTTATGGCGCATTCCTGCAAAACCTGATGGTGTCGGCCCAGGGACACGGACTGGCAACCTGCTTTCAAACAGGCTGGTGCGATTTCCACCGCGTGTTGGCGAATGAATTGGGATTCGACAACGATGAAATGCTGCTGGGGGGGATGGCGCTGGGTTATGCTGACAGCGAGGCGCCGGTCAACAGCCTGCGTACCGAAAGGGTGCCGCCATCCGGGTTCGCCACGCTTTTGCAGGCTTGAGCGTCAGGTTGAACACCAGGCGCAGGAGCAAATGTATCGAAACTGAAATCGTTATTGCCAGAACAGCTTCATCGACTGGTCGATGTGTGGCATCAAGCCGTGACCAAGGTATTGCAGCAGGGTAGGGGGGGCTGCACCGCTACCCTGTCTGGCTCGTGCTAGATGCTGGTGTCCGTACGGCTATTTTCTTCTTCGTCTTGCCTCATCTGCAGCCGGTCGTCGCGTTCGCGCAGCAGCCAGTAAACAGCGCCCAGCGCCAGCGTTGCACCGGCAAGCGCGGCGATTTTGTCCGGGTCAGTTTCGGATGGGCTGAGAATGATGAATTTTCGTGTTAGCGCCAGCAGGCCGATCAGCAGCAAGGTTTTCGCCTGAATCAGACTGTCATTGCGTACTGCCATCCGCACCACGGAATGCAAAAACCCCATGGCGATCAACAACGTCATGATCATGCCGAATACACTCTGGAACACGGTGTGATCCAGCGGATCGAGCGCACCGACCACCAGCATCATGAAAATGGTGCGGATGACCTGGATCAATGAAATGATGATGATTACGCCAATCGCGCCACTCAGAATAAGTGCGACCAGCCTTTCAAAACGCTCATGCAGGAATGTTGGCCGGCGGTAGGTTTTCAGCAGGCCGAACAAATATTGTTCCGGTGCTTTGGTGCGTTGTTGTGGCGTATCGTTAGCCATTTTGTTCTCCATTCGCAAATTTCGTCAGTAGTCGTTTGCCGATATGATCGCCGATTTTTGTTTGTCGTGCGTGACGGCTCGCAGTTTCTCGGCATTGAGCACCGGTGTTGTATTCATGCCAGCCGGTCGAGCCGCAATGTTTCGCCTATGGCTGGAACATGCAGTTGCTGTTCAGGCAGGTGTTCGCGTTCCCAGGCGGCACGCAGGATGGTTGGCGGTTCATCCAGTGGCTCGTCCGACAATTTGAACGTGCCCCAGTGCATGGCGATGAAGTTTGTCGCCTTGACCGCCTGAAAGGCTTTCACCGCTTCATTCGGGTCGATATGCTGCGGCCGCATGAACCAGCGCGGCGCGTAGGCGCCAATCGGCAGCATGGCTGCGTCGATTTGGCCGCAGCGTTCGCCGATCATCTGGAAGCCGTCGAACCAGCCGGAATCGCCGCAGTGGTACACACGCAAGCCGCCGCGCTCGATCACATAGCCGCCCCACCAGCTTGAATTGAGGTCGGTCAGGCTGCGCCGGCTCCAGTGCTCTGCCGGCACGAAAGTGATATTCAAGCCTTCGATATTGAGTTGCTGCCACCACGCCATTTCAATGATGCGGCGCATGCCGGCGCGTTTGAACCACGGCGCCAAGCCTTGCGGCACCACGTACACCGGATCGGGGCCGAGCCTTTGCAGCGTTGGTGCATCCATGTGGTCGCGGTGGTTGTGCGTGATGAGCACGATATCGATTTTCGGCAGTGCTGGCCAATCCAGTCCCGGCGGCATGTTGCGCTTGTACCATCCCAGAGAGGATGACAGCACCGGGTCGAGCAGTACGTTTTTGCCGCCAAGCTGTAACAGAAAAGATGCGTGGCCTATCCAGGTCAGCGTATCGTTGACCGATTTGCGCAAGGCGCTGCCATCGTTGTGCATGAAAGGCACCTGTACGCCGGTCGACGGTGTTTTCTGCTGTTTTTCGTCGTGCCAGCCGAGCATCCATTTCATCACCTGCGCCGTTTCGGGCTGGCGGAAATTACTATTCAGATTGCGAAAAAGCATTCTGTGACTCCAGTTGGCACGATGATGCACGCAGAATCGCCGCATGCTGGCTTCTGTTGCGGCGCTATTTGCCTGTATATCCACAGAAATTGCGCGCTGAAGCTCATGAACAGTTGGCGTTGGAAGCCCAAAATAACTGACTTTAATGAATTTTTGGTCAGTAAGGCCAAAAAATATACTCCGGGCAGTATTTTGAAATAGCCAGTAAAAATGTGGCCTAGTGCAATGTTTTTGCTACATACCCTTGGCCACTTGCATGAAATGTTCGTTCTTAGCGGCTGTGAACCAGCCTCAACCGGATTTCTTCCAGCAGCGTCAAAAATTGTTTTTCCATTCGCGGATAGCGGCAAACGAGGCGACCGGGTCGCGCTGTGTCAGGCGGCCATTGGCCATCAACCGTTCGATGATCGCCGGTTCGGTGTTGCGCAAGAACGGGTTGGTGGCTTTTTCCAGTGACATGGTCGAAGGCACGGTCATCAAGCCTTGTTCGCGTTTGGCCTGCTCATCCTGCATGCGCGCCACCAGCGCCGCGTTGTCCGGCTCGACCGCCAGCGCGAATTTTAGGTTCGAAATGGTGTATTCATGCGCGCAATACACTAGCGTGCTGTCGGGCAGTGCGGCGAGTTTGGCCAGCGATTCCGTCATCTGCTGCGGTGTGCCTTCGAACAGCCGGCCGCAGCCGCCAGCGAACAGCGTGTCGCCGCAAAACAGCCATTGCTGTGCTTCGACATAGTAGGCGACATGGCCGATCGTGTGGCCGGGGGTGTCAATCACTTTCAGACGCAGCGGCAGTGCGGCGACAGTGACTTCATCACCTTCGGACACGGCGCGCGTGACAGTAGCGATCGGTTTGGCTTCCTTGCGCGGGCCGAATACCGGCACCGGGAAGTGGTCGAGTAGCGCCGGCACGCCGCCGATGTGGTCATCATGGCGATGAGTCAGTACAATGGCTGCCAGCTTGAGTTGATGGGCTTTCAAGGCTTCCAGCACCGGCGCAGCCTCGCCAGGATCAACGGCAACCGCATGCACGCCATTGTGGATTAGCCACACATAGTTGTCCGACAGAATCGGAACGGCCAGAACGGAAAGTGGTTTAACGGAAGACATGGAACAACACCGGTCATCA
>JAGSYW010000144.1 GCA_018262475.1 Burkholderiaceae bacterium | reverse complement strand
TGGCATCACTGCAGCAATTGCCGCCGCTGATGCAAACCGATGGCGATGAACTGGGAGATGGCGCACCGATAGATATCCGGTTCCTCGCTTCGGGTTTGCGGCCGGATCCGAACCAGACGGCCATCGTTTTTTCCGATGCCGAAAACACGAAGCCGGACGAGTCGTGCTAGCCGGATGCTGACAGGATGATGGGGTCGGCGCAGCCAGTGCCGCAGCCAGGTTTTACAACAAGATATCGAATGGATTCAACGAACATGCAAGAAGAAGAAATGTCCAAGTCGACCTCGGCCGCAGTCGAGGCGCAGGGAAATCCAGCCGACAGCGGCGAAGCGGGGAACAAGCCAAGACGCAATGCTCGTGGTGGCGCGCGCTCTGCACGCAACAACCGGCGCAGTCAGTCGAAAGAGGCCGCAGGCGGCGAAAGCGGTGAAGTCAGGGCGGAAGAGGCAGCTGAAGGCAGTGCGCTAAAGGAGGTTCGCCAGCAGGGGAATCAGAAACGCGGTGGCGCGAACCGCGCGAAAAAGCCGCAGGGCGGCCGCAAGGATGGTCAATCCAGACCGGCACAGCAGTCTGGCGGCAAAAAGGCGCCTGCCGATGACATTTTTTCTTTCGTGACTTCCGATGCGTTTGACAACTCCGATGCCAGTGATGGCCGGCCGCAGAAGGGCGGCAAGGCTCGCCGCGACCTGACGGCGGAAGACGATGCGCCGAAATTGCATAAGGTGCTGGCCGAAGCTGGCCTAGGCTCCCGCCGCGACATGGAGGAATTGATCGTCGCCGGTCGCGTGTCGGTGAATGGTGAGCCGGCGCATATCGGCCAGCGCATCCTGCCGACCGATCAGGTACGCATCAATGGAAAGCTGGTGCAGCGCAAGGTGACGAAGCGTCCACCGCGTGTGCTGATTTACCACAAGCCAGCGGGTGAGATCGTCAGCCGTGACGACCCGGAAGGCCGCGCATCGGTATTCGATCGCCTGCCGCCGATGAAAACCGGAAAATGGCTCGCGATTGGCCGGCTGGACTTCAACACCGAAGGCTTGCTGTTGTTCACCACCTCCGGCGATCTGGCGAACCGGCTGATGCATCCGCGCTACAACATTGAACGCGAATACGCGGTGCGCACGCTGGGTGAACTGGAAGAAGGGATGCGGCAGAAATTGCTGGCGGGGGTCGAACTCGAAGACGGTGTCGCGCAGTTTGCCAAGATTGTCGATGGCGGCGGCGAAGGAGTCAACAAATGGTACCGCGTGATCATCGGTGAAGGCCGCAATCGCGAAGTGCGGCGGATGTTCGAGGCGGTCGGGCTGACCGTGTCGCGCCTGATCCGCACCCGCTATGGTGCCATGACGCTGCCACAGGGGCTGAAACGCGGCCGCTGGGAAGAAATGGATGAAAATGCGGTGCGCGACCTGATGCGTGCTTGCGGACTGGAAAAACTGGTCGACAAGGGCAAGCAGGGAAGCGGCGGCAAGGGTAATGCGCGCGACCGTGGTGCGCAGGGTATCAAGGGATCGCGTCAGCCCGATCCGCTGCAAACCACCTTCGGTTTCCCCGGTATGAGCAATCCGCGCGGCAGCCGCGCTCCGGTCAAGGACGGCATGCTCGGCCAGCCACGTTCCGGCAATCGTGCGCCATCAGGTAACCGTGCACCTTCAGGTAATCGCGCTCCTTCGGGCCAACGCCGCCGCAGCAAGGTTTAACGGGAGTATGGGTAGAAAAATACCGCTTCGTCCAGGATTTCTGAGGCTGTTTGAAAATACTCCATCCGGTATTGAGGAAGTGCTGAATGCTCCCGCGCAGGGTAGCGAAAGCTGAGCAGGCATGGATTCGGCTTTATTGCAGACAGTCATCAATCTCGCTGTTGGTTCGGCGCTTGGCTATGTCAGCGGCATGCTCGGCATTGGTGGCGGACTGTTGGCGATTCCGTTGCTGGTTCTGGGCTACGGCATGGATCAGCAGGTCGCGCAGGGAACGGCGCTGGTGCTGATGACGCCCAACATGGTCATCGGTTTCTGGCGTTATCGCCAGCGCAATCCGATCACGTTGGGGATGGCGGCTTCGCTTGGCATTGGTTCGGTGAGCGCCAGCTATTTCGCTTCGATTGCCGCGGCGCAGGTTTCCACCGTTTTCCTGCGCACGCTGGTGGCGCTGTTCATGATTGGACTGGCTGGCAATCTGATGTGGCGCAGCTTGCGCCATGTTTCCCTCGATACCGCACGCCCCCCCGCATCGCTGTGGTTGCTGCCGCTCGTCGGCTGCCTCGGTGGCATCTGCTCCGGCTTTTTCACCATCGGTGGGGGCGTGATGGTCGTGCCGATACTCACCGGCTTCTTCAACTTTGCACAGACGGCCGCGCAAGGGCTTGCGCTGGCGATGCTGGTTCCGGGTTCGCTGGTGGCACTGCTGACTTATGCGCATTTCAACTTGGTTAACTGGCTGGTCGGAATTCCACTGGCGCTGGGCAGCATGCTGACCGTTTCCCACGGCGTGGTACTGGCGCATCGCTTGCCAGAGAGGAGATTGCGTGCCATTTTTGCGCTGATGTTGTTTATTAGCGCCATCGCAATGCTTTTCCGCTAAGCTGTTGTGCGAAAACAGTTTTTTTGTTGTATATTCTGCGGTTTTTGTGCGTCACCATCGCCAGAAAACACTTAACCCCACATATTGATTCACGATTGGAGAGGCCGGTGGAGCAGGCAATTACCGAACAAAACAAACAGGAAAATTTCCTGCAGAAATTGATGGGCATCACGGTTGGGCCAGTTCCCATTCTGATTTACATCCCGATAGCGATTATTATTCTGGCAGCCGCTTCGGCCAAGAGACTACCGATAGACATGATTGGCGGTTTCGCCTGCATCATGGTTCTGGGTTTCCTGTTCGGTGATATCGGCGGCAAGATTCCGGTGTTGCGCAATATTGGCGGCCCGGCGATTCTGTCGCTGTTCATTCCGTCGGCGATGATTGGCATGGAAGTGATGAATCCGGAGATGAACAAGGCCATCACCGCGATCATGAAGACGTCGAACTTCCTGTATTTTTATATCGCCTGTCTGGTCGCTGGCAGCCTGCTTGGCATGAACCGGCGCGTGCTGATTCAGGGATTTTTGCGGATGTTCGTGCCGCTGGCGGTTGGTACTGTGGCTGCGGTTGCATCCGGTATGGCAGCCGGCCTGCTGTTCGGCTATGACCTGAAGCACACCTTCTTCTTCATCATCATCCCGATCATGGGCGGCGGCATCGGCGAAGGCGTGCTGCCGACTTCGATCGCCTATGCCGAAATTCTGGGCAAATCACAAGCTGAAATGATTGCGCAACTGGTGCCGGCGGCGCTGATTGGCAACGTGGTGGCGATTGTGTCGGCTGGCGTGCTCAAGCGCATCGGCGAAAAATTTCCGCGATTCAGTGGCAATGGTTTGCTGGTTCGCAGCGGCGATGATGCGGAACTGCTGAAATCCCAGAATGAAATTGCATCCAAGCCGCTGGATCTGCCGCTGATGGGGGCTGGCATGCTGATCGCCTGCAGCTTCTTCATTGCTGGTGGGCTGCTGGCGCCGTACACCGGCATTCCCGGTCCGATCCTGATGATTCTGATTGGTGCGATGTTCAAGATCACGAATCTGATGCCGGCTCGGATGGAGCAGGGCGCATATCAGATGTACCGTTTCATTGCGACCAACCTGACCTTCCCGCTGATGGTTGGCCTGGGTGCGCTATACATGCCGTGGAACAAGCTGGTCGAGGCGTTCACGTTCTCGTATTTCATCATCTGCTCGGTGACCGTGCTGGCGATGATCGCCTCCGGTTGGGTGGTTGGCGCGTTGATGAACATGTATCAGGTCGAAACGGCACTGGTGAATGCCTGCCATAGCGGTCTGGGCGGCACCGGTGACGTGGCGATTCTGTCGGCGGCCGAGCGGATGGAAATGATGCCGTTCGCGCAAATCTCGACTCGCATTGGCGGCGCATGCATGGTGGTGTCGGCGGTATTCCTGCTGCGGGCGCTGACCTGACCCTTTGACGAAAAATTTTTTTTGGCGCAGTATTCCCGGTTTGATCGCTCACTGCGCTTTTTTTGAGAGTTGAAAATGAACGCTACCAACAACAAAATCTCGCTGGCCCTGCGCGGCCAGCAATTGCTGGAAAACCCGCTGCTG
>JAGSYW010000060.1 GCA_018262475.1 Burkholderiaceae bacterium | reverse complement strand
CAAGGACACGATGGATTACCGCGTGCGCCCGGAGCCGACGAGCGACGTGGAGAACTACAAGTTCGTTTGCGATGCCACCGGCGAAACACGCGAAGTGCCACTTGGCCCGTTGCACATTACGTCAGACGAGCCAGGTCATTTCCGTCTGTTTGTGGACGGCGAAGATATTGTCGATGCAGACTACCGCATGTTTTACGTGCATCGCGGCATGGAGAAGGTGGCGGAAACCCGCATGGGGTACGACGAGGTACCTTTCCTCGCCGATCGTGTGTGCGGCATTTGCGGTTTTGCCCATAGCGTCGCCTACACAACCTCGGTCGAAAATGCGCTCGGCATAGTTGTACCCGAGCGTGCGCAGGTCATTCGCAGCATATTCCTAGAGGTCGAGCGCCTTCACAGCCACTTGCTGAACCTGGGGCTGGCGTGCCACTTTGTCGGTTTCGACACCGGTTTCATGCAGTTCTTCCGCGTGCGCGAGAAATCCATGACGCTGGCGGAATTGCTGACTGGTGCGCGCAAAACGTACGGCATGAACCTTATCGGCGGCATCCGGCGCGATATCCAGAAGGCAGAACGGCTGGCAACGCTGAAGATTATTGGCGAGTTGAAGAAGGAAGTCACCGAACTGGTCGAGATGCTCATCGAAACGCCCAATCTCGCGCAGCGCACTTCCGGCATAGGATTGCTCGATCCGAAGATTGCTCGGGATTACAGCCCTGTCGGCCCGCATGTGCGTGCCAGTGGCTTTGCTCGTGATACGCGCGCCGATCACCCGTTTTGTGGTTACAAGCTTTTCCCGATACCGGTGCGCACCAAGGATACCTGCGATGTTCTCGGACGTGTGCTAAATCGCGTTGAAGAATTTTTCGATTCGATTGATTTTCTCGAGAGAGCGATTGCAGGCATGCCAAACGGCCCGATTCTGGTCGAAGGGTTCAAATACACGCCGCACAAGTTCGCGCTCGGCTTCACGGAGGCGCCGCGTGGAGAAGACATTCACTGGAGCATGCTGGGCGATAATCAGAAACTCTACCGATGGCGCGCACGAGCGTCGACCTACGCCAACTGGCCGCCGCTCCGGTACATGCTGCGAGGTAACACGGTATCCGATGCGCCGCTGATCGTGGCGAGCATCGACCCCTGCTATTCCTGTACCGATCGGGTTACCATGATCGATGTGAGAAAGGGCAAATCGACCACGGTTCCATATTCGGAAATCGAACGTTATGGCCGCGAACGCAAGGATTCGCCGCTCAAATAGGGGACTGAAAGATGCTCAAGTTATTCAAGACCATCCTCAAGACCGGCGAAGCGACGCTGAAATATCCCTTCGCCCCGCTGCCGGTGTGCGACAACTTTCGCGGCAAGCCAGAGCACAAGCCGGAACAATGCATTGCCTGTGCGGCCTGCGCAGTCGCTTGTCCGGCTAATGCGCTGACGATGAGTACCGATGCGGAGGCAGGCACCATTACCTGGTCCTTCTTCGTTGGTCGCTGCATATTTTGCGGACGTTGCGAAGAGGTATGCCCGACCAAGGCTATCGTGCTTTCGCCGGAATTCGAACTGGCGGTGGCCAACGCAGCCGATATGTATCAGCACGCCACCTTCAAATTGGCGAAATGTGCCCAATGCGGGGAATATTTCGCACCGAAAAAAGAAGTCGAATACACGGCTGATTTGCTCAAGCATGCAGGCATGACGACGGAGGCGGTCGAGTCCATTAGTGATTTGCTGCATACCTGCACGGATTGCAAGCGCAAGCAGAATGTGCCGGAGGCAGACAAGGTCGAGTTTACTCGTTATCTGAAAGGGAACGAAGCATGAGCGGGCACGAAAAAATCATCATGCCAGGTGCCGGCAGTGGTATGCCCACACCAATAAAGCAGAGCGAGGAATTCCAGAAGCTCAAGGGCACCTTGCTCAAGGACATTCAGCGTTCGGCTTATGTGTATCGCGTTGACTGCGGCGGCTGCAATGGATGCGAAATCGAAATTTTTGCAGCCATAACACCGCTGTTTGATGCAGAGCGTTTCGGCATCAAGGTGGTTGCTTCACCGCGCCATGCGGATATTCTGCTGTTTACCGGTGCCGTGACGCGTGCGATGCGCATGCCGGCCATCCGTTCCTATGAAGCCGCGCCAGACCCGAAGATTTGTGTTTCCTATGGCGCGTGCGGTTGCAGCGGCGGGATTTTTCATGACCTGTACTGCGTATGGGGTGGCTCTGACAAAATCGTACCAATTGATGTCTACATTCCGGGCTGTCCGCCGACGCCGGCCGCAACCATCCATGGTTTTGCGCTGGCTTTGGGGCTTCTGGGGCAGAAACTGAAGGCATCCCATCATGTTGAGGGCGAGGGGGAGCGCGCCGCGATGCGTCATCTTGGAGTGCCGGCAGAATTGCGAGTGCTGATCGAGCGCGAAGCACGGCGCATGGCCGGATATCGCATGGGGGCTGACATCGCCGACGATTTTCTCGGCATTCTTGGCACCAAGTCCAGTGAAAGCCTTGAGGCGCGCATTCAGGAGTATCTGACGAAAGAGGATGACCCGCGCCTGAGCGAAATTGTGGCCAGCCTATGCGATATTTCGAACAAGGCGATGGCCGCTATCTGATTGGGTGTTAAAGAGTGAAAGCGGAAAAAGTACTTTTCTACACGCTGAACCAGAAGTTCATGGATAGCGATGACGATGTGCCTAATGATGCTGCTTCCCGGCAAGTCATGTATTACTCGCTGGCGATTGGCCATCATGTCGGCGTGATCGATTGCTTTAAGGCGATCATCGATTGCCCGTTCGAGGCATATCGCGAATGGATTGCGCAATTGCCAGCAGGCGAAGCGCGGCGCAAGATGGAGGGCTTGTTCAAGTTTGGCGAGATCACCATCGACCAGACTCATATCAGCATGTTGGGCGAAGCCTTCGACAAGATCAAGTCGCAGCTGACCGGGCAGGCTGCCGAGTGGACGGCGAAATTGATGCAGGCGCTGGCCAGCATCGAAAAGGAACCGGCCATTTACCTGATGGTGAAAACTCGCTGATGGCTAATGTAATATTTACTGTTGGCAACAGCATGATGGGCGACGATGGTGCCGGCCCGTTGCTGGCCGACTTGTTGACACGCACACCGGCGCAAGACTGGGTGGTGATTGATGGCGGTTCTGCGCCGGAGAATCACGTCGATCAGGTGTTGGCGCATCAGCCCCGACGAGTCATTGTTTTCGACGCGGCCGAAATGGGGGCACGACATGGAGCGGTGCATACGGTCGATCCCAGAATGATTGCCGACATGTTCTTCATGACGACGCACAATATGCCGCTGAGTTTCATGATCGATCGTATTCGCGAAACGGGAGTCGATGTTGATTTCGTCGGCATACAGCCGGCGGTGGTCGCCTTTTCTTTCCCGATGATGGATGTGGTGCGTCAGGGGGTCGAAGCGGTTCATGCTCACCTGTGTTCCGGTACACCGTTGCCGGAGTTTGCTCCGCTGTTGACTGAGGATGCATTGATTTGAGCCGAGACAGCAGGACAGTGATGAATATCATTCCAATTCGTTCTGCGCCTCCACAGATTCCTCAAGCCAATTTGCCGTTGAAAGGTGAATTGCAGGATGTGTTCGGACGCCAAATCCGGGATTTGCGCATTTCCATCACCGACCGCTGCAATTTTCGTTGCGCATACTGCATGCCCAACTCCGTGTTCAATCACGGTTTCAAGTTTCTACCGCATGATGCGTTATTGAGTTTCGAGGAGATCGAGCGTCTGGCACGCCTGTTTGTGGAGTTTGGCGTGCGGAAAATACGGATTACCGGCGGTGAGCCACTGCTTCGGCGCAATGTCGAACAATTGATCGAAAAGCTGGCCGCCTTGCCTGATGTTGAAATAACGCTGACCACCAACGGCTCCAGGCTGAAGCAGATGGCGGAGACATTGAAGAAGGCGGGGTTGCACCGCATTACGGTTAGTCTAGACGCGCTCGACGAAAGCATTTTTCGCCAGATGGCAGGGGTAGATTTTTCGGTCAGGGACGTGCTCGCCGGCATCGATGCCGCGGCAGCGGCTGGACTTGAACCGGTCAAGGTCAATATGGTAGTCAGGCGCGGCACCAACGACGACCAGATTTTGCCCATGGTCAGGCATTTTCGGGGGAGCGGTCATATCCTGCGTTTCATCGAGTTCATGGATGTGGGAACCGCCAATGGCTGGAAACTCGATGAGGTCTTGCCATCGCGTGACATTATTCGTCTGGTTGACGATGAATATCCGGTCGAGCCGGTTAATCCCAAGCACTATGGTGAAGTTGCGAAACGCTGGCGCTACAAGGATGGGGGCGGTGAAATCGGCGTGATTTCTTCGGTGACTCAAGCCTTCTGTTCAAGTTGTACGCGCATGCGCTTGTCACCGGAGGGAGGCCTGTTTACCTGTTTGTTCGCACAGGACGGCTATTCACTGCGTGAGTTGTTGCGGCATGGTGGTAGCGATGCCGAAATTTGTGCCGCAATCGCGGGAGTGTGGCAGAAACGCAGTGATCGGTATTCGGAAATCCGGACCGAAAATACCAGAAGGCCAGGCAGGGTCGAGATGCATTATATTGGCGGTTGAATCGGTCTTTTGTTACAGCATCTGTCAAGAAAAATTACGCGTGTTTCATTTGTGAATGCAGGCCAATTTTCTGATTCTGTTTTGAAGGAATCGATGATAGTATCGTCACAGGTCGGCTCGTATTGAGCGGTCAACAGGTTCACACGAGAGAATGTATTTTGCATTCGAGGTTTGCCACGATGCTTGAATCGACTTCCGCGAAAACTGCGAAAAATGCACCCGTCAGGCAAGATACGCTACTGTCGTTATTGCAGGCAGTGTTAGCACAGCGGGATGTTACCGGGGTTTTGCGGCAGCTTGAAAACAGCTTCGGAACCATCACTGGCTTCGACCGGGTCAATTTGTTGTTGCCTGATCCCCATGCTGGGCGCCCGTGCCTACATTACCGCCCTGGCCCCGGTGCAGGCTCAGCCAGCCTTGAATTCGTGCAGCTTGGCGACTCCCCGGCAACGCAAATCTTCAGCACACCAAAAAATCTGCAGTGCAGTGGTGCGGCTTTTCGGCGGAATTATCCCAAGAGCGCAGGCTTGTTCCCCTATCTTGGGTTAAGCGCCTATTGCATGTTGCCGTTGCAAATGAATGGTCAGGTGTTGGGCGGCATTGAGTTCATCAAATCGGCAGAAAAGAGCTTCAATGATGATGAGTTGTTACAGTTGGAGCAGATTGCCGAGGTTGTTGCCGTTGCGATGGATGGTATTCTTGAGCGTGCAATGCTGCAGGCTAGGGAGGAGCAAACCCGAAAGGAACGGGAAGATTTCCGCGTGTTGGTTGAAGTCACCAATGCGGCGCTGTCCAAGCTGGAAATGAATGAGTTGGCGAAGGAAGTGTCCCATGCGATTCGCCGCTATTTCGGTTTTGATTACGTCAGCCTGGATGTGTGCGATTTGTCGACACAACAGTTGCGCACGCATTCCGTGCTGTATCAGACATCAGGCGAGTCCGGGTTCGATTCGATAGAAATGCCGATGAACGAGTCGCTTTCCGGACAGGTGGTGATGAGTCAACGCAAGGCTTTGCTTGAACAGCGGGAAATCGAAAGGACTGCCGGCAAATACAGCCAGATTCGGATGCTGGCACAAAAGGGCTTTCAGATGATTCTGGCATTGCCGCTGATATCCGGCGACAAGGCACGGGGTGCGCTCAAGCTTGGGCATAAGAAGCCTTACACATTCACGCAAGACAAATTCGACTTGCTCGAACAGATTGCGGCGCGCCTGGCGATGGTGTTCGACAATGCTCTGGCTTATCAAGAAATCTCGGCGCTGAAGGACAAGCTGACGCGCGAAAATCTTTACCTGAGCGAAGAAATCCGTAATTACGCAGATTTCGATGAGATTGTCAGCGTCAGCCTGTCCATGAAAACCGTGTTGCAGCAAGTGGAAATGGTGGCCGCCAGTGACGTGACGGTGCTCATACTGGGAGAAACAGGGACCGGCAAGGAATTGATTGCCCGAGCGATTCACAATCTGAGTACCCGCAGCGCGCATACGATGGTAAAGATGAATTGTGCTGCGGTACCTTCGGGGCTGATAGAAAGCGATTTGTTCGGTCATGAAAAGGGAGCATATACCGGAGCGCAATCGCAGCGCATCGGGCGTTTCGAATTGGCTGACAAGGGCACGCTGTTCCTCGATGAGGTCGGCGACATCCCTCTCGATCTGCAGCCTAAACTGTTGCGCGTTTTGCAGGAGCGAGAGATTGAGCGACTGGGCGGTTCCAGGGTGATACCGGTCGACGTACGCGTGATTGCCGCCACCAATTGTGATTTGCGGCAGATGGTGATCGAGCGCCAGTATCGCAGCGATTTGTATTACCGGCTCAATGTCTTTCCCATCATCCTGCCGCCGCTGCGTGAGCGCCCGGAAGATATTCCCGTGCTGGTGAGATTTTTCACACAGAAGCATGCGCGGCGCATGAACCGGCATATCGAAAGTATTCCATCCGATATCATTGCGCGCCTGGTTCAGATGCCTTGGCCAGGCAATGTGCGCGAACTGGAAAACGTCATTGAGCGAGCCATCATTCTTACGCGGGGTACGGTACTGGAATTGCCGCTGAATGAACTGCAATACCAGCCGGCGCCATCGTCCTGGCAACCGCATGCGCCATCATCGCCGTTGGCTTCGCTGGCGCCTCCAGCGGTGCAATCTTCTCGCTCTGCGCCGCTGGAAGATGATGGGAATGACGACGATCGGGTGCGCATTCTTCGTGTGTTGCGCGAAACCAATGGCATTGTCGCCGGCCCCAAGGGGGCGGCGATGCGTCTTGGAATGAAGCGCACCACATTGCTTTCGCGCATGCAGCGACTGGGTATTTCCGCCAAAAATTTTGACGAAACGGATTGGTGCGAACAGAGCTGATGGTGCTTGGTTTGGGTGTCGGTTGGATGCAAGTTAACCCTTGTCCCAGTCATGCACGTGAACATGAGTGTGAAACGCACCATCATGGCGATGGCGATGACGATGCGCAAGTCCGGCGCGCTCAAGCAGGGAAATGTCGGACAGCGCTATTTGCACCGAACCGTCGAACAGGATTTCCCCTCTCATTCCCAGAATAATGCAGCGTTCGCCAAGCTCGGCCGCCATCGAAAGATTATGCGTGCTGGCGATGATCGTTTTGTCTGAATGCACTAGCGTATCCACCAGCCAGCCAGTAGTGGCCGGATCCAGGCTGGCGGAAGGCTCGTCAAGCAACATCAGTTGCGGATTGAGCACGAGCAGACATGCGAGCGCGACTTTCTGTTTTTGTCCGCCGGAAAGATTGAATGGTGCCTGACCGAGTACTTTCGACAAGCCCAGTTCAGCCGCCCAGCGTTCAACGCGGGCGGTAATCTCGGCCTCAGTGCTGGTGCCAAGCTGGCGCAATCCATAGGCAATTTCATCACGTACAGTCGGGTTGAACAGCATCGTTTCCGGATGCTGGAACAGCAGTACGTTTTTCTGTCGGAAGTCGCGCGCAAATTCGCGTTGCTTGAAATGGATGCTGGATAACGGTTGGCCTTGCCATCGTATTTCGCCACTGTCGGCAAAAATCAACCCGTTCATCAATTTCAACAAGGTCGATTTGCCGCAGCCGTTGGCCCCCAGCAGCACTATCTTCTCTCCTGCGCCAATGGTGAGCGAGAGATCGGCAATGCGGGAGTCGGCATCGGGCCAGCGGTAGCACAGGTTCTTCAGTTCAATCATCGAATACTCCGCGGGAACGCATGGCCTGCGCCGCTTCATTGCTGGCGGCAAAAGACTTGTCCAGCAGCGTTTGCGCTTGTGCGGCCGCGTGCCGGCTGCGTGCCAGCCAGCCCGGACGGGCCAGATTCCGGCTCTCGAACGCGGCGCGAAAATCAGCCAGGATGCGCTCGAAGGTCTTGATTTGGCCAATTGCAAGCGTGGCCAGCAGGCTGACAGTGTGCCAGCCTGCGACTGCATCGAGAATCGAAACTTTGCCAACGAACCAGAAACCCAGATATGCCATCAGGATCGCACGCAGATTGACCAGCAGCAGGTAATTCAAGGAGAAAGCTCCCTGCCATAAACAAACAGCGATATAGCCGGCGCTGATGGTGAGATTGAACACGAGGATGGCCAGCATCGTGCGTCGCAAGTGACGCCATCGCTCCTTGCCGCTGACAAGCAATGCACCGGCAAGCATGATTGCCAGTATTGCGGGTTGGTGGATGAAGGTGATAGTGACGATGCCGGCCAGATAAAGCAGCAGCCAAGTTCGCGCCGCGAACGATTGGCGGCAGGCGGGGAAATTGGCGTTTGGCTTGGCGTCGTTCATCTGTTCAAGCTTATTCCACCAAACTTATTCCGGCAACCACTTGCGCGTGCGTGCATAGCGCCATACCAGAACGGTGAGCACTGCTTCACCAAAACCGATGAAGCAGTGCGGAATCAGCACGGCCGGCAACGTGACAGACAGGCCGAACGGGAAAAACAGGGGGGAGCCATCCGCGTGATGTGCAATCAACGGTTGGATCCCGAGTATAAGTGCCACGACCACGCCTGGTAGCATGACTGAAACCCAAGAGGCAACCGCCACAGCAAAGGTTTTGTTGAGGCGCGCAAGTAGTTTGTAGACAATGATGGCGCTGGCAGCGCCGATCAGCCCCATCGCCAGCGCATTCACGGCCAGCGCCGTGATGCCGCCGGCACCGAATAACAGTGATTGCAGCGCCAGCACGATGCTGTAGGCGATGAAAGCGGTGCGCAGGCCGAACACCAGCGCGAGAATGGCAACGCCGAGCGCATGGCCGGAGGTACCGCCCGGTATCGGCACCATGATGATGCCCAATGCATAGGCCAGCGCGGTCAGCACCGCCAGGCGCGGCACCGTGGTTTCGTCCAGCTGGGCTTTCAGCCCCCTTGCAGCCCACGTCCAGCCGCCGGCAGCGATGGCATAGGCTGGCAGGTAGGTTTGCGGAGATAGGAAGCCGTCAGGAATATGCATGGTTGCCGGTATTGGTTCAGAACATGCCTGAAGCGGAAAGAATCAGGCGATATTTTTCCTTGCCTTCCGAACCCTGTTGCAGCGCATCTTCATTCAGCCGCTTCCATGCCACCTTTTTTACGCCGAAGGCGAAGCTCATGTTGTCCTTGTAGACGCGTATGCCTGGCAGCAGATAGATGATCTTGCCGCCGGTCGCTTCCTGCCCGATGCCGTTTTCCTTGTCGCGCGCAATCTTCAGGAATTGCGTTTCAAGACTGAGATCGAGCCGCAGCTTTTGCGCCGAATTGGTATAGACACGGTAGGCCAGACCGAGGTTCAATCTGTCCTCGGCGCCGAATTGCCCATCGAAACCGTTCGGGTGCGCGGTATCGGCACGATAGCGGTATTTGAGAAAGCGGATGGTTGAAATTTCGGTGTTGAAAGTCAGATTCGACGAAAGCATTTTGGTTGCGGTGAAACCGACAGACCAGTCGGGTTTGCCGAAACTGGTTGATTTTCCGGGGTCG
Source organism: Burkholderiaceae bacterium (assembly GCA_018262475.1). GTDB lineage: Bacteria > Pseudomonadota > Gammaproteobacteria > Burkholderiales > Burkholderiaceae_D > QZKY01. Next base: position 3,524 of record JAGSYW010000060.1, on the reverse strand, counting down.
ATGTTGCCTTCGCGGTTTTTGAGATTTGGGTTTCCTGTCGGCAGACTGCCGCCGCCATATACAGTGAAGTGCCAATCTTCGAGATCGTCCAGACTTTCATTGACTGGTACCAGCCTGAATCCTTTGTCATATTTGAAGCCGATCTGCCCCATCACTGACATGTCGGCCAATCCGCTGGTGTTGAATTTTGGCGTGGCGGCGCCGGCAGGTTCGGCGGTGTCGATTTTGCGGTTATAGGGGGAAAATACGTAACCCGAAAACCAAGGGGTGAAACCGTAGCCGACGCCGGCCATCCAGAACTGGTTGTAATTGACTTGCGTATCGGACGAATCGACGGATTTGAATTTGGCGTGGTCAAGTTTGGTGTAGACCAGCACTTTTCCTTCCGGAAGTACGGCAGAGCTGGCCGATTCAACTGGCGCGCCCGGTCCTTCAAGTGCGGCAGCACCCACGCCGGCGACACCATGATGGGCGAGCGCTGCCGGGGCGGCAAGTACGGCGAAGCAGGTCGTCAGGCACAGGGCCGATTTGTGCAATCGGGGCATTATTTATCTTTCTTGAACCGGAGTTGGTACAGGCCAAAGCCGCCAATGAGCAGCGACAGGCCGAACAGCAGCAGGCTGGCGCGTGAAGGTGTATCGCTGGTGTCTGATCCGGGATTGGAGCCGGTGGCTGCGATAGCGGGGGCATCAAATTTCAGGCTGACGCCATGACCGTCTGCGGTGTAAGCCTTGAGCTTCCATCGTGCCGTTTCTCCGGGGATGAATAAGGCGCGTCCCTGCGCGTCGGTGCGGCCGACTTGTGCCGGGATTTCGGCACCGTCCGGCGTGGCTTCGAAGGCTTCAAAAGCGAACGGTTTGCCATCGGCGTATTTGAGCTGAACGATTACGGCACTGCCAGCGGAGATGGTGTGGTGCACTTCATGCGCATACGCGGACATGGACGCAAGAGCTATCCACAGAAAGAGCCAAGAAAATACCAGCCGTATCATTTGTGCAGATCGAACTGGAGCGCTGTCGCGCGGATCAGAGAATCAGCCTTGCCATCGTTCAACGGCGTTTCCAGGCTAGCGGCAATTAGCTGCACACCACCTCGGCGGATGCGCACGGAAACAGTGCCATCCGCGCCGCTGCTGCCACGCGTGTCACCCTGATAGGCCACAGGTACGCCAGCCTTGGGTTTGCCGTTTTCGGTCACCAGAACAGTGATTTTGTCATTGAGCCGGAGTTTGAGCGGATCGCTTTGAGGCGTGATTTCCAGTCCCTTGCCCAAAGGTTTGGCGCTGGCGTTTGTCCACTTGTCGATGCGTTTGATAGTTTCTTCGGATTTCCAGCTTTTCAGTACGCCGGAAATCCCGGTCTTGGGTGTGTTTTTCGTTTCCCAGGCAGTTTTTGTCCAGTAGCCACTGGAGAGCGTTACCAGCACCGTGGCGCAGTCGCCGGTGAATTTAACAGGGTACGTCTTGCTTGCCGTAATCGGCTTCACACCACCGGCAGGCCTGACGCACAGCGCGCTCTTTACCTTTGCGGCGTCATACGGCACTACCGCTGCCCCAGCATGGGCGGAGTGAGCGTGCCCCTGATACAGCACATGATTGGCGCCTTCCTTACTGAGCCATAAGTCGTGCGCCAAGGCTTGATATGCATACAGCCCGAGCAGGAGAGGGATGGTGTATCGCATAATGAATGACGGATTCAGCTTGACGGTTGTGTGAGGAAAACAAAATTGATAATACGCCTGCGGCCTGGCATGCGCAATGCCGTTTGCAGTGATTGTTGTGAATAAACAGAAAAACTTCATACTTATGAGCCATCTGCTTATCATGCCGGAGAGCCTATCTCAGGCAGGACTTAAAGGGTGGAGCTTTGTATTGAGTGTTGGGGTCAGTTGTGTGGATGGATGTGCTTGTGTCCGCTGCGGGGCGACTTGTCGGACTTGATATCCGCCGGCACGATATGCACGTTGCCATGGCGAACACCGGTTTGCGACACGATGGCATCGGCGCAGGCGCGGACGCTATCTGAGCGGCCTCGCAAGAACAACATTTCAATGCAGTTGTCGTGATCGAGGTGGATGTGCTGGGTTGAAACGATCAAGTCGTGATGCTCGTGCTGTATTTTGGTCAGTCGGTTCGCCAGCTGGCGCTCATGGTGGTTGTAGATATACGTTACGGTCGCCACACACCATGTGGCCTTGCCGCGGTTCATCGCAGATTCGCCCAGCTCCTTGCGCACCAGATCGCGAAATGCTTCCGAGCGGTTCAGGTAACCTCGCTGCTGTACCAGTTGATCGAATGCGGTAGCGAGGTCGTCTTCAACGGAAATGGTTATACGCCGCATGGTGGCTCCAATTGTCAAAAATGATTCAGTCAAAAGAATAATGACACTGCCGGATTCAGTTGTCATTATCAAGAGGTCGATTTTTTGCATATGTCTGTTGCTGATGCTGGGCGGCGATTTGTGTCGGAATGTATACAGAGCTTATATATGTCAGACACGGCCTTCTGTCAGACTGTTATGCTTTCTGCTGGATGCCGGCGGAAAATGGACTTTGTGCTGCGATGCGGTGCCATCGTCGACCGCTTGCAGAAAATGTGGGGTCTGCCAATGGCTGGCTCCAGTCGATTCAGTTCATGTTGCCGTTATCGATGAAAGATGATTCTGCTCTTGCACGGCAAGAAGATGCCGAAGTGTTGTTTTTGTTAGGCAACCGTCGCCTGGAAGATGGCGATTCCGACGGGGCGGAAGCCTGTTTTCGAGAGGCGTTCCAGCTTGACCCGCAATGCGCTGAAGCGTGCGCCAATCTGGCGCTGATGCTGGAGCGTCGCGGCGTGGCTGACGAGGCCGAAGCCTGTTACCGGCAGGCGCTGGCGCTTAACCCAAAAATGGCAGGATGCCTGAGTAATCTGGGGAATCTGCTGGTGAACCAGAAACGCCTGGGCGAGGCCGAGCAGGCGTATCTGCGGACGCTTGAATTTGCGCCAGAATGGCCGGTGGCGTGGACTCACCTCGGTGCGCTATATGCTTCGATGCAGCGTGAGAACGAGGCGGAGCGTTGCCATCGTCGCGCCATCGAGATTGACCAGGGCTATGCTACCGCGCGCTTCAACCTGAGCTATCTGTTGCTGCGGCAGGGAAGGTTCGACGAAGGATGGCAATGCATGGAAGCGCGCGACTGGTATGCGAAGCTAGCTGCGTTGGTGTCATGCCCGCGCTGGCAGGGCGAGGCGCTGGCGGGCAAATCGCTGTTGATCGGTTTTGAAGCAGGGCATGGCGACATGATCCAGCTTTGCCGCTATGTGCCGTTGCTGAAGGCGCAGGGCGCGGCGCGAGTCGATCTGCTTTGTCATCCCGGCCTGGTGAGCCTGTTTGAAACGCTGGGCGGCGTTGATGATGTCCTTTCCTGCGCCGAGGATTTGCCGGCTTCCGGCTGGCATTTCTGGACGCCGCCGTTCAGCATCCCGTTTCATCTCAAGACACGGCTGGAGACCATTCCGGCGAAGCTGCCTTATCTGCACGCCGATG
>JAGSYW010000059.1 GCA_018262475.1 Burkholderiaceae bacterium | reverse complement strand
TGACCTACCATATACAGGAATTCATCGATGCCATGGTGACAGAAGGCAAAGGCGCAGCCACCATCGACCATGAACGAGCCGAACTGCGGCGACTGTTCAATCACGCCATCCATATCTGGCGCTGGCGCAGTATCGAAACCAACCCAGCCAGCAACCTCAACATGCCAGCGGTCAACAATAAGCGTGATCGCGTCTTATCCAACGATGAATGGCGCAAGATGCTCAAGGCACTGGCAGAAAGCAAGAACCGCTACGCGATACCGCTCATATGCCTGATACTTGAAACCTCCATGCGTTCCTGCGAACCATTAACCGAAGCCCGCTGGGGTAACGTCAACTGGACTCGCCGGATTCTGGAACTGCCAGACAGCAAAGGCGGCAAGCGCCCTGTCCTTTTGGGTTGTGGCTACCGGTTGCAATCGGCGGTGAGTTCAACCGATCGATGCAACACTTTATCTTAGTAACAAAAAGATGGAGTGTGGAAAATGGCATACAGAACCCGAATCCGGTATACCGAAGAACAAAAATCACAGATGTGGGATCGCTGGCAGCGTGGTGAATCCCTAAACTTCATTGGGCGTGCATTTGATCGCCCTTCATCTTCGATTTATGGCCAGCTAGCCCCAACAGGCGGCATACGTCCACCTGCCAAGCGTCGCTCCCGACTGGCGCTGACGCTCGCCGAGCGAGAAGAAATCTCAAGAGGGATGGCAGCACAGCAGTCCATGCGCTCGATTGCAAAAAGACTGGGCCGATCACCCTCAACCGTCAGCCGGGAAATCAACCGCAATGGCAGTGTTAATGACTACCGGGCAGCGCAAGCGTATCAGGCAGCCTGGGACAAGGCTTGCCGGCCCAAGCGCTGTAAGCTGGCGGGCTATCCGTCACTGTGTAAAATCATCGCATCCAAGCTGGAATTCAATTGGTCACCTCAGCAGATAGCCGGTTGGCTTAAACGGGAATATCCGCAAGAAGAGAACAACCACGTGTCACACGAAACCATCTACAAGAGCCTGTTTGTTCAGACGCGCGGCGTCTTGAAGAAGGAGCTGCAACAGCACTTGCGAAGCCAACGTGCGATCCGTCGCTCCCGGCATGCCACCATGAAGAAAAGCGGGCTGGGGCAAATTACCGATGCCGTATCTATTCGTGAAAGGCCTGCGTCGGTTGAGGATCGCGCCATTCCCGGTCATTGGGAGGGGGATCTCATTGGTGGCTCAAAGAATAGTTATATCGTCACGCTGGTTGAGCGCCATTCACGCTATGTCGCGCTGGCCAAGGTGAAGAACAAAGACTCTGCAAGCGTGATCACGGCACTGATTGAGCAGTCAAAGAAGATGCCAGACGAGTTGTACAAGTCGCTCACTTGGGACAGGGGCAAAGAGATGGCTGCCCATCGTCGCTTTACGATGGAAACTAATGTCGAGGTATATTTCTGTGATCCGAAGAGTCCGTGGCAGCGGGGTTCCAATGAAAACACCAACCGCTTGCTAAGGCAGTACCTTCCCAGCGGGACGGATTTGTCTTTACTCTCGCAGGCAGATCTGGATGCCATTTCTCTACAGTTAAATACAAGGCCTCGCAAGACGTTAGACTACGAGACACCAGCAGAACGTTTTAATGCGTGTGTTGCATCGATCGGTTGAATCCACCGCCAATAGCGGACGTTGATACATGGAAAATTTAGTGGCCGGTTGAGCCAATTTTGCTGCCATTATGCTGCGTGGTTTGTCGGTTTGTTAGTAGGCGTGTTGAAGCAGGTACTATTTCTATAAGCTAGCAAGCATGCGGGTTTCGGAAGTTATATATTCCCATGTTATTACGCAGTGCCGATGACTTACAATGTTATGCGGCTAGAACGTACCCAGATTGCGACCAATTCGGTGCTGCCGTGACGGCCTGCTTCTTTCGGGAAAGCATGGTCATCGTGGCTGGCATTGGGCCGAATAGAAAACTTTAACAAGAATAGAGAGCATGTCTTCCGCTATCCGCTGGCTACACCTTTCCGACTTCCATGTTGGCAAAGACTCCTACGAACAACAACGATTATTCGCTGAGATACTTGGTGAAGTCGATCGCTGGAAGAGCGAAATGAGCTTCATTCCAGACTACGTATTCATCACAGGCGACATTGCGAATAAAGGCCTGAAGAAAGAGTACGAGACGTTCCGCAGGGACTTTCTTACCCCCCTTCAGAACAAGTTCGATGCAGAGACAGTGATCATCCCTGTCCCAGGGAATCATGACGTCGAACGGCCAACAACCGACACATTAGACCGGAAGGCTCCGCTCGCAGCATCCAGCAGGTTTTTTGATGCCAACCGCGAGGGAAAAGCTGATCGCGCTCCAGTCGCGCGCCGATTCAATACGTACAAAAAGTTGATGCCCTCGAGCGGGATGTCTCCGGATTGGCTGGTATCAAATGAAGGCACGGCCACCCATACCAGAAAAGTCGCAGGAGTGAACATCGGGGTTGTTGGTCTAAATACCGCATGGCTCTGCAAAGATGACAATGACAAAGACCAGCTGACCCCAGGATATCGCCTCGTAGAGGCAGCATTGAAGAAGCTTGAGGCTTGCCAGATCAGGATAGTGTTGGGGCACCATCCACTGTCATGGTGGCATGACAGTGAGGAGACGAATATTCGTCGCTTGTTTGCACAGCACCATGTCATTTACCTGCATGGACACAAGCACAAGTCAGAAGGCCGGTTTGAAGAAGGCGGCGTTGATCAATTCCTTGTGCTCCAGGCCGGCGCGGCATTTCAGGCCCGCGAAACCGAGAAGTGGGTGAATGGTTTTTCATGGGGCGAGTTGGACCCGGCCGCAGCAGAAGTGCGTATTTCGCCGCGATACTGGATCAATGGCGAGTGGCCACCGGATATGAGTGCCATCACTCTGAAGCGCCGAATTGCCGAAACGGACTGGTGGAGTTTTCCCTTACCGGGAATACATGCTCAACCGACATCAATGGCGCACGGGTTAGCTCGTCTTTCCGGATGGATGGCGCTTGATGCTGGAACAATGGCATCTTTTGCCCGTGAAATCACTCCAGCAGACGCGCGGCGTTTCTTCGATGGTGCGGAACCCGATTGGGCGCTGGCAATGTCGCCCCATTTCCCGGTGCGCGAGCAGGCCAAGGTCCTGCTTGAAAGCGTCGTGCATTTCAAAGGAGAAGACCGTCCTCAGATTGCGTTGGTGCGCGGGCCGACCGCTGAGGGGAAATCAATGGTGCTCCGGCAGATTGTGGTGGCGACTCTGCGAGCAAATCCCGCGCTGAAGGTGCTTTGGCATCAAGACGACACTGCCAGAATCAATGTACAGGCCTTCGAAGATGCCTTAACCGCAGATCAGCCATGGTTGATTGCCACTGACCATGGCGACATGATCGTTAGAGACTTGGAGAATCTGGCACAAAGGCTGAAACGCACCGGTCGAGGCAGCGTCCAGCTCGTTATAGCGGCACACGATTCGGATTGGAAAATGGCCAATGGAGATTCCGTGCAGTGGTACTCCTTTGCCCGGTTTGAGGAAGCGCGCCTGTCGGGACTTTCAAAGAACGAGGCGAAGTCGCTCGCAACAACTTGGCACCATTTCGGGGCGAGTGCCTTCGACCCGTCACTGCAAGGTCTGACGCCCGACCTGCTGGCGGAGCAATTGCTTCAAGCAGCTAAAGACGACGGGGTCAATGAAGGGGCACTCTTTGGGGCGCTACTGACCCTGCGCCATGGCAAGGACTTGCGTGCTCACGTGCGAGCCCTGCTGCAAAAACTCAACGGAATGAGTTTGTCGTCTGGCGGTACCGTTGGCGACGCGTTTCGACTGATCGCAGCAATGCATGCTGAAGGGCTAGATTTCCTCTCAAGCATGGTGCTGCAGGAAGTCATGGGATGTGACAAACTAACACTGCAGCGAGATGTATTGCGGCCAATGGCAGCCGAAGCGGCTGCAAGCGGTGGCTTATATCTGCGCACCCGACATCGGCGTGTTGCTATGGCTACGCTCGAAGCGTGCAGCGATGATGGTGAGGATACGGGGCTGCTTTACGTATCCTTGGTCGGTAGTGCAGTTCGATTGAGATCCATCAAGAATGTGTGGCTACAGGAACTCGAGAATTGGAATTACTCGCTTACCAAGCACTTCTTCGAATCCGGAAGGGAAGACCTCGCCATTCGGATCGCTGCAAAGATGCTGGAAACCGTTCCTGATAACTCCCATTACGCTGTAAATCTTGCGCGACTCACGCGAGAATTCCGCACCCCTCATGAAGCCATTCAGGTGCTGCAATCGGTTAAGCCACCCAAAGACAACCGCGCCTTTTGGACAGAATGGGGCACCGCATGCGGAATGACAAATGACTTTATTTCCAATTCTACACTTCATGCCTTTTCCATTTCCGACGATCTTGGTACGAGAGAACCAACTATCGAGAATTCAAAGCAAGCCCTATCGGGATTAGCTAAGGCCTTTGACGAGTTGCACACTCAGTTGGGGCTGCCGGAACTGTATCGCGCCCGTGCGGGTTGCGCTTGGCTAGGGCTACTCACCGACGCCAATGACATAATTCTTAAGGATCACAAACAAGCTTCCGCTAACATTGGCGATCCAAAGGATGTTGCCGAAGGCATTTCGTGGCTTTGTGCCGGCCTAATGGCTGCGCTTGGTGGTGAATCTCTGGCTGACTCTGTTGCGGAGAAAGTCGGCAACCCCGCTCAATTCAAGTTTGGAGGGTTGCAAAAATTGCTTGAGCGAATTCAAAATTCGAAGGTGTAGGCACACCGAATAACTCTCACCTGAAGATTGCTTGGAGACTGACGACTTCAAGGGAATTAACCCGAGACCGACGGCGCATGCACAAAATGCCGCATAACCCATCATTCCACCGAACCTGCGCGAAAAGCCGCGCAGGCCGGTGAATTCAAACGTTAAACGTTAGCAATTGGCCGGAAGCAGACTGGCGCCCGTACGTCAAAAAGGCGCATTGTGGGGTGATTACCCGAGCAGCCAGGGAGCGCAAGGAATTTGCGGACGTGAAACGGGAACGAGCCAGATGGGAAATCCCAGTTAGTGGATCGGCCAGGCTTCTTGTGCGGAAAACAGGCGTTCTTGCCATTTACCGATGGCGGTTTCTGACCAATACACGTATTTTCCAATCCGAACCGGGGGCGGGAAAGCGCCTTGCTTGACGAGATTTTCTATCGTGCGCTCAGAAATATTGAGGCGGGCGCACAAATCGGCTTTGCCGAGCATGGGGATGGCACTACGTTGCTGTTGCATGGATACTCCTTAATGGGCGTAAAAAAGAGTATAGGAAACGAGCGCGGCATGATTGTGAGCATCGGGAATTTCATAGGAAACTTTTATCGACCGTGATAGCATGGAAATACGGTAGTTTCTGACATTATTCTGTCACTGCTATCGGGAAATGACCGCATTTTGCTTCGCTTGATTTCGGTTGAGTTCGGCTAAGTGGTTGATTTTATAAACAGTTGCGTTTGGGCGCGGATCATTTCGACTGACAGGGGAAACTCGGAATCCTCATGTACTTCATTACATTCCGGTTCCTGAACAAGCAACGCACTTGCGCGCTTGTTCAGGTGCGTATTGCCCTCCAGCCGCTCGCGATGGTTTTCGGATGCTGCTCGCGCATGGATGGCGTCCGCGAGGTGCCAGCTTCGCGTCGCTTCACTTGACGTTCTTGTTGCTCACATCTTGTCCGCGCAGTTGGCATATCCGCGATGGCGCCAAAATAACTGACCAAAATGAATTTTGAGTCAGTAAGACCAAAAAATATACTCCTGCCAGTATTTAAAATCAGTCAGCAAAATAGAGGTCTGGAATATTGTTTTTGATGTATACCCCTACATTTCGGCGTCGCGAACAGGCCGTCGTACGGCTGCAATGTGCCTGACTTGCATTTGCGCATGACGAAGCGCCGTTTCTGCCGTACCATTCGTACCCATGTCACAGCGTCCCATCATCACCCTCAAGCCCAAGCCGCAATCGGCGGTCAAGAAAGCGGCTGTCAGAAAAACGGCTGCACAGAAAACGCTAGCCCACCAGGCGTCCGCCCCCAAAACGGCTGCAGAACAGCAATCTGGCAAAAAAACGGTCAGGCTGGCGCATGGCCATGCCAGCAAGCCGGGCAGCATGTCTGCCAGCAAACCCGTTACTAGGCCGGCCAGCCAGCCAGTTAGTGAGCCGGTGCGGCAGGAATTGAAAGCCGATTCGCTCGCACTGGCGTTCCTGGGCGCGGCCGAAGCGGTGGCGCAGGTGAAGGCGGGCACGGCATTGCCGCAGGCGCTGGCGCGGGTGTTCGTGCAGCAGCAGCCTTTGCCGCAGATGCGCGGCGCGATGCAGGACATCGCTTACCGCACGATGCGCCAGCTTGGATTGGTGGAAACGCTGATTGGGCTGATGACCAGCAAGGCGCCAGAACCGGCGCTGCTGCACGGTTTGTTGTGCTGCGCGCTGACGCTGCTGGCCGAGCCGGCATCCGCGGCCGACGCCAAAAGCTATGAGGCGTTTACCGTGGTCGATCAGGCGGTGACGGCGGCGGCGGCTGATTCGTCGATTGTGCATGGCAAGGGGATGATGAACGCAGTGCTGCGCCGCTTCCTGCGCGAACGCGAGGTGCTGATGCAGCAGGCGCGGCAGAAACCGGTCGCAGTCTGGAATTATCCGCAGTGGTGGCTGGATGCGACCAAAGCCGCCTATCCGCGCGACTGGCAGGCTATTCTGACGGCAGGCAACCAGCCGCCGCCGTTGACCTTGCGCGTGAACCTGAAGCAGACCACGGTTGCCGCTTGCTTGCGCCAGCTGGCAGACGGCGGCATGGCGGCAACGCAAATTGGTGCGGCGGCGGTCAGGCTGGAAAAGCCGGTGCCGGTCGAGCAGATCCCGGGGTTTGCCGACGGCTTGGTGTCGGTGCAGGATGCGGCGGCGCAGCTGGCGGCGCCATTGCTGGATGTGCATGACGGCATGCGCGTGCTCGATGCGTGCGCTGCGCCGGGTGGCAAGACCGGACATCTGCTGGAAATGGCGGCCATTGATTTGCTGGCGCTTGATGCCGATCAAAACCGGTTGGCGCGCATCGGCGAAAACCTGCAGCGGCTGCATTTGCCGGCGCAGGTGCAGGTTGGGGATGCGGCGAGCACGGAGTGGTGGGATGGCCATCCGTTCGACCGCATTCTGGCGGATGTGCCATGCACGGCATCCGGCATTGTGCGGCGCCATCCGGACATCCGTTGGTTGCGACGCAAGGGCGATGCGCGCCAGCTTGCAACATTTTCGGCACAAATTCTGGACAATCTTTGGCAGATGTTGCGTCCTGGTGGTAAATTCCTCTTTGTAACCTGTTCGCTGTGGCCGCAGGAATCCGAGCAGCAGGCGGCAGCGTTTGCGGTGCGCAATCACGCCATCAGGCTGGAGGCACCCGGCCAGATTCTGCCGGCGGCAAATGCGGAGCAGGATCATGACGGCTTGTTTTACGCGCTGTTTCAGAAGAATCAGGAATGACAGATTTTTAACGATCGACTTTCGAGCGAGTCCGTGACGCGACGTTTATTTCATTGGTTAACCTGTGGTTTGCTAGCATTGCTGGCACATCTGCCATTGGTCGCGCAGGCGAACAATATCGACATCACGCAGGCGCGCATCGAAGCGGGCGATACCGGTTATCGGCTGGCCGCCAGTTTCCAGTTCGATCTGAACCGCGGTCTGGAGGAAGCGCTGGCACGCGGCATTCCGCTGTATTTCACCACGGAAGTCGAATTGAGCCGGCCGCGCCTGTTCTGGTTCGCCGAGCGCTCAATCTTCGTCAAGCAGACCACGCGTGTTTCATACAATGTGCTGACCCGGCAATACAATGCGTCGGTGATAGGCAGCCTGCAGCAGAACTACCGTACGCTGGACGATGCGCTGTCGCTGGTGAAGCGGCCAATGCGCTGGAATGTTGCCGATTACGGTGAACTGGTGGCAGGCGAAACCTATACGGCCAGCGTGCGGATAATGCTGGATGTGTCGCAGTTGCCGAAACCGTTTCAGGTCAATGCGATCAACAACCGCAACTGGCGTCTTTCATCCGACTGGAAACAGTTTTCTTTTACGGCTGACAAGTGACACGAGTGCTCCGTTACATGATGGTGGTCGGCGTCGCCGTCATGAGCATTCTGCTGTTCCTGCAGGCCTCCGCTTCCGACAATTCCGATTTTTTCGAGCAGAACTATTCTCTCCTGTTGGCGCTGAATGCGGCGATCGCATTGGCGCTGCTGGCCGTGATTGGCGTGATGTTGTGGCGGTTCCTGCAGCGCTACCGACGCGGCAAGTTCGGCACGCGCTTGACCGGGCGCCTGGTGCTGATGTTCGCCGCGATGGGGATTGTGCCGGGGATCGTGATTTACGCGGTGTCGGTGCAATTCATGTCACGCTCGATCGAGTCATGGTTCGACGTGCGGGTTGAATCCGCACTGGAATCCGGCGTGAATCTTGGTCGCACCGTACTTGATGCATCGTTGGCCGACATGAGCGCCAAGGCGCGCCGGATGGCGGCCAATCTGGCGGAAATGTCACCCGCGACGCAGATTTCGCAGTTGCAGCGCTTGCGCGATGAGGCGCAATTCGAGGATGCGCTGATTGTCACCGCCAGCGGCCAGATAGTGGCTGCCGCGAGCAATAACATTGCACGGCTCGCGCCAGAGCTGCCGACGCCTTCAATGTTGGAGCAGGCGCGCTTGGCATCGGGCTTTGCCACGATTGAGGGTGGCGCTGAAATGCATGAAGAAGACCAGATCAAGGATGTGCCGCTAAGGTGGCGCGTCGTGGTCGCCATCGGTGGCGCGGGTGGCGTGTCGCTGAAGGGAGAGGGGCGCTTTTTGCAGCTGATTCAGCCGGTGACCGGCAATCTGGCTGAGAATGCGGAGGCGCTGCGCATCGCCTACAGCGAATATCAGACGCGTTCGCTGGCGCGTTCCGGGCTGCGCAAAATTTACATCGTCACGCTGACCTTGACATTGCTGCTGGCGATTTTTGCCGCGATTGCGGCCGCGTTCACAATTGCATCCAATTTCGCCCGTCCGCTGCTGCTGCTGGCGCAGGGAACGAAGGCGGTGGCAGAGGGCGATCTCTCGCCGAGACCGATTATCGCCAGTCCGGACGAGCTTGGCCTGCTGACGCAATCGTTCAACACGATGACGATGCAGTTGGCCGATGCCCGCCGCACCGGTGACAGAACGCGGGCCGAACTCGAAAACGCAAAAATCTATCTGGAGTCGGTGCTGGCCAATATGTCAGCTGGCGTGATGGTGCTTGATGGCGAATTCCGTCTGATCAGCTGCAATGAATCGGTCGAGCGCATTCTGGAACGGGATTTCAACCCGCACATCGGACGACCGCTGGTGTCGATTGAAGGCCTGGCGCCGCTGGCGGAAGCAATCGTGCAGGAATTTTCAGGGCAAAGTGCGCAATCGGCGGCTGGCGGAAAAAAGGCGAACGGCAAGCATTGGCAGCAGCAGATTGAAATTCCGAGCATTGGCGATGGCCACGACGCGGCACATGACGTGACTTTGCTGGCTCGCGGTTCTCGCCTGCCAGTCAGGAATGGCACCGGCTACATCGTGGTGTTCGACGACATTTCTGACGTAATTTCGGCGCAGCGTTCGATTGCCTGGGGCGAAGTGGCACGGCGGCTGGCGCACGAGATCAAGAATCCGCTGACGCCGATTCAGCTGTCGGCCGAGCGCTTGCAGATGAAACTCGAAGGCAAGCTGCCGCAGCAGGACGCGGCCATCCTCGAAAAAAGCACCAGCACCATCGTCAATCAGGTCGAGGCGATGAAGCGCATGGTGGATGATTTTCGTGATTACGCCAGAACGCCGCCAGCGGTGCTGCAGTCGCTGGATCTGAATGCGCTGGTGGAGGAAATCGTCCACCTGTATACCGGCGATGAGAAAAAGGCTGTGATTCGCAGCCAGTTGGCGCCGGATTTGCCGCGGGTGATGGGCGACGAAACGCAGCTGCGTCAGGTTATTCACAATCTGCTGCAGAATGCGCAAGATGCGGTTGGAGAACACCGGCATGAAGGGGTTGAACCCCAGGTTGATGTGCTGACCGAAGTGATCCGCTATGAAGATGCAGACGCGAAGGTGTGCGAGGCGGTGCGTTTTTCAGTGGCTGACAATGGTCCCGGCTTTGCACCGAAGATCCTGTCGCGGGCGTTCGAACCGTATGTTACATCGAAGGCGCGCGGCACCGGACTGGGGTTGGCGGTGGTGAAAAAAATCGTTGACGAGCATGGCGGGCGCATTGATATCGAGAACCGCAAGGACACCGGCGGCGCGAAAGTGGCAATTTTGTTGTTGAAGTTGGCTTGATATGGTGTAATTGTTATCAGTAACGGATTGTGGCAGGCAGATATGGCAAATATCCTGGTAGTTGATGATGAAATGGGTATCCGCGAATTGCTCATGGAAATTTTGAGCGATGAGGGGCACGTTGTGCAGACGGCGGAAAACGCGCGCGAGGCGCGGCTGGCGCGTGCCTCTGGTGCGCCTGATTTGGTACTGCTTGATATCTGGATGCCCGATACCGATGGCGTAACCTTGCTCAAGGAGTGGCAACGCGATGGCTTGCTGACGATGCCGGTGATCATGATGTCCGGCCACGCGACGATCGATACTGCGGTCGAGGCGACCCGCATTGGTGCGTTGAATTTCCTCGAAAAGCCGATTGCGATGCAAAAATTGCTGAAGGCGGTGCAGCAGGGGTTGACGCGCACTCCCGAGGTGGTGCGTCATGCGCCGGTGCCGCTGCGCGTGGTGGCGCCGCAGCCGGAAGAACGTGCCGCGTCAGGCGCGCCAGCGGCAACGGTATCGTCCATACAACCGAGCGTGCAGCCGGCAGCCATCATGGCGGCGCAGCAGGTGTCTGCAATCCATTCCTTCAGCCTCTCCTTCGATTTGCCGTTGCGCGAAGCGCGCGACACGTTCGAGCGCGTGTATTTCGAACATCATCTGGCCAAGGAAGGCGGCAGCATGACGCGCGTGGCCGAAAAAACCGGGCTGGAACGAACGCATCTTTATCGCAAGCTTAAGCAACTTGGTGTTGAACCGGTGAAGATGACGAGAAAAGGCGAATGACGCTGACCACGCTGGTCGCTGGTCAGGATGCACAAGCGCGTGAAGCGGCGGTTGCCGCAGCCATAGCTTCAGGCGGACAAGCCGGCGAAACGGCGCTGATATTTGAAGGTTCGCCTGCAGCTACAACAGAATTCAATCCGGCTGTACGGGTGAGCCGCATTGCGCCGGGTTGCCCTTGCTGTACCGGCCGCTTGACGATGCAGGTCACGCTTAACCGGATTTTGCGCCAGCCGCCAGCCAGGCTGTATATCGGCCTCGCGAATGCGGCGCATCTCGATGCTTTTCGGGATTTCCTGACGCAACCACCGTATGCGTCGTTGCTTGCCATGACCGAGGATATCCGCCTGCCGGATTCGCCTCTTGACTACTGACAGAAAGGAACTCTGATGCAATACGTCAATCTCGGCCCGACCGGCCTCAAGGTTTCCCGCATTTGCCTCGGTATGATGACTTACGGTTCGCCGCAGTGGCGCCCGTGGGTGCTGGACGAGGAGGCTGCGCGTCCGTTTGTGCGCCGCGCGATTGAAGGTGGCGTGAATTTCTTCGATACCGCGAACATGTATTCAAACGGTGTGTCGGAAATCATCACCGGCAAGCTGCTGAAGGAATTTGCGAAGCGCGATGAAGTCGTGATCGCGACCAAGGTTTATTTCGGCGTTTCCGACGACATGAGCATTGATGCGCCGACGATGGCGGGCAAGTTTCATCCGAACGCCAGCGGCCTGTCACGCAAGCACATCATGCACGCGGTCGATGCGTCGTTGCAGCGACTGGGCACCGACTATATCGATCTGTATCAGATTCATCGCTGGGATCGCTCCACGCCGATCGAGGAAACGATGGCTGTGCTGCACGATCTGGTCAAGGCCGGCAAGGTGCGTTACATCGGCGCGTCGAGCATGTGGGCTTGGCAGTTCGCTAAAGCGCAGCAGGTGGCGAAGGAAAACGGCTGGACGCCTTTCGTATCGATGCAGAACCACTACAACCTGTTGTACAGGGAAGAAGAGCGCGAAATGATTCCGCTGTGCCACGACCAGAAAGTGGCGCTGATTCCGTGGAGTCCGCTGGCTCGCGGCTTCCTCGCCGGCAACCGCAAGCCGGAAGACAAGGACGTAAATGCGAACAATTCGGCCACGTCGCGCGCGAAAACAGACGACTTGGCATTGCGCTACTACTACAACGAAGCCGATTTCAAAGTGGTCGATGCGCTGACGGCGCTGGCGCAGAAGAAGGGCGTCAGCAACGCACAGATTGCGTACGCATGGCTGCTGCACAAGGGCGTGACGGCGCCGATCGTCGGCGCGTCCAAGCTGCCGCAGCTGGAGCAGGCACTGGGCGCAATTAGCGTCCACCTGAGCGCCGAGGAAATCGCTACGCTGGAAGCGCCGTACCAGCCGCATCCGGTGATCGGCCACGTCTGATCGCATCGCCTGCGGGTTGCCCCAATAACTGACGAACGGATTGTCCATGCACAATACTCTTGCCCAAACGGTTTTCCGCAAGGATTACCAGCAGCCGGATTTCCTGGTCGATTTCATCGATCTTGGTTTTGATCTCGACCCGGAACAAACCCACGTCGCGAACCAGATGACGCTGATCCGTCGCGAGGGCAGCAAGGCGCGCGATATTTTGCTGTACGGCAATGGCCTGAAGCTGGCGCAGTTGCGGATGAACGGCGTCACGCTAGGCAAGGATGCTTGGCGGCTGGAAGACGGCAACCTGCGAATCTTCAACGCCCCGGACATTGCGACGCTGGAAATCGAAACCGTGATCCATCCGGCGCAGAACACGTCGCTGATGGGGCTGTACGTGTCGAACGGTAACTTCTTCACCCAGTGCGAAGCCGAGGGTTTTCGCAAGATCACGTTCTTCCCCGACCGGCCGGATGTGCTGACGCGTTTTACCGTGATGCTGCGTGCCGACCGGAAAAAATATCCGGTGCTGCTGTCCAACGGCAACCTGATCGAACAGGGCAAATTGCCCGGTGGTCGCCATTACGCCAAGTGG
>JAGSYW010000003.1 GCA_018262475.1 Burkholderiaceae bacterium | reverse complement strand
TCACTTCTTCCGGCCGTTCGTCGATCAGCAGCACGAACAGCGTGACATCCGGGTGATTCGAGGTGATGGCGTGCGCGATGTGTTGCAGCATCACCGTCTTGCCGGATTTCGGCGATGCCACCAAGAGGCCGCGCTGGCCTTTGCCGATGGGCGCGATCATGTCGATGATGCGGCCGGTGATGTTTTCGTTGCCGTTAATGTCGCGTTCTAGTTTCAACGCCCTGTCTGGATGCAGCGGTGTCAGGTTTTCGAACAGGATGCGATGTTTTGATGCTTCCGGCGGTTCGCCGTTGACCTTATCTACCTTGACCAGCGCGAAATAACGTTCGCCGTCTTTCGGGGTGCGCACTTCGCCTTCGATCGAATCGCCGGTGTGCAGGTTGAAGCGCCGGATTTGCGACGGCGAAATGTAGATGTCGTCGGTCGATGCCATGTAGCTGGCATCTGGCGATCGCAGGAAGCCGAAGCCGTCCGGCAGGACTTCCAGTGCGCCGTCGCCATAAATCTGTTCGCCGGCTTTTGCGCGTTTTTTCAGAATGGCGAACATCAGTTCCTGCTTGCGCAGGCGGGCGGCATTGTCAATGTCTAGGCTGCTGGCCATGTCCAGCAAGGCCGAAACATGCATGGCCTTCAATTCGGATAAATGCATATCTGTATCTGTGCGTATCCCGTGTCGGGAATCAAAAAGGTGGGGGAGGGAATAACGTGGTGTTGTTGCTTGTTGTGGTTACTGCGTGCTACAGCCATGCGGGCATGGCCGTAGCGGAAGTTTGTCAGATGTTGCTGTCGATGAAAGCGGTCAACTGGCCTTTGGCGACGGCGCCAACTTTCTGCGCTGCCGGTACACCGTTCTTGAAAAGAATCAGCGTCGGGATGCCGCGGATGCCGAATTTCGCCGGAACAGCCTGGTTTGAATCGACGTCGAGTTTCGCGACCAGAATCTTGCCGCCGTATTCCTTGGCGATTTCTTCCAGCGTCGGCGCGATCATTTTACATGGGCCGCACCATTCAGCCCAGAAATCGACCAGCACTGGGCGATCGGATTTCAGCACGTCCGCTTCAAAGGAGGCATCGGTAATGTTCTTGATGTTTTCGCTCATGGTTTCCTCGAATGGAAGGAAAAAAGATAAAACGTGTATTCGGACGGAAGCGCCTTACTGCCGGTGGGTGCCGTGGTTGCCTTCAGGTTCTAGCCTTGCGGCAGGGGCGTGATGTCTGGTCGTTTTCGTCGCCAGATTGGCGGCAGAAGATGATTTCGCACGAATCATAACCTATTTTCTGGGAATTGGGAGCAGTACGTTGATTTGTCTACGAACAAACCCAATAGCCATGTTGTTTTTGTCGCAGCGGTTCAGGCGGTGCCGGACTGGATCAGTTCGACCATGTAGCCGTCTGGATCTTTTACGAATGCAATCACGGTTGTGCCGCCTTTTACCGGGCCGGCTTCGCGCGTGACATTGCCGCCTTGTGCCTTGACCGCTTCACACGCCTGGTAGGCATCGGCGACTTCAAGCGCCAGGTGGCCGTAGGCGGTGCCGAGTTCGTATTTTTCCACGCCGTAGTTGTAGGTCAGCTCCAACTCGGCTTGTTCCGGATTGCTGGAAAAGCCGAGATACGCCAGCGTGTATTTGTACTCCGGGTTGTCTTTCGTGCGCAGCAGTTTCATCCCAAGCACGCGGGTGTAAAAATCGATTGAGCGCGGCAAGTCGCCGACGCGCAGCATGGTGTGCAGAATACGCATATGTCCTCCATCTTATACTGGGTGGTGTATTTTTGATTGGCCAAGAAAAATATGGCGAAAATGGATATACCTGTCAAAATCAGATAACCGGCAGCACATTCAGCGCTTGTTTGCGCAGCGCCTGCCGGGCGGCGCGATAGTCCGGATAGACGGATTCTACCGCGGCCCAGAAGCGCTCGCTGTGGTTCATTTCGCGCAAGTGCGACAGTTCGTGTGCCACTACGTAATCGATCAGCGTTTCTGGTAGGTGGATCAGCCGCCAGTTGAGGCAAATCGTGCCGCGCGAACTGCAAGAACCCCAGCGCGTGGTGGCCGAAGATAGCCTCATTGTCCGGTAGTGGACATCGAGTCGGTTAGCGTAAACAGGTAGTCGGGCGGCAAACACGCTGGCAGCCTGCTGTTGCAGCCATTTCAGCGTGCGGTTTCTGAGTTGCGTTTCGGTCGCATCGCCCGTCAGGAGCAGCGACAGTTCGCGGCTGGCTGCATCGAACTCTATTGCGGTACAGGAAGCGCGGCGCAGGCGCAGCGTGATCGGGGCGCCGAGATAGGGCAGCGTTGCGCCGTCACGCCAGGTGATTTGCTGCGCCTGTCGTTGTGCTGTGGCATTTTGGCATTCGCGCAATTTGTCGATGACCCAGCGTTGCTTGCCGAGGATTGCCTGATCAATGTCGGCTAGTGTTACCCAGCGCGGCGCGGTGATGCGCAAGCCGTTGCGGTCGATGGAAAAACCGATGGAGCGGCGTTTCGAGCGGCGCAGCGCATAGCTGATGACCTGATTGCCCAGCAGGATGCGGCGGTTAGGGGTGTCTGGAACGGCTGGCGGTTTGCCATCGAAACCGAACAGATCAAGCTGCATGACGGAAGGCGTCAGGTTTGCCATCGGCTTTCAGCGGCTTGCTTCCGGAGCGGGCGGATACGCATGTGGCGAGATGAGCCGCATTTCGCCTTCAATCCAGTTTTCAACCAGCGTCATCAGTTCTTCGTGAGTGCGTCCCTGTGGCGCAATTGGCGGACCGACGGATACAGTGATTAGCCCCGGCTTCTTGATGAAGGAATCCTTCGGCCAGCATTCGCCCGAGTTGACGGCGATGGGCACGATGACTGTATTGGTTGCGTGCGCCAGCCGCGTGCCGCCGCCCTTGTATTCCCCCTGTTGGCCGACAGCCGTGCGCGTGCCTTCTGGGAACATGATGATCCACAGACCGTCGTTCAGTCGTTTCTTGCCTTCGGTGATGACGTGGCGGAATGCGCGCACTCCGAGGCTGCGATCGATCGGGATCATCTTCAGCAGTCCCAACGCCCAGCCGAAGAACGGGATCGAAAGCAGCTCCTTCTTGAACACGAACACCAGTGGGCGCGGCAGTTGGTAAAGCAGGAATATTGTTTCCCATGCGGACTGGTGTTTCGATAGCACGATGGCAGGCGAGTCCGGAAAGTTTTCCGCTCCCTTGATTTGGTAGCGGATGCCGCATATGACTTTCGCCAGCCAGATGACGGTCGCATTCCAGCGCGAAGTGATGTAGTAGCGCTGGTGGTACGGCAGTGGCGCAGCCAAAAAGCAGGCGAGCGTCCAGACTGGAGTGAACACCAGCATTGCCAAAAAGAACGACAGTGAACGCAAAAACAGGGTGAATCTACGCAAGATGGCTTCTCCTGAAGCACATGAGTTTAAACTTACTCAATACCGGCACCGTCTTCAGTGCCAAGTATGAAATCGACTGCGGCCGCCAGATCCGCGTAGGTTGTGGTGCCAGGCGGTAGTCCGCCGCTTGACAATGTTCCCTTGCCCTTGCCAGTCAGCACCAGATAGGGCGTGCAGCCGGCAAGGAATGCAGCCTGCAGATCGCGCAGCGAATCGCCAATTGAGGGGACGCCCTTGAGCTTGATGTCGTAACGACGCGCGATCGCTTCGAGCATGCCGGATTTTGGCTTGCGGCAATCGCAATCATCGCTTGCGCCATGCGGGCAGAAAAAAATGGCGTCGATTTCTGCGCCGACAGCCAGCGCAGCTGCGTGCATTTTCTGGTGGATCGCATTTAACGTCGTTAAATCATACAGTCCGCGGGCGATGCCGGATTGGTTGGTCGCGACCACCACCCGGTAATCGGCCTGGTTCAGTCGTGCGATCGCCTCCAGCGAACCGGGAATCGGTACCCACTCTGCAGGCGATTTGATGAACGATTCCTGATCGAAATTGATGACGCCATCGCGGTCGAGAATGATCAGTTTCGTCGGCATTCGAGCTCCTTTTCCGCCTTTAGCTTGCCAGACGGGAAATGTCGGCCACGCGGTTCATCATCGTGTGCAGATCGGACAGCAGCGCGACACGGTTGTTGCGCAGGTCGATGTCGTCGGCCATCACCATCACGGTGTCGAAAAACGAATCTACTGCATTGCGCAGTTGTGCCATCGCAGTCAGTGCGCCGGCATAATTTCCTTGCACGACCATCTGGTCGACTTGCGGTTTCAGATCGAGCATGGCCGAATGCAGCTTCCGTTCCGGTTCGTCCTGCAACAAGGATTCCTGCACGTTGCCGGCGGTGATGTTCGCTTTTTTCAGGATGTTGCCGATGCGCTTGTTCGCGGCGGCAAGCGCATCCGCTTCCGGCAACGCGGCGAAAGCCTTGACGGCGTTCAGGCGCTCTAGGATGTCGTCAAAACGATCCGGATTTTGCGCCAGAATCGCTTCGATTTCATCCGCGGCAAAGCCGCGGTCGCGCAGCAGGCCGCGCAGACGATCCATCATGAACCCCAGTACACCTGCGGTCGAATCCTTGAAGCTGGCATTGGCTGCCAGCACACGGATGATCGACGACAGCATCGCGCGCAGCGACAGCGGCAGACGCTTTTCAATCAGGATGCGCAAAATGCCGAGCGCATGGCGACGTAGCGCGAACGGGTCGCGATCGCCGGTCGGTTGCAGGCCGATGCCCCAGATGCCTGCCAGCGCCTCAAGTTTGTCTGCCAGCGCCAGCACGGTGCCGGTCTGCGTCGTCGGCAGGGCATCGCCGGCGAAGCGCGGCATGTAATGTTCGGTCGCGGCCATCGCGATTTCTTCATGTTCGCCGTCATGGCGCGCATAGTAGGTGCCCATGATGCCTTGCAGTTCGGGAAATTCGCCCACCATGTCGGTCAGCAGGTCGGCCTTGGCCAGCCGCGCGGCGCGTTCGACCAGCGCTTGATCGATGCCGATCATGCCGGCGATTTCGACCGCTAGGATGCGCACGCGCGCCATTCGCTGCGCCAGCGTGCCGAGCTTATTGTGATAGACGACGTTCGCCAGCCCGGGGATGCGGTCTTCCAGTTTCTTTTTCTTGTCTTGCTCGAAGAAGAAGCGGGCATCAGACAGGCGCGGACGGATCACGCGCTCGTTGCCGCTGATGATGCGCTGCGGGGTCGAGGTTTCCATGTTAGACACGATTAGGAAACGCGAGCGCAGCTTGCCGGATGCATCGGTCAGCGCGAAATATTTCTGGTTGGTCTGCATCGTCAGGATTAGGCACTCCTGCGGCACTTCGAGGAATTCATTTTCGAAATGGCATTCGTAAATCACCGGCCATTCGACCAGCGCGGCGACTTCATCCAGCAGAGATTCCGGCATCAGTACGCGATCGTTTTGTGCTTTCGATTGCAGCATTGCGCGAATCCGTTCCTTGCGCGATGCAACGCTGGCAATCACCTTGCCTTGCGATTCGAGTGTGGCGGCGTAGGAAGCAGCATCGGTGAACGCAATTTCCCCTTGCGACAGGAAACGGTGGCCATCGGTGGTGCGTCCGGCGGACAGGCCGAGGATCGATAACGGCACGACTTCCTTGCCAAGCAGGGCGACCAGCTTGTGTGCCGGACGCACGAATTCGACCGTGACGCCATCTGGCCGCTGGTAAGTCATCTGCTTCGGTACCGGCAGCTTACCAACCGCTTCTTCCAGCGCCGCCTGCAGGCCGGCGGCAATGGTCGAGCCGGGCGCAGTGTGGGTATAGTAGTAGGTTTCAGTCTTGCCGTCGGCAGCGATCGTCATGTCTGCTACCGTTACGTCCGGGAAGCCGAGCGTGGCCAGCTTTTTCTTCAGCGGCGCCGTCGGCTGACCATTCGCATCGAGCGCAACCGATACCGGCAGTACCTTGACGCGGATCTGCTTGTCGGGCGATGTCGGCAGCACGCCAGTGATCGTCAGCGCCAATCGGCGCGGGGTGGCAAAGGAAGTCAGCTTCGAATCGGCCGATAGGAAATCGCGAGATTTCAGGCCGTCAAAAATGGTGGCGGAAAATGCATCGGCCAGGCGGGTGAGCGCCTTTGGCGGCAATTCTTCGGTCAGCAGTTCGACTAACAGTGTTTGATTCATGAGCAATTCATCCCGCGCAGGCGGGATGCTGAGTGTTATTGGTTATGTGGTTTTCGCTGCGTCACGCGACCTTGCGCGTATCGCCCAGCATCGGAAAGCCGAGTTTTTTGCGCGATTCGAGATACCCCTGCGCGACTGCACGCGACAGGTTGCGGATGCGGCCGATATAGGCAGCACGTTCGGTAACCGAAATCGCGCCGCGCGCATCGAGTAGATTGAACGTGTGCGCCGCCTTCAGGATCATTTCGTAGGCAGGAATCGTCAGTTCCATCTCCATCAGCCGTTTCGCTTCGGATTCGTAGTTCGAGAACAGAGAGAACAGGAACTTGGTGTTGGCGCCCTCGAAATTGTAGGCGGACTGTTCGACTTCGTTCTGGTGGAATACGTCGCCATACGACAGCGATTTCTTCACGCCGCGGTCGTTCCATTCGGTCCACACCAGATCATACACATTTTCAACGCCTTGCAGATACATCGCCAGACGCTCCAGGCCATAGGTGATTTCACCCAGGATCGGGTTGCAATCGATGCCGCCGACCTGCTGGAAATAGGTGAACTGCGTCACTTCCATGCCGTTGAGCCAGACTTCCCAGCCTAGGCCCCAGGCGCCGAGCGTCGGATTTTCCCAGTCGTCTTCGACGAAACGCACGTCGTTCTGCTTCAGGTCCAGTCCGAGTGCCTCCAGCGAACCGAGATACAGTTCGAGGATGTTTTCCGGCGATGGTTTCAGCACTACCTGAAACTGGTAATAATGCTGCAGCCGGTTCGGGTTTTCTCCGTAGCGGCCATCCTTCGGACGGCGGGAAGGCTGCACGTAGCCGGCGCGCCAGGGTTCCGGGCCGATCGCGCGCAGAAAAGTTGCGGTGTGCGAAGTACCGGCCCCGACTTCCATGTCGTACGGCTGCAATATCGCGCAGCCATGGGAATCCCAGTAATTCTGCAGTTTCAGGATGATTTGCTGAAAGGTCATCATATGATTGTTCCTTGCTGCTGGCGGCCGAATTGCTCCGGGCAGCGGTGATTCTTAAACCATGAATTTTAGCGTTTTTTGGCTGTGTCCGGCAGCCATTGTGGTTTTTTGGCGAGAGCCGGGCATTCGGCGCGGCTCTCGTACCGGATGGCTGACCATTCAGGCCGCGACTTCGACTTTTGCAGCACCCTCGGCCAATTCGCCGATTACGGTGGCGCGTTCGAAACCTTCGCGTGCAAACAATGCCAGCACTGCATCGACCGCTTCCGGCGCGCAAGCAACCAACAGGCCGCCGGAGGTTTGCGGATCGGTCAGCAGCGTGCGTTGCGTGAGCGTCAGCGCATCGGACAGTTCAACCTCATGGCCGTATCCGGCCCAGTTGCGGCCGGATGCGCCAGTCTGGCAGCCAAAGCCAATCAGTTGTTCGACCTCAGGCAGGAGCGGCACCTTGGTCATGTCGATTTTCGCTGTTAGCTTCGAGCCGCGAGCCATTTCCAGCGTGTGGCCCAAAAGGCCGAAGCCGGTGACATCTGTCATCGCATGTACGCCGGCCATGGCGGCCAGCGTTTTGCCCGGCGTATTCAGCTTAGTGGTGTTGGCGATCATCGCCGCATAGCCATCGGCATCGAGCGCATTCTTTTTTAGCGCTGCCGACAGGATGCCAACGCCAAGCGGCTTGCCGAGGATTAGCTTGTCGCCCGCTTTCGCGCCGGCGTTTTTTTTCACCTGATCCGGATGCACCAGGCCGAGTGCTACCAGGCCGTAAATCGGTTCGATCGAATCGATTGTGTGGCCGCCGGCAATCGGAATGCCGGCTTGCGCGCAGACCGATTCGCCGCCGCGCAAGACTTCGCCAATCACGTCCAGCGGCAGTTTGTCGATAGGCATTCCGACCAGCGCCAGCGCCATGATCGGCGTGCCGCCCATCGCGTACACGTCCGAAATCGCATTGGTGGCGGCAATGCGGCCGAAATCGAAAGGATCATCGACGATCGGCATGAAAAAATCAGTGGTCGCAATCAGCGCCTGCTCATCATTCAGTTTGTATACCGCAGCATCGTCCGAGGTTTCGATGCCGACTAGTAGTTCCTTTGGCAAAGGAAAACCGCCGCCGGATTTCTTCAGTATATCGGACAGCACGCCGGGCGCGATTTTACAGCCACAGCCGCCGCCGTGTGAAAACGAAGTGAGCCGGATTTTGGGTTGTTCGGATGAGGTCATCTTTCGAGCCAGTGGAATGGGACGCATAAATTATAAACGGCGCAGTCGCCTGCGCCGTCTTTTTCAGAAAAACGGGAGTATTGCGGAAAATACTGCCGTTCTGCCACATATTGCGGCGGGGCTCAAAAATACACGGTGGGAGTATATTTCTGGTCGCCTGTGCCGGAAAATGGCGGTTTAGCGTTCGTCAAATGCGCGACGGCTGCTTTCGGTATTGCGCGCATGTTTTTGTCCGCCTTTGCCGTGAGAACTTTTTCCTGGTGCGCCTTTTCCGTGGCCGCCATTCGGTTGCGCAAATGAACGCTGGCCGGGTTTGTGTGCGGCGCGGCGTTTGTCGCCCGGTTTCCAGCCGTTAGGCTTGCGTGCGGCGCGCGGTGAGGTCGGTGCCTTTTGAGGCTCCAGACCTTCAATTTCATTAACCGGAATCGATTGCTTGGTGAAACGTTCGATGCGCTTGATGTGTATCATTTCAGCGTGATTGACCAGAGAAATCGCCAGTCCGCTGCGGCCGGCGCGGCCGGTGCGGCCGATGCGGTGGACGTAATCCTCGGCGAATTTCGGCAGATCGTAATTGACCACGTGGGTGATCGTCGGCACATCGATGCCGCGCGCGGCCACGTCGGTCGCCACCAGGACTTTCAGGTGGCCGCGACGCATGCCATTCAGCGTGCGGTTGCGCGCGCCTTGTGGCATGTCGCCATGCAGCGCGGCGGCGGCAAAGCCGGCGATGTTCAGGCGGTCGGCCAGCATGTCGGCATCGCGCTTGGTGGCGGTGAACACCACCGCCTGGTTGATGCTGGCATCGCGCAGCACGTGGTCGAGCAACCGGTTCTTGTGCGCCAGATCATCAGCGAAATGCACGCATTGCACGATGTTTTCATGTTTGGTCGCCGCGCTGGCAATGCGGATTTCGACCGGGGTGCGCGTGATGCGGCGCGCCATGTTGCCGACAACGCCGTCGAGCGTGGCGGAAAACAGCATCGTCTGGCGAGATTCCGGTGTGGCGGCGACAATGGTGTCGATATCGTCGATGAAGCCCATGTCGAGCATCCGGTCGGCTTCGTCCAGCACCAGCATTTCCAGTTGCGAGAAATCGATCTTGCCGGATTGCATGTGGTCGATCAGGCGGCCTGGGGTTGCGACCAGGATTTCCGGATTGCGGGCCAGCAATTGCATCTGTTTCGGATATGGCATGCCGCCGAGGATCGACACGGCTTTCACTCGCCGCATGTGAGCACCGTATTGTTCGGTGGCGGTGGTGACCTGCAGCGCGAGTTCGCGCGTAGGCGTCAGCACCAGCATTTTCGGTTGCGCCGGTTTGTAGCGGACGCGCTCGCCGCGAGAACGTGCGGATTGGCGTTCCTGGTTTGGTGTTTTGCCGCCGCTTGCTTGCGGTTCGGATGCGAACCGGTGCAGCGCAGGCAGCATGAAGGCGGCAGTCTTGCCGGAACCGGTTTGCGATGAAACCAGCAGGTCGGCGCCATTCAAAGCGGCCGGAATTGCTTGTTGCTGTACTGGGGTGGGGGCGGTATAGCCGGCATCGGTAACGGCTTTGACGATGGCCGGATGCAGGCCGAGTGCTTCAAAATTCATTGTGTTCCTAAAGATAATGTCCAGCACGGGCAGGAAGGACAGATGCAGCACGACACAGGTCATGCATGCAACCGTTTCCGGCACGCGTTGGTATGCGCACGTTCAATGTGCGCCGTAAAAAAGCAACGCCAACCGGACGAAATGACTTTGGAATGCAAGGAAATTTCGGCACAAAAGCTTTGCGCCGGAACAGCGCCAACGGGGGCGCAAGAGGCGGGGGGGCTTTATTTTCTGCGTCACCCATCAGGGCGCGCGAAGGCTTGCGATGCTGCCAAACTACTTTCCGGACGTCACCTTGGTGACGTCCGGGCCGCGATTATAACGGTTTTTTCGGATAAGCGCGATGCTTATTAGTTTCCGCCGCGCTTAACGACAAATTCCTGATCAGGGTTCAGTCCCATTACATGTGAGAAGCCGCCATCGACGTAAACAATGTCGCCGGTGATGCCGGATGACAGTTCCGACAGCAGGAAAGCGGCGGTGTTGCCGACTTCCTCGATGGTGATGTTGCGGCGCAGTGGCGCGTGCGCGGCGACGAAGTTCAGCAGAGTGCTGAAATCCTTGATGCCGCTGGCAGCCAGCGTGCGGATAGGGCCGGCAGACACGCCATTGACGCGGATGCCTTTCTTTCCGAGAGATTCAGCCGAGTAGCGGACGCTGGCTTCGAGCGATGCCTTCGCCAGCCCCATCGTGTTGTAGTATGGAATGGCGCGCTCAGAGCCGAGATAGGTCAGCGTCAGACACGAAGAACCGGGCTTCAGCAGCGGTAAGGCTGCCTTGATCATTGCCGGGAAGCTGTAGGCGGAAATGTCATGTGCGATTTTGAACCCATCGCGTGACAGACCATCGAAGAAATCGCCGGCAATCGCTTCGCGTGGCGCAAAGCCGATCGAGTGCACCAGACCATCGAGCGAGTCCCAGGATTTGCCGAGGTCGGCGAACAGCGCATTGATCTGCTCATCGCTGGTGACATCGCATTCGTAAATCAGGTCGCTGCCGAATTCTTTTGCAAAATCGGTGATCCTTCCCTTGAAACGCTCGCCAACATAGGTGAAGGCCAGTTCCGCGCCTTCACGCTTGCACGCCTGGGCGATGCCGTAGGCGATGGATTTGTTGGATAGCAATCCAGTGATAAGAATTTTCTTGCCTTGCAAAAATGCCATGCGTGACTCCAGATTTGATGCAAAAACGCTTTCGGCCAGGCGTTTGCGCTTGGCGTCGAAGGCGGATTGCTTGAAAGATTGATTACAGACGACGATGTCGATTGCAGTCGGCATCGTCGAGTCAAGATTGTAGGCCGTACTCGTTGCGGCGGCAACTTTTCGTTGCCGCGCTCATGCTTATTTCAAACATTAAGTGCGTTTTTTGCCAGATTTCCCGCCAGACCTGGCTTGCGCCACCACGGTTTTTTTCTTGCTGCCGGAATGTCTGGTGCTGTGGGCTACCTGTTTGCGGTTGCCTTTATGGGGCGAGGCCAGTTTTTGCGGCAGTTGCAGTTCCAGCACGGTGCCGGCCGCAACCTTGTCGTTTTTCAGCTTGTTCCAAGATTTGATTTGCGCGATACTGACGCGATGCCTTTTTGCGATCGAGGCCAAGCTGTCTTTCTTGCCGACCTTGACCGCGACGCGCCTGAGTGGCGGCGCTTCGCGTTCGACCGCAATCCGGGCGTTTTCTGCGATTTCCGGCGAGATATCCTTGTCGGTCAGGCTGGCTGGTTTCGGCACCAGAATGGTCGAGCCGGCTTTTACCAGCATCTTGGGCGCGATTCGGTTCGCATCGCGGATGACGTCCGGTGTTGTGCCAAACTTTTCGGCAATCGCTTCGATATGTTCGCGCGGATCGGTTACCTTGTAGGCGGTCCATGAACACAGCGGCTTGTCCTTGTCCCATTTCGCCAGATTGGCCTTGAACTTGTCTGCGTTTTCATGCGGCAGCAGCAGCCTGGTGCGGTTGCCGCCGGCGATCACGTATCTGCCAAATTGCGGATTCAGTGCGCGGAACTCATCCAGTGGCAGTTCGGCCAATTGTGCCGCGATTTTTACGTCCATGTCGCGCGTTTTGCCAATGGTGACGAAGTAAGGCTGGTTGTCGATTTTTGGCAGCGTGATGCCGTATTTGGCCGGGTTGGCGATGATTTGCTTGACCGCTTGCAGCTTTGGCACGTAGTTGCGGGTTTCTGCTGGCATCCGTGCTGACAGGCTGTTGAAATCGATGGGCAATCCGGCAGCCTGGTTTCGCTTGACTGCTTTCAGCACCGAGCCTTCGCCCCAGTTATATGCGGCCAGCGCCAACTGCCAGTCGCCGAACATGTTGTACAGCTTTTGCAGATAGGTCAGCGCGGCATCGGTCGAAGCCAGCACGCTGCGGCGGTCATCCTGGAAGGAACTTTGTTTCAGGTTGAAATCGCGCCCGGTCGACGGGATGAATTGCCACATGCCGGCCGCTTTCGCGGTCGAAACAGCATGCGGATTGAATGCGGACTCGATGAACGGCAGCAGCGCCAGTTCAGTCGGCATGCCGCGCGCTTCGAGTTCCTGCACGATGTGGAACAGATAGCGCGATGCGCGGTCAGTGGTGCGGCCGATGTAATCCGGCCGGGCGCTGTACCAGTCGAGTTGGTTTGCGACCTGCTGGTTGTTCAGGTCGGGAATGCCGAAACCCTGGCGGATGCGTTCCCAGACGTCGGTTTCGGTGATTGAAATGTCGTCCGGGTCGATTTCATTTTGCGCGCCAAGGTTGCTCATGCCGCTTGGGGATACCGACGGGCTAAGCGAAGCTAGCTGGAAATCCTTGCCGGAAGGGTGCAGCGACAGGTCGTTGGCGTGGGTGAGGGCGGGAAAGCTGCCGCAGAACAGGGCAGCCACGAGCAGTGTCTTGATGGTTTTATGTTGCATCATCGTACTTTCTGGCCGTGGCGCAGCCAACAGCCCGCTTGATAATAATCGAATGAGTTTACGTAAGGTGTTTGCGCCGAGTCAAGGATTATTACAAATACGACGCATCCTCAGTGCGGGCGTCAGCCGCCCGGCCGAACCCCAAGCGTCTGTCAATAAATGGCGGGGGTATATCCCAAAAATATCAGGATGGGCCACATATTTTCTGGTGGTTTCCGGATACTGAGTGGAGTATATGTGTGGAGCTTACTGACCGAAAAGTCATTTTCGGTCAGTTATTTTTGGCTTGCGTGGCCTGATCCAAGCCAGACGCTTCCCTGAATCCGGTATTCCCGCGGAAAACGCGGGTCAGGGGGTAAAGTCAAGCATGCGGGTGCCTTTGGCCGTACCCAGAAGGCAGACACTTGCACCTTGCTGGGCGAACAGGCCGACAGTGACGACACCGGTGATGTTGTTGATAGTCTGCTCGATTTCAGCCGGGTTAACGATTTTCATGCCCGAAATGTCGAGGATGAAATTGCCATTGTCGGTAACGAATGGCTGTCCGTCTTTGAGTCGCAACTTTGGCTGCCCGCCAAACGTAGCCAGCTTGCGGGCAACCACTGCATGCGCCATCGGGATGACTTCGACCGGCAGTGGGTAGGCGCCGAGCGTGTTGACCAGTTTCGATTCGTCGGCAATGCAGATGAAGCGTTTCGCCGCTGAGGCGATGATTTTTTCGCGCGTCAGCGCGCCGCCACCGCCCTTGATCATCGCGCCCTGCGGCGTGATTTCATCAGCCCCATCGACATATACCGGAATCGATGTGACTTGGTTCAGGTCGAGTACCTCGATTCCGTGCGATTTCAGGCGCGCGGCAGTTGCTTCGGACGAAGCGACCGCTCCCTTGATCAGGTGCTTGATTTTCCCGAGTTCGTCGATGAAGAAGTTGGCTGTCGAGCCGGTGCCGACGCCGATGATTTCGCCGCCGATCACGTAATCAATCGCGGAAACCGCAACGGCGTGCTTGAGTTCGTCTTGGGTCATGGCTTGTATGCTGGAAAGTTTGGGGCGCCATTGTAGCCGAAAGTGGCGGTCCGTCTGCGAATTACATCGCGCGCGAACGTTCAGAGCAGCGAAAACAGGACATGCGTGCCCGACAGGTTGACCACATCGCCATCCATCAGCGGGAACAGTTCGGTGCCTATCGGATGATCATTGACCAGCGGGCTGTTTTCGCCTTCAATGTGCTGGATAAAATAACCGTCTGGCTTGCGCACAACTGCCGCTAGCTGTATGCCGGCGCGCCCCAGCGTGGTGATGTCCCTGGCGAGCGCAAGTTCTGTGCCGGCGCTGCTGCCGTTCTGCACCTTAAGTACTGCCGGGCGCGCTTCGGGCGATGCGGCTTCAGCGGTGTTGTCAGCGGGGGCATCGTGTGGCATGTCGGCATGTTTGGCGTCAATGAACTGAATGCGGTATTTCATCAGTTCAATCACATCTTTGTTTTGCAGGAAATGCTTCTTTACCGGTTGACCGTTGACATAGGTGCCATTGGTGCTGCCAAGGTCTTCGAGGATACAGTCGCCAAATGATTTGACGATGACCGCATGTTCGCCGCTGATGGCAGGATTGTCGAGCACCACATCGTTGTACGGCCGTCGGCCAATGGTAATGCGATCCTTTGACAACGCTACTTCCTGTGTAACCGTGCCATCGATCGAGACGACGATCTTTGCGATACCCATGCTTTGTCTCCCCGTGTGACTATCATCTAGTCTGGCTGCGCCAGAATTGTTTCTGCCGGAAATGTTTCCCGGTACGCAATTTGTAATATAGCAGAGAGCCCGTGAATACCACCATCACCATCTGCACATACTGTTGCAGAATCACGAATGTGGCAGCTTCTGTCGGTATTGACCGCTTATTTGCTGTTAGCCCAGCGAGGATAGAACACCGCTACCGCCGGGCCATCGCAGCGTAGCGCATGGCAGTGATCGAGTTCGAACGGTTTTTGCTCTTGCGGCTGACCGGCGGATTCGTGACGTTTTTCGAAAGCGAAAACCTGGATGGCCGCAGTCGGCAGAATTATCGACAGTTCGTTCAGGTGGGAACAGCCATCGGTTTCGGAAAACCGTTCGCGCACCCCTTGCCGGAATCCCTTGAGCACATTTAGGCCGATCAGTTTTTTATAAGCCGGAGCGATAACGTCGCAATAGCCGGTAAACGGAACGGAATCCATCGCGGTTTCGACATCGACGATGTTCGCATGGCGATCGACGATCAGGCGCAGCCACAGGTCGTGAATCGGCTGGTTGGCCGGCAGCTTGCCGATAGTGAGTTTGACGTCATGAGTCTTGGTGTCGACCAGTCTGGCGTCGATATCCCAAAGCTCATCTTCGCGGCTGTAGATTTCGATGTTGACGGAACGGGTGTGCTTGAGCTTGCGCCCGGTGGCAGGTGGCAGCGGCATGACGGCATTTCGGGTGACGGCATTGGCCGCCACGCAGCGATGGGACAAGTAAAAATTTTAGCATACGCACCCCAAATGTGACTGCCGGATGGTTACGGCGGCGGTGCGTGCAAACGAAATGTGATGTTGCAAAAATGCATCCGGAAAAATTGCGCTTGCATTGGGTACTGTTTTTTTATACAGTAATGAAAACTGGTATATCAACAGCATCACTTCAGGCGAAAGAACATCATGGACGACAAGAAAATCGCAGGCAATGCCGAAAAAAGCAAGGCGCTCGCCGCTGCACTGGCGCAAATTGAAAAACAATATGGCAAAGGCTCGGTGATGCGGATGGATGCCGGCGCCGTGGCCGAGGAAGTGCCGGTGGTGTCGACCGGTTCGCTCGGGCTGGATATCGCGCTTGGCGTTGGCGGCTTGCCGCGCGGTCGTGTGGTCGAAATCTACGGGCCTGAATCGTCCGGCAAGACCACGTTGACATTGCAGGTTATTGCCGAAATGCAGAAGCAGGGCGGCACCTGCGCTTTCATCGACGCGGAACATGCGCTCGATGTCAGCTATGCGCAAAAACTGGGCGTCAACCTGCATGAACTGCTGATTTCTCAGCCGGATACCGGCGAGCAGGCGCTGGAAATTACCGATGCGCTGGTGCGTTCCGGCGGAGTCGATCTGATCGTCATTGACTCGGTTGCCGCGCTGACGCCGAAGGCAGAAATCGAAGGCGACATGGGTGATTCATTGCCCGGCCTGCAGGCACGCCTGATGTCGCAGGCGCTGCGCAAGCTGACTGCCAGCATCAACCGCACTAATACCACGGTGATTTTCATCAACCAGATCCGGATGAAAATTGGCGTGATGTTCGGCAACCCGGAAACGACCACCGGCGGCAATGCGCTGAAATTCTATTCGTCGGTACGGCTCGACATTCGCCGCACCGGATCAATCAAGTCGGGCGACGAAGTTATCGGCAGCGAAACGCGGGTGAAGGTGGTGAAGAACAAGGTCGCGCCGCCGTTCAAGGAAGCGCATTTCGACATCCTTTATGGAGAAGGCACATCGCGCGAAGGCGAGATTCTCGATCTCGGCGCGGATGCGAAAGTGGTCGAGAAATCGGGTTCCTGGTACAGCTACAACGGCGAAAAAATCGGCCAGGGCAAGGATAACGCACGCAACTACCTGAAAGAACGGCCGGAATTGGCGCATGAAATCGAAAACAAGGTGCGCGCTTCGCTCGGTGTGCGCGAATTGCCGCCGTTGCCGGGTGAAGGCAAAGAGGGCAAGGACGGCAAGGCGAAGGATAAATAATCGTTGGAACAAGGGCGCTCGCCCTTGTTCCTTCTGTCAGGAAATCCGGGCCAGAATGCCGTGCAGAAACCAGCCGTTAGTCTGAAAGCACGCGCGCTACGCTATCTGTCAGCGCGCGAGCATAGTCGTGCCGAATTGGCGAAAAAGCTTGCGCGTTATGCGCAAGAAGGCGAGGATGTCGATGCCTTGCTGGCTGAACTGGAAGCAGCGAAATTCCTGTCGGAAGAAAGGTTTGCCGAATCGCTGGTGCATCGCCGCGCTACGCGTTTTGGCAACAGCCGCATTCTGCGCGAATTACAGCAGCACGGCATCGATGGCGATGCGCTGGCCGGCGTCAGGGTTGGGCTGGATCAGGATGAAGCCGCACGCGCGGTAGAAGTGTGGCGCAAGAAATTCGATCGTTTGCCCTCCGATGCGACCGAGCGCGCGAAACAGATGCGTTTTTTGCAGCAGCGAGGTTTTTCGCATCGAGCGATTCAGGCCGCGCTGCGGGCAGTTGCAGACGCCGGCGAGTGATCGACGGTCAGTCGGCATGATTCCAGCGATTGGGTATTCACGAATCAGTATCGATTGTGGTTATTTGCCGGCGAAGACGGGGGGGCGATTGTGGATGAATGCATCCACGCCTTCGTGGTAATCCTGCGAATCGAGCAGTGCATACGCATCCAGCAATTCCTGTCTGGTCAGCGCATTCGGGCGCGGACTCAAGCGCCGCGCTAGTTTTTTGTTCATCCGCGCAGCTTGCGGGGCGCCTTCGGCAATGCGTTTGGCTGCCTGTCTTGCTTCTGCGTGGACATCGCCAGCGATGCGGTGCAGCAATCCTTTGCGCATTGCTTCGTCGGCATTGAATACCCGTCCTTCCAGCAGGATTTCCAGTGTTGTCGCCAGTCCGGCCAGTTGCAGCAGATCCTGCATTTCCGTCGGAGCCAGAGCAAAGCCGAGCCGCTTGATCGGAATGCCGAAGCGCGAGTCTGGCGCTGCGATTCTCAAATCACAAGCGCAAGCGATTTCCAGCCCGCCACCGACGCAGACGCCTTCGATTGCGGCGATCGTCGGGTGCAGGCTGTTGCCGATGGCATCGAGAGCCGGTGCGATGATGTCAACGTGGTAGGTGATGCCCTGCACAGCGTCTGCGCGTTGCGCCTTAAATTCGGCAATGTCAGCCCCGGCAGCGAAATTTCCATTTTTGCCGCGGATGATTACGCAGCGCAGCGATTCATCCTGCGATAGCGTTTGGAACGTGGTCGTCAACTCGCGCCACATCGCTATGTCCAGCGCGTTCAGCTTTCCAGGGTTCGACAGCGTGACCGTCGCGATATTGTCTTCCCGTTGCAGTGTGAGCTTGCCCATTTACTCATCCGTTATTTGTTTGCGGTATGCCAGCCAGAGCAGCATGGCGCCGCCGGCGACCATCGGCAGCGACAGCATTTGTCCGGCAGAAATCCTCAAGCCGGCGAAAGCGACTTCATAGTCCGGTGTGCGGAAGTATTCGGTAAAGAAGCGCGCGCAGCCGTACAGCATGACGCCCAGGCCGCACACAGCCATTCGCGGGCGCGGCTTGCGCGCGAACAGCCACAGGATGATGAACAGCAGCAATCCATCTACCAGCGCCTGATATATCGGCGATGGATGGCGCGGCATCCGATCCACGTTCGGCCAGATCATGGCCCAAGGAAGCGAGGCATCTGCGATGCGGCCGGGCAGTTCCGCGTTGATGAAATTGCCGAGGCGGCCTGCCGCGTAGCCCAACGGCACCATCGGGCCGATGAAATCCAGTGTGTCGAGCAGGTTATGGCGGCCTGATTTGCGGCTCCATAGCCACATGCCGATCACAACGCCGATGAAGCCGCCGTGAAATGACATTCCGCCTTTCCATACAGCGAAAATTTCAAGCGGATGAGAAAGATAGTAGCCCGGGTGGTAAAACAGCACTTCGCCCAGGCGGCCGCCGAGAACCACGCCCAGCACGCCGTAAAACAGCATGTCGTCCAGATCCTTATTCTCCCATCCTGCGGCAGCGATATGCGGCTGGCGAATTCGTTGCCGGCCCAACAGGATGAATTGTGCGAATGCCAGCAGGTACATTACGCCGTACCAGTGGATCGACAGCGGGCCAAGCTTGAGCAGGACCGGATCGGGCATCGGGTGAATCAGCATGCCGGTTCCTTCGCATGGCTGCCGGACGTGTTGGTGGTCAGGTGGACTGAGGTGGTTAAACGAAGCATGAAAATACTCCATGGGGTATTTTTAAACAGTCGTAGAATATTAGGCCGATCCGGTGATTTTCGAAATATACCCCCGGATTTTCTTGCTGATTCAGCACATCGCCGCAAGAAGAAGCCATGAAATTCCCGCTTCTCGCGCCGCATCATATATTTGACATGCAGGCAAACGCAAGGCAATCTAACACTCTTGTGCTGCAATTTCATTTCCGGATTATCATGATTCCGCTGGCTGGCGTTCCAATCGTCAGGAAGCGTCCATTGATGGAAATGGCCCCAACTTCATGGAGAACTAAACAATGCCGCAATACCGTTCACATACTTCGACCCACGGCCGCAACATGGCCGGCGCGCGCTCACTGTGGCGCGCTTGCGGTTCGAAGGATGGCGATTTCAATAAGCCGATCATCGCCGTGGTCAACTCGTTCACGCAATTTGTTCCAGGGCATGTTCACCTGAAGGATCTGGGGCAAATGGTTGCGCGCGAAATCGAGGCGGCCGGCGGCGTGGCGAGGGAATTCAACACCATCGCGATCTGCGATGGTATCGCTATGGGGCACGGGGGCATGTTGTATTCGCTGCCGTCGCGCGAGCTGATTGCAGATTCGGTCGAATACATGGTCAACGCGCATTGCGCGGATGCAATAATTTGTATCACCAACTGCGACAAGATCACCCCGGGCATGATGATGGCGTCAATGCGCCTGAATATCCCCACGATTTTTGTTTCAGGCGGCCCAATGGAAGCGGGCAAAACGAAAGAAGCGCTGCGTGGTCGCGAGCAAGGTTCGCAGAAGGTCATCAAAATTGACCTGATCGATGCGATGATTCAGGCAGGCGATCCTGGTGTGACAGATGACGAGGTGATGTCGTTCGAGCGCTCTGCCTGCCCAACCTGCGGTTCGTGCGCAGGCATGTTTACCGCGAACTCGATGAACTGCCTGACGGAAGCGCTTGGCTTGGGCTTGCCGGGCAACGGCACGCTGCTGGCAACGCATGCCGATCGCAAGGAACTGTTCCTGCGGGCTGGTCGCATGATTGTCGAAATGGCCAAGCGCTATTATGAAAATGATGATGCTTCAGTGCTGCCGCGCAGCGTCGTGACCAAGGCTGTATTTCAAAACGCGATGGCGCTCGATGTATCGATGGGCGGTTCGACCAATACCGTGCTGCACCTGCTGGCGATTGCGCAGGAAGCAGGGGTGGATTTCACCATGGCTGACATCGACCGTATTTCGCGCAAGGTGCCGTGTCTGTGCAAGGTTGCGCCGATGACGCAGGATTACCATATCGAAGACGTTCATCGTGCAGGTGGCATTTATGCAATTCTGGGCGAACTGGTGCGTGCGGGTCTGCTCGATACCAGCGTTCCGACCGTACACAGCAAAACGCTGGGCGAAGCGATTGCCGCCAACGACATTATTACCGCGCAGGATCCGGCTGTGCAGCAGTTCTACAAGGCTGCGCCTGGTGGTGTGCCAAGCATGGTCGCGTTTTCGCAGAACAGGCGCTATGAGCAACTCGATACCGATCGCGTGGCGGGTTGCATTCGCGACAAGGCGCATGCGTTTTCACAGGACGGCGGGCTGGCGGTGCTTTATGGCAACATTGCGCAAAACGGCTGTATCGTGAAAACGGCTGGTGTTGACGAAAGCATCCTGAAATTCAGTGGCCGCGCGCGCGTATTCGAGAGCCAGGAAGATGCGGTTGATGCGATTTTGGGTGACAAGATTGTTGATGGCGACGTCGTCATCATCCGCTACGAAGGGCCAAAAGGCGGGCCTGGCATGCAGGAGATGCTGTATCCGACTTCATACCTGAAGTCCAAAGGACTGGGCAAGACTTGTGCTTTGTTTACCGACGGGCGTTTTTCAGGTGGTTCGTCGGGCCTGGTTATCGGCCATGCGTCGCCGGAAGCGGCTTCGGGTGGTGCGATCGGCTTGGTCGAAGAGGGCGACATGATTGACATCGATATTCCTGGTCGTACCATCAATTTGCGGGTTGGCGATGTCGAACTGGCAAACCGGCGCAAGGTGATGGAAGCCAAGGGGGATGCAGCATGGAAGCCTGTGAGCCGTCAGCGCGTCGTGTCGCAGGCATTGCAGGCATACGGATTGCTGGCAGCGTCTGCCGACCGCGGTGCCGTACGTGATCTGGGACAACTGAAAAAATAACAGAAGGTTCCGTTTCCCGGTAAAACACGCTATAATCGCGGACTTTTCACGCTATAATCCCGGACTTTTTTCTTGTCCGACTTTTTTTGGAAATAATATGGTCGTTATTCGTTTATCTCGTGGTGGCTCCAAGAAGCGCCCGTTTTACAGCATCGTTGCAGCAGATTCCCGTAGCCGTCGCGATGGCCGATTCATCGAGCGCATCGGTTTCTACAACCCGATCGCAGCTGGTGCAGAAGAGCCGGTTCGCATTGCTCAGGATCGTCTGACGTACTGGCAAGGCGTCGGTGCACAGCTGTCGCCGGCAGTTGCGCGTCTGGTCAGCCCCGCAGGCAAGTAATTCGGCCGGATTTGCTGCAGTCAGGCGCATACGGGGTCAAGATCCCGGATGATCTGGTGCCGGTGGGGCATGTTACCGGTGCTTTTGGCGTTCAGGGATGGGTGCGCATCAAGCCGTATTCGGCGGATGCGGGGGCTCTGCTGCATGCCAGGCGGTGGTGGTTGGATAAGCCGGAGTTGCGTGATGTCGATGTCCTTCAAGCCAGAAGGCATGGCGAGGAGGTTGTTGCGCAACTGGTCGGGATTGCCGGTCGTGATCTGGCCGAGACGCTCAAGGGCGCTGTGGTGCAGATTTCACGCCGCCATTTCCCTGCGACGGATGACAACGAATTTTACTGGGTCGATCTGATTGGCCTAGCTGTTGTCAACTTGCAGGGTGAGTCGCTCGGTACCGTCAGCGGTTTGATTGAAAGTGGTGCTCATCCGATATTGCGGGTTGATCTGTCCGATGTGTCTGGCGTTGAAAAACGGCAGCGAGAGATGTTGATCCCATTCGTGGATCAATTCATCAAAAAGGTCGATCAGGCCGGCAAGGTCATTCAGGTGGACTGGCAGCGGGATTTCTGACTGCAGCATGGCGTCCGCCGGGCGCGGGAGCCAACGCGATGCAATTCGATGTAATCACGCTGTTTCCGGAAATGTTTTCGGCGCTGACCCAGTCAGGAGTCACACGTCGCGCTTTCGAGCAGAATCGCAGTCATTTGTCCTTGTGGAATCCGCGCGATTTCACGCAAGACAGGCATCGTACCGTGGATGACCGGCCTTATGGCGGTGGCCCGGGCATGGTGATGATGGCCAAGCCGCTGGAGGATGCAATAGTCGCGGCAAAAATGCGGCAAACG
Organism: Burkholderiaceae bacterium; assembly: GCA_018262475.1. GTDB lineage: Bacteria > Pseudomonadota > Gammaproteobacteria > Burkholderiales > Burkholderiaceae_D > QZKY01. The sequence goes on along the minus strand of JAGSYW010000003.1, from coordinate 19,911 downwards.
GAACTGGGTTTGCCGGTGCCGAGGGTGATTTACCTGTCACCCCAGGGTAAGACGCTGACGCACGAACGCGTCATCCGGCTTGCGGCTGATCCTGGTTTGGTATTGCTGTGTGGCCGCTACGAGGCGGTCGATCAGCGTTTGCTTGACCGCTGCGTGGATGAAGAAATTAGCATCGGTGATTTCGTGCTCTCGGGTGGCGAAATACCGGCAATGGCGCTGATGGATGCGGTCATCAGGATGTTGCCGGGGGTGTTGAACGACGCGGAATCGGCGCAGAACGACAGCTTTGCAGATGGCTTGCTCGACTGTCCGCACTATACGCGGCCGGAAGAGTACCAAGGGGAATCTGTGCCGTCGGTGCTGCTGGGTGGGAATCATGCCGAAATCGAGAAATGGAGGCGCGAGCAGTTGTTGCGCGCAACCGTGGTCAAACGCCCCGATTTGATTGCTCTGACGAGAGAAGCTGGGTTGCTGACAACGGCAGACGAACGGTTCCTGGCTAGCCTGAAAACGTAATTTGCAGTAAAATTCGCGTTTCGCTGCGACTTGTGCAAAGCAAGACAATGCGAATGCAAGAGAGCGGATATGTCCGCGTGTTTAACCCCATCCTCTACCGGGCAAGTGCAGTGCACGAATCAACAAAGCGTCGGCAAGATGGTTTCTGGAGTCAACCATGAATCTGATTCAGCAACTCGAACAAGAAGAAATCGCCCGTTTGGGCAAGAACATTCCCGATTTCGCTCCAGGCGATACGGTGGTGGTGAGCGTTAACGTCGTCGAAGGTACGCGCAAGCGTGCACAGGCGTATGAAGGTGTGGTGATTTCGCGTCGCAATCGCGGCCTGAACTCTAACTTCATCGTGCGCAAAATTTCTTCCGGCGAAGGCGTGGAACGTACGTTTCAGTTGTACTCGCCGCTGATCGCTTCGATCGAAGTCAAGCGCCGTGGCGATGTACGCCGCGCCAAGCTGTACTACCTGCGCGAGCGTTCTGGCAAGTCTGCACGCATCAAGGAAAAATTGCCAAGCCGTCGTTCGGCTGCAAGCCAAGGCGAGGAATAAGCAGGCATGCAATGTGTTGCATGACAAAGGGCGCCTGCGGGCGCCTTTTTTATTATGTCTGGGGAAAATTTTGGCCAAATTGCCGTTTGATCCTGCCAGTATGATTCTTGAATACACTGGCAGGGAAAAAGCACTTCCGCCAGAGAGACTGGAAATAAACTGGATACGTTCGCGCTTCGCCAATCCGCCAGAGTGGCAGCCAGAAGTACGTTCTGACAGTCGTCTGCCTGCCTCGCTTGCAACTGAGGAACCAACGCCGGCATCGGTGCTGATTCCAATCGTGGCGCGAGAGCAGGGAGCGGTGATGCTGATGACGCGCCGCACCGACCATTTGCACGATCATCCTGGACAGGTCAGTTTTCCCGGTGGAAGAACGGAGGAGAGCGATGCTTCGTCCATCGAAACTGCACTGCGCGAAACGGAAGAGGAAATTGGCCTGCATCGCCGGCACGTCGATGTGATCGGTGCGCTGCCGGATTATATTACTGCCAGCGGCTATCGCGTAACGCCGGTGGTTTCCATCATTCAGCCACCATTCGGGCTAAAGCCGGATTCATTCGAAGTGGCGGAAGTGTTCGAGGTGCCGCTATCTTTCCTGATGTCGGGAATGAATTATCAGCGGCTACAGGCGGACTTTCCACGCGGGTGGGGGCGGCGTTCGTTTTATGCAATTCCGTACGAACAGTACTTCATCTGGGGGGCGACTGCAGCCATGTTGCGCAATCTGTTCCATTTTTTGCGTGCCTGAGCATTGGCAATGCAGGGAAACGGGTTTGATTCTGTCGGCATGCTGGGTTATCGTAGCGGATAGCTGATTAAGGAACCATAATGACGTTTCTTTCCATCCTCTGCGCGCTCCTGATCGAACAGTTCAAACCGATGCGCGCAAACAATCCGGTATATGCTGAAGTCAAGTCGCTGGCGTCACGCATAGAAGCTTGGTGCAATGCAGGCCATCCTCGCCATGGACGCTTCGGCTGGTTGGTCATCATGGGGCTGTTGCTGGTTCCAACCTTTGCGATCAACTGGTTTCTAGCACGTTTCAACCCGCTGGCGGAATTGCTGTGGAATATCCTTATTGTTTATCTGACGCTCGGTTTCAGACGTTACAGCCATTATTTCACTTCGATACAGATTGCATTGCTGGCCGGTGATGAAACGACGGCGCGCGCGCGTCTGGCTGAATGGACCAAACAGGATACGGTCGGCATGGAAGCGCCAGAAATTGTGCGTGTGGCAGTTGAAACAGCGTTGCTGGCATCACATCGCAATGTGTTTGGCGTATTTTTTTGGTTCCTGCTGCCGTTTGGCCCTGCTGGCGCGGTGCTGTATCGCGTGGCAGAATATCTTGCGCGTGCTTGGAACGAGCCGGATCATATGCGTAATGAGGCGTTCGGGAATTTTGCTGCCAAGGCGTTTTACTGGATCGACTGGATCCCTGCTAGGCTGACAGCAATTGCGTTTGCCATTGTTGGCAATTTCGAGGATGCGGTTTATGCGTGGCGCAATTTTGCCGACCGGTGGCAGGATGAAACGGCGGGTGTCATTCTATCAACGGGCGGGGGCGCAATGGGTGTTCGCCTCGGTAATTCGGCAGAAAAAGCGGTCAACATGCCTTCGGTTGAGGTATCAATGCTTGACATGATAGCCGGTGAGGCTGAAATGTTGCCGGGGGAAGAACCTTCCGTTCGTGCATTGCAAAGCACGGTTGGTTTGGTGTGGCGCGCTTTGCTGTTGTGGATGCTGATGTTGCTGTTATTGTCGATAGCCGTCTGGCTTGGATAAAACATGGCAATGGGTGGTAACGAATTATAGAAACAGGACAACGAAAGTATTTATGGTCTCTAGAGCAGCTTTGCATAGTGCACAACAGGTGCAGTACGGGATTGGGCTATCGCCGGAAGATGCTGCTCGCGTTGATGATGCACTGGCCTATGTAAGACCACTGTACTCCGCAATGACATTGCATACCGGGCAGAACATGCTGGAATATGCGACTGGCGTGGTTACGATACTGGCATCGCTCAACAGCGATGCAGATACCCGCATTGCCGGCGTGCTGACCGAGTTGCCCGGCATTAATCAGAAGGCGGCGGAAGGGGTTGAAGCGCATTTCGGCAAGAATGTAGCCGTGCTTTTGAACAGCATTCGCCAACTTTTGCGCTTGCGTGGGCTGACCGCTGGGGCGCAGGAAGTCTTGCGTGGCAAGAATGCGGCGCAGCAGGCTGTTGCGCAGGTTGAAACCTTGCGCAAGATGCTACTGGCCATGGCGTCCGATATTCGTGTGGTGATGGTTCGACTGGCTTCACGGTTGACAACCTTGCGCTATTTCGCTGAGCAAAAATTGCAAAATGAAATGGTGCATGAATATGCACGCGAAACGCTGGATTTGTATGCGCCGCTGGCGAACCGGCTTGGCATTTGGCAGCTGAAGTGGGAATTGGAAGATTTCTCATTCCGTTTTCTGGAACCCGATGCCTATCGCAATATTGCCAAGATGCTTGAAGAGAAGCGCGTTGAGCGCGAGGATTTCATCGTAAGGGCGATTGTCCGGCTGAAAGAGGAGTTGGCGGCAGCGGGCATCAAGGGAGATGTGTCAGGGCGGCCAAAGCATATTTACAGCATCTGGAACAAGCTGCGGGGCAAGTCGCTCAATTTTGCCGACTTGCACGATGTGCGAGCCTTTAGGGTCATCGTCGATGATGTCAAAACATGTTATGAAGTGCTGGGCATCGTCCATGCCATCTGGGCACCGATCCTGAACGAGTTCGATGATTATATTTCGCGCCCCAAGGCCAATGGCTACAGGTCGCTGCACACGATTGTCGTTTCAGAAGAAGGCTTGCCGCTGGAAGTCCAGATTCGTACCGCTGAAATGCATCATTTCGCCGAATACGGGGTTGCAGCCCATTGGCGCTACAAGGAATCTGGCGGTTCGAACGCGTCGGATGAGCAGGAGTACGATGAGAAGATCGCCTGGCTGCGACAATTGCTGGCGTGGCAGACCGACGTGGCGGACGTTGTTGCGGGGCCAGACAAGGCTCATCTGGAGTGGGGAGATCAGCTCAAATCTGCGGGGCTGGACGAGCGCATTTATGTGCTGACGCCCCATGCGCGCGTGATCGAACTACCAAGTGGGGCCACACCGATCGATTTTGCCTATCATCTGCACAGTGATGTCGGACATAGGTGCAGAGGCGCAAAAATTGATGGCGTCATGGTGCCGCTGAATACGCCACTGAAGAATGCACAAACGGTGGAAATCATTACCGCCAAAGGTGCAAATGCCGCGGTTGGGCCTTCGCGTGACTGGCTCAGCCCAAGTTATGCCGCGAGTCCGCGTACACGCTCCAAAATTCGCGCATGGTTTAACGCCATCGATTTTCAGGAAACATTGGCAACCGGACGTAGCATGGTCGAAAAGACCCTGCAGCGCGAGGGCAAAACGGCGGTCAATCTTGAGGAACTGGCACACAAGCTCGGATTCGCGAAGCTGGAAGAGTTTTTCCATGCGGTAGGCAAGGAAACATTCAGTCTGCGCAGTGTCGAGATAGCGCTGCACGGCGAGATTGCAGTGAAGGATGCCGGGGCGGAAGATGTAGTTGTGGCGCGCAAGAGCCGCGCTTCCAGCGTCGCACAGGGGGCGAAATCGGGGGTGCTGGTGGTGGGCACAGACGGCTTGATGACGCAACTGGCTAAATGCTGCAAACCAGCGCCGCCGGATGATATCGTCGGTTTTGTTACTCGGGGCAAGGGGGTGTCGATTCATCGGACAGACTGCAAGAATTTTTTCGAAATGCAGGAACGTACTCCAGAGCGCGTGATTCAAACGGCATGGGGAAAATCAGCGCCGGATACAGTTTATCCTGTCGATATCTTCGTGCTGGCAGCTGACCGCCAGGGTTTGCTGCGCGATATTTCCGAAATTTTCTCGCGCGAGAAAATCAATGTGATCGGCGTTAACACGCATAGCGCGAAAGGCCAGGCGAGGATGTCGTTTACCGCAGAAATTGGCGCCACCGAGCAGTTGCAAAAGGCGCTGGCGATCATTGGCGAAGTAAAAGGGGTGATTGAGGCGAAGCGCCAGTGAAGAGGCTGCTTACGGTGATGCAGAGGCTGTTGCTGACGTTATCTGCTGCAATGCACCGAAGCCTTGGTGAAACAGGCTATCGAGCGGCGCAACGAGATAGGGCAGAACCAGTCCGATTACCAGAAACCCGACGCCGATAGTAACCGGGAATCCAATGCCAAACAGGTTAAGCTGAGGCGCTGCGCGCGTCAGGATGGCAAGTGACATGTTCGTTATCAGCAGAGCAGCGATTAGTGGCAATGCCAGTTGAACGCCGGCGCTGAAGATGCGTCCGCCCCATTCAGTCAATTGTAGGAACATTTTTCCGCCGGCGGGTGTGGCAGATATTGGGATGGTGGTGAAGCTGTCCGAAAGTGTCGCCAGCAGCGCCAGATGCAGGTTGGTTGACAGGTAGATCATCAGCATCAGCAAAGCAAAGAACTGGCTGATCGCAGAAGATCGTCCTTGTGACATCGGATCGTAAAACGTGGCGAATCCCAGTCCCATTGTCATGCCGGTAACCTCGCCAGCCATTTCAACAGCAGCAAATACGATGCGTATCGTAAAGCCCATTGCGGCGCCGATGACAAATTGCTGTGCCAGAATCAGTAACCCCTGAAGCGACATTGGGTCGGTTGCAGCCAGAGGCGGAACCGATGGCGCGATGACCAGCGAGATCATGATGCCGAGTGTGACCTTGATTCTGGCAGGAATGCTGATATTGCCAAACAGTGGTGCGACGGCGATCAGTCCGAGTACGCGCGTTAGCGGCCACAGAAAGGACGCGATCCAGGTCTGCAACTGGGCGCTGGTGACGGTAATCATGCTGGTCGTGGATGAACGGGTAGCGAGTTCCCGTCAGCCGACCATGTTTGGAATGCTGCTGAAAACATGGCGCATGTAATCCAGCATGATCGTCAGCATCCATGGCCCGGCTATCAGCAGTGCGATGCAGACCCCGACCAGCTTCGGAATGAACGACAACGTCATTTCATTGATTTGCGTCGCAGCCTGGAAGATGCTGACGACCAGCCCGATGGCCAATGCCATCAGCAGCATCGGGGCAGAAATCATCAGGGTAATTTCAATCGCATGTCGTCCAATGGACATTACACTTTCCGGAGTCATGGCGGAAATCCTTAAAAGAAACTCTGCGCCAGTGAGCCGATTAGCAGATGCCAGCCATCAACCAGCACGAACAGCATCAGCTTGAAGGGCAGGGACACAATTGCAGGTGAAACCATCATCATGCCCATCGACATCAGCACGCTCGCAACGACCATGTCGATGATCAGGAATGGAATAAAAATGGCAAAGCCTATCTGAAACGCCGTTTTCAGTTCACTGGTGACGAAAGCGGGAATTAGCACGCGCATTGGCACATCTTCAGGCCCTTGCAGCTGCGGTGTATTTGACAGCTTCACATACAATGCCAGATCCGCTTCGCGCGTTTGTTTTAGCATGAAACTTTTGAACGGCGCAGCGCCTTTTTCCAGCGCCTGAGTCATCGTGATCTTGTTTTCGGACAGCGGTTGGTATGCGTCTGTATAAGCCTTGTCGAATACGGGACTCATGACAAAAAATGTCAGAAACAGCGAAAGTCCGAGAATGACCTGATTGGGTGGTGCGCTTTGTGTTCCCAGCGCCTGTCGCAGCATCGATAGCACGATGATGATGCGCGTGAAGCTGGTCATCATCAGCAGCGCAGCTGGAAGGAAGGACAAGCTGGTGAGGAGCAGCAGGGTTTGCAGGCTGAGTGTGTAATTTTGTCCGCCGCCTGCTGCCGGTGTGCTATTGAGAACCGGCAAGCCTTGCGCGCCGGCGATTAACGGAAACGCTAACAGAAGCATGGGCATCAGGCGCAGCCAGGGAGGTTGAAACAATTTGGCGCGCTGCATGTTATTTTCCATTGCGTTTGTCCATGAATTGCTGCAACCAGTCGGAGAACTGGCTGCCAGGTGTGCCGCCTTCTGGAAGGGGCGGAAGTTCCTGTTTGGGCATCGTTGACAGGGTGTTGATCTGATTCGAGGTGATGCCGACGACAATCCACTGATCGGCCACTTCGATCACCATGATGCGTTCGCGGTTGCCAACAGCGATGCCACCAATGACCTTGATAACAGTGCCTGAAGCCATTCTTGGCGCGCCGAAGCGTTTCAGCAGCCAGGCTGCGCCAGCCATCAGGCCGAGAACAACAATCAGGCCAAGCAGCACCTGAAACAACCCGCCTGAAGCCGGCGGCGGTGTCGCAGGTTCTGCTGCGAATACCATGCCGGTTGTGGCGAACAGCAGGGCAGCTTCCGTCAGATGCTTCATCGATTCAATTTCCGGATGCGTTCCGCCGGAGATATTACGTCAGTAAGCCGGATGCCGAACTTGTCATTGACCACGACCACTTCCCCTTGCGCAATCAGGCAGCCGTTGACCAGGACATCCATTGGTTCGCCGGCCAGACCGTCAAGCTCTACTACGGAACCCTGTGCCAGTTGCAGCAAATTTTTGATGGCGATTTTTGCTCGGCCAAGTTCGACCGTGAGTTGCACCGGGATGTCGAGGATGAAGTCGATATCATTATGTGTGCTGCCCTGCGTGGAAGCCGAGAAATCCTTGAAGACCGTGGCAGTGGCAGATTGCGGCTTCAGTGCGGAAGAATCGTTGGGCGTGTCGGCTGTAGCATCAGCCTTGGCCTGCTCGGCCATTGCAGCGCCCCAGTCATCCATGGAATCAGTTGCCGACTCCGTCGCGGACTGTTCGGCCATTGCGGCACCCCAGTCATCTTCAATGGTTGTCTGCGAGTTGGTTTCGTCAGCCATGCTCATCTCCCTGTGCTGTATCTGTCATGCTGTGCATCAGTTTTTCGACTCGTAATGCGTACTGGCCGTTGAATTTGCCGTATGTGCATTCCATGATGGGAACGCCATCGACTTTTGCTTCCACGGTTTCCGGGATCGCTATCGGAAGGATGTCGCCCGCCTTCATGTTCAGAATGTCACCCACCGTCGATTTGATTGTTCCCAAATCGGCAATGATTTGCACTTCTGCCGTCTGAATTTGCTGGGTCATCAGGCGAATCCAACGCTTGTCCACCTCCAGCGTTTCACCTTGAAGGCTGCTGGTGAGAACGTCACGCACTGGTTCAATCATTGAGTACGGCGTACAAAAATGCATTTCGCCGCTGACCTGACCAAGTTCAATCGTGAACGTGGTAGCCACCACAACCTCATTTGGTGTGGCAATATTGGCAAACTGGGTATTCATCTCGGAGCGGATGTATTCGAACTCCAGCGGATATACCGGCTCCCATGACTTGGCGTAGTTTTCGAAAATAATTTCCAGAACACGCTGGATGATGCGCTGTTCGGTTTGTGTAAAATCTCGCCCCTCGACGCGGGTATGAAACCGGCCGTCGCCTCCGAAAAGGTTGTCCACAATAAGGAATACCAGATTCGGATCGAGCACCATTAGTGCGGTACCACGCAAAGGCTTCATGTGTACCAAGTTGAGGTTGGTTGGTACGACCAGATTGCGGATGAATTCGCTGTACTTTGAAACGCGAACCGGCCCGACGGATACTTCCGAGGTGCGCCGCAAAAAGTTGAACAGGCCAATGCGCAACAGACGCGCAAAACGCTCGTTGATAATTTCCAGCGTCGGCATCCTGCCGCGGACGATGCGTTCTTGTGTGGCTAGGTTGTAGGGGCGAACGCCCGAGTTGTCCCCTTGCGACAGGTCTTCATCCTGTTCGCCGGTGACCCCTCGGAGGAGGGCGTCAACTTCTTCCTGGGAAAGAAAAGTTTCAGCCATGTTATCGTTTACTGGATGATGAATGAAACGAACAATACACTGTTGACGTTTTGTGGCCTTCCGCCTTGCTGGAAAGGCAGGTTAACCGCGGTGACAATTTCCTCCGCCAGCTTTTTCTTGCCTTCAACAGTGGTAATTTCCGATGGTTTTTTGCTCGAAAGCAACAGCAGAATACGGTTGCGAACCTGAGGCGTATACAGCTTGAACAGATCCCCTTCTTCTTTGAAGTTGGTCTGCAGCGTGATCGACGTTTGCAGATAATGTTCACCATTTTCCGGCTGCAGATTGACCGTAAAAGGTTCCAGTGGCACGAAAATCGGGGCAGCCGAAGGTTTAGGGGGGGGGGCAGCTTCAGCTGTATTGCTGGCACCGCGCATCTTGAAGAAATACCACGCACCGCCACCGCCAGCGCCCAGCAGCACGACGGCAAGTAGCGCAATGATCAACAGTTTCATCTTGGATTTCTTCGGCGCAGCCTCACCGTTGCTCGCGTCGCCTTTTGATTTTGAAACTGGTTTTTGTGTTGCCATCTGGTTTCCTCTGGTCTGGCGTCAGGTTTGATTCATTATCGACAATAATCACGCAGCCGAATGCATTGAAAAGAAGGAACAATGCTGCGTATATCTGCCGGATGCTTCACCAGTCGTATCTTGGTGAGATACCATGATCTTACCCCATTCATTTTCTGGAAAACAGAGGCCGGAACGAAAACAGGAACCGGCCTTGTGCATAAAAACATCATGCAAAGGTATCCACCATTCCCTGGCGACTTGAGCGGGGTGTGACAACGCTGTCTGTTTGCGAAACAAAGATACCCTCATTGCCGCTGCCTCGAGCCGAGCTTGCATGCATTTGCTGCTGTCCTTGGTTAGAGTGTTGCTGCTGCTGGGTTCCTGCGCTCACATTGGCATGGCCCAACTGGATGCCCGCATCGCCCAGCATCTCGCGCAATCTCGGGAGTGCGGCTTCCAGCGCCTGACGAACTTCCGGCTGGGCTGCAACGAAATTGGCGCTGGCCTGATTATTCGAAACGCTCAACACCACTTGCAGTGGACCAAGATCAGGCGGGTTCAATGTCATCGATGCGCTTTGCACATCGCTGTTGACCATCCAGACCACTTTCTGGCCCAGCGCCTGGTTCCAGTCGGAAGTGCCAACGCGAGGCGTTAATTTCTCGGTAATGTTCGCTGCGGTTTGCACAAGTGCTGTAGAAACCTGATGCATTGGAGCCAATGCTATTGCATTTGGCGTGTGCGATTCGCCGCTAACGGTTGAGAGGTTGTTTTCGATTGCTGCAGCAACAGGCTCGGTTGTCGCGGGTTGTGTCTGTGTCTGTGTCAGTGCAGATGAAATAGTTTCATGAAAATCCCCCACGGGCTGATTAAGGGCTTGTGCGTTATCGGTTGTCTTAATAGTGGCAGCCAAATTAGTAGTTTGTTCCGTTCTTTGAGCATCGAATGTGATTGCGCGATCGGACGCATTGTCTGGCGCTTGAATAACACCATCGGCTACGATTTCGCCAGTTTTGGTTTCCAGCGGTTGGCTGGTTTGCGCAACAGCTTGTGATGCAGGATTCTGCGATAGCATTAAAGCTGCGGCCTCTGTATTCTGCGATAACATTAAAGCTGCGGCCTCTGTAGATGATTCAGTGCTAGAAGCGGTTTGTTGGGATGGGCTTTCTGCGACAGCGCTTAATTCGGCAACAAGCACCAGTAAATGAGTTGTATCCGTGTTGCTGGCATCAGTTTGTGTTGCTTCATCAGAGTCATCAGATGAATTTGATGCAGTTTTCTCGGCTGATTTTGTAGGTTGCCGCGATGTCGTAGATTTCTCCGTCGCTTGAGCGTTACCGGAGCGGGCAGCCGAACTGCGGTCGCTCATTTCCTTTGACAGTACCTGATTGAACGACTCATCGGGCGCAACAGAGTTAGTCGCAGAAGCAGGAGATTTCGCTGTATTGCCAGTCATGGCAACAATGGGGGTCTTGATGGTGGCCGTATTCATGAGCGCTCCTGCGGAATGTCATTTTTGTTTCTGATGGGATTTTCTGTTCGCAAACTCATCCATTTGTTTCTGGTCACGTCTTGCTTCTTTTAACTGCGCTTTTTTGCGTTCCCTATCTGCGAGCGTATCGTAAGACACTCTTTTCTTTTCTGCTGCCTGCCACATCGTCCGGTGTTCCTCGATGCGTTTTTTCGCATCACTCACAACACGCTGTTGCCCGTCGATGGCTTGATCCAGCTTGTCCATGAAAAGCTGGAAATTGCGATAGCCGGCAATCGTCAAGCCCTCAGCCTGGCTGGCCTGAAACCGGGCTGAATAATCTTCCCGGTATTGCAACAGCAAAGCGAGCTTCTTTTCGGATTCATCAGCCACACGTATCGCTTTCCCCAGTTCCTGGGCAGCATGATCGCAATCCTTTGTTGCTAATTCGATAAGCGTGGCGAGCGCAGACGATATGCTCATTGAAAATTATAGGCGGGCGGAACGTAATTCAATCATTCGAATAGCGAGGCAAGTTGCCCCAAACTCTCAGTCACATTAGCACGTTCATTGATTCCTTGCTGGAGGAACGTGTCGATTCGTTCGTGGCGGGAAATCGCTTCATCCAGTACCGGATCGGTACCGGCACTGTAGGCACCAACCGCAATCAAATCCCGGCTGCGCTGATAACGTGAATTGAGTTGTTTTAGACGGCGCATCAGTTTCTGGTGTTCGGGTGTCGTAATGTTTTGCATTACGCGACTGATCGATTGCTCGATGTCAATGGCAGGGTAATGACCGCTGTCTGCCAGTGAACGGTTCAGCACGATGTGGCCGTCGAGAATGGCGCGCGCAGAATCTGCAATTGGATCTTGCTGATCGTCGCCTTCGGTCAATACGGTGTAGAACGCGGTGATCGAACCGCCGCCGTCCTTGCCATTTCCTGCACGTTCGACCAGCGCCGGCAATTTGGCAAAAACGGAGGGGGGATAACCCTTGGTGGCCGGTGGTTCGCCAACAGCCAAGGCAATTTCACGTTGCGCCATTGCGTAGCGGGTGAGTGAATCCATGATCAGCAAGACATTCTTCCCCTGATCGCGAAAATATTCGGCAATTGTGGTGGCATAGGCGGCACCTTGCAAGCGGATAAGCGGAGGTGCGTCAGCGGGTGCGGCGACAACTACCGAGCGCGCCAAACCGTCAGGGCCTAGGTTTTCCTCTATGAATTCCTTGACTTCGCGTCCGCGTTCGCCGATCAGGCCGACTACGTTGACATCGGCATCCGTATATCGGGCCATCATGCCCAGCAGCACACTTTTACCAACGCCCGAACCTGCAAACAATCCCATCCGCTGGCCACGTCCAACGGTCAGCATGCTGTTGATCGCACGTACGCCGACATCGAGAATATCGTGGATAGGGGCGCGTGCCAGCGGATTGATGGTGCGCGCATTCAGTGGTGCAGCATGCTGTGTGTTGAGCGGGCCAAGATTGTCTAGTGGACGGCCAAGGCCGTCAAGGACGCGGCCAAGCAATTCATCGCCAACGGGCATATGCTTGCTGCGGTCATCAGGTCGGCGTCGTGGATGGTTGACCGAGCCTGGGCGAGGGAGGCTTTGTACAACCTCCATGGGAAATACCCGTGTGCCAGGTACTATCCCTTCGACATCGCTTTGGGGCATGAGAAATAGTTTGTTATTTTCAAAACCAACCACTTCCGCCTCGATGCGTGAGCCATTCGATAATGGTACGTAAGCACCACCGCCAATGGCCAATTTGAGTCCGACAACCTCCATTACCAAACCAGTCACACGGGTAACACGCCCGGAAACCTGCATTGGTTCGACAATTTCAAGCAGTTCGCGGCAATCTCGGAGATATGAGCGCCAGCGGGTACTGCCAACGGTGTCGTCAGTTACGGTGCTAGCCATTCATTATCCTTGTCAAGTGCGGTAACGATACGATGCCAGCGGGTAGATGATGTGGCATCGATCTGGTTGCTGGCTGTATCCACGCGACAACCGCCACGTTCAACATGCGGATCTTCCAGTATTTGCCAGCCAGCTTTGGTCAAATCTTCACCTAAATATTGCCTGACAACTGGCGCATCATCGTGATTCAGAAAAAGCTGAGCTGGTTGCTGTATAGATGGCAGGTAACGTATAGCTTCACTGATAACAGGCAGAACGATTTCGGGCCGGATTTTGAGTGCAGAATGCAGCATTGCCTTTGCAATATCGAGTGCCAGATCAAGCATGTCCTGCGCAATCAATTCATTTGCTTTGGATATTTCTTCCTGGAAGGATTGGGTCAGCCTTTGCAGCGTTTGTGCTTCCTTGGCTGCAATGGCACGCCCCTCAGCCAGTCCCTGGTTCCGTCCTTCTTCCAGACCAGTTGCTCGTCCTTCATCAAGGCCTGTTATGCGCCCTTCCTCGAGGCCGGACGCAAAGCCTTCTGTTCGTGCTTGCTCCAGCACTGATGCAAGCTGCTCCTTCACTCTGGCCGACGCATCGGCCTTTTCTGCGGCTTGGCGTTGCTGAGGCGAGGGGGGCGGAGGAGGCTGAGGGGTGTCGAACGACGCCATCTCCCACCGTTGATACGCAGTCTGCTTTTCCTTGGGCAGTGCGTTAGACATACGTGTCTTCTCCTTTGCCGCCTAGCACGATCTGACCTTCGTCTGCCAGACGGCGGACGACCTGAAGGATTTCCTTTTGCTGTGCTTCAACTTCCGACAGTCGGACCGGGCCTTTCGATTCGAGGTCGTCGCGCATCATTTCGGCTGCACGCTGCGACATGTTCTTGAAGATCTTGTCTCGCAATTCCTGACTTGCGCCCTTGAGTGCGACGATGAGGGTTTCGGATTGCACTTCGCGAAGCATCGTCTGGATGCCGCGATCTTCGATGTCCAGAATGTTCTCGAACACGAACATCTCGTCCATGATTTTCTGCGCCATGTCAGAGTCATGACGTTTCAGGTTATCCATGACTGAAGATTCGTTTTCGCCGCCCATGAAGTTGAGGATTTCTGCCGCAGTACGTACGCCGCCCATCGGTTTTTTCTTCACGTTTTCGTTGCCGGTCAGCAGTTTGGTCAGCACCTCGTTCAGCTCGCGCAGCGCGGCTGGCTGAACACCATCGAGCGTGGCAATGCGCAGCACCACATCATTGCGTAGCCGTTCGGTGAAATGGTTCAGTACTTCGCATGCATGGTAGCGTTCGAGGTGAACAAGAATAGTGGCAATAATTTGCGGATGTTCGTTGCGGATCAAATCAGCCACCGATTGCGAATCCATCCACTTCAAGCTCTCGATGCCACTGGCGTCGCGCGTGCCGAGGATGCGGTTGATCAGCGAGGTCGCCTTGTCATCCCCCAGTGCCTTGGTCAGCACGTCCCGGATGTATTCGTCGGAATCGAGGCCGAACGACGTATTTTGCTCCGTTTCCACCGTGAATTTTTCCAGCACGGCTTCCAGTTCCTCGCTTTGCACGGCCTTCATCGACGACATGGCCGCGCCCAGTTTTTGCACTTCGCGCGGGCCGAGATATTTCATCACCTCGGCGGCTTCGTCGGCGCCCAGTGCAAGCATCATAATCGCCGCTCTTTGTACGCCGGCATCACTCATTCTTCCACCCAGTTCTTGATAATATTGGCAACGACTTTCGGATCCTGTTTGGCCAGTTGCTTGGCAGCGCTGAGATTGTCTTCATATCTGCGTTGCCCTTGACGTTGGCCTTTTTCGCTCAGGCTGACAATGGCATCTTCATCGCCTTCTTCGCCTTCTTCACCTTCTTCTCCTTCTTCTCCTTCAGCAGAGGTTGGCTCAGGTTTGGGCGGTTGCGGCAACAATTTTCTCAGCATCGGCCTGAGGAAAGCGAAAAAGAGGTAAAGCAAAATTGCCCCGATCAGGATGTATTTGCCGACTTCCTGTGCCAGTGCCAGCATTTCCGGGCGCTTCCACAAAGGCGGTTGCGGCGCGGCCTCCTTGGCGGCAAACGGGCTGTTAACCACATTGAGCGAGTCGCCGCGCTCCTTGTTAAAGCCCATCGCTTCCTTGACCAAGTCGGTTACCTGCGCCTTTTCCGCATCGGTCAACGGCACCAGAGCAACTTTGCCTTCGCTGTCGGTCTGTTTCTTGTAATTGACGACCACAGCCACCGTCAGTCGCTTGAGCCCGCCCATTGGCTGCTGGGTATAACGGATGGTCTTGTCGACTTCGTAATTGACGGTGGCATCCTTTTGCGACTTGATCGGTATCTGCTGGGTGGTTGCAGTGCCCGGCCGTGCGCCGGGCGCAGTCGCTGCAGGCGCACCTCTGGCTGCTTGCTGGGTAATTGGCGCGGTTGCTGGCGCCGGCGGCTGGTTCGTCAACGCGCCAGGAACACCGGCGGCGGCATTTCCGACCACGGTTTGCGATTCCGAGCTTTGCTGGCTGCGGATGGCAGGATCGTTTTTCGGCGGCTGGTTCGGCTTGTAAGTTTCGGCGGCCTGTTCGCTGGTCGAGAAATCCACTTCGGCGGTTGCTTCCGCGCGCACATTGTTTTCACCAACGATAGGGGTCAGGATGGATTCGACCCGCTTGATAATGTTGCGCTGCAACTCCTGCACATACTGGATTTGCGACGGATCAAGCGTTTTGTTGTCCTTTGGTTTTTCCGGGCCCGAGAGCAGGTTGCCGTTTTGATCGACTACTGTCACGTTTGATGCCACCAGGCTGGGTACGCTGCTGGCAACCAGATGAACAATCGCGTTGACCTGATTCTGGTCGATCGAGCGGCCGGGATGCAGGTTCAGCATGACCGAAGCGGTCGGTTTCTGCTGTTCGCGCACAAAAACCGATGCCTTGTGCAGCGCCAGATGGACTCGCGCGGACTGCACGGCGCCGATGGATTGGATCGAGCGCGCCATCTCGCCTTCGAGCGCGCGCTGGAAATTTACCTGTTCCAGAAATTGGGAAATCCCCAGCTTCTGGTTTTCCATCAATTCGAAGCCGATGCCGCCGCCTTTGGGCAAGCCCTGGGATGCCAGCCTCAGGCGCACGTCATGCACCTGCTTATCCGGCACCAGAATCGCATTGCCAGTATCTGCAATCTTGTATGGCACGTTCATCTGCTGCAAGGCCGTGACGATTGCGCCGCCATCCTTGTCGGAATAGTTGGAAAACAGCACCTTGTATTCCGTTTTCTGGCTCCACAGCCAGATGGCAGCCATGATGCCGATCACTGCCGCGATGCCAAGAATCAGGAAATAGGTGCGCACCCCTTCGGAGCGGGCATACGCAATAAACCGCTGTATTGCGGTTTGTTGTCCACCTGTTTCTGTCTCAGGTATCAAAGCCGGTGCGGTTGCCTGTTCGCCTGCTGTCGCCATGTTTCTTCTCCGCGTGCTTCTGTTCGGTTGCGATGATTATGTGCCCTGTCGGGATTTCGCCGTGATAGCTATTTTCTTCGCTGTCGTAAATTTCAATCGGACGAACAGAACGATGTTTTGCCGCCTCCTCGGCGGGCTGCTGTCAAGCGTACATGATAACTTCTTGCCGTGGGAATTGCCGCTCCTGCTTTTGAAAAAAAGTCAGGAGTGTGCACGAAAGCAGACGAATAACAGGGAGTTGCGATGAATGCGATCGATGCCAGCAGGATAGACGCGATGGTGGCGCAGTTGCGGGCAGCCGCCGCCACCGCGCAGGGAAAGATTTCCCCGCTTCAGGGGGAAAAGACCACCACCGACAAGACGGATTTTGCCAGCGTACTGAAAACCTCGCTGGATCAGGTCAACAATGCGCAGGTGAGGGCGGAACAGTTGGGGCAGCAATTTGTTGCCGGTGATGATAGCGTAAACCTGTCGGACGTGATGATCTCAATCCAGAAGGCCAACATTTCGTTCCAGGCGACGGTGCAGGCACGAAACAAGCTGGTGACCGCCTATCACGACATCATGAACATGAACGTCTGATTCCGTGATGTAAAGGGATTGGGGTATGTTGTAAAAATGAAGGGTTGGGTCACCATTTTTCTGGCGATTTTAAAATACTGCGGGGAGTATGTATTTTTGCCT
Organism: Burkholderiaceae bacterium; assembly: GCA_018262475.1. Lineage (GTDB taxonomy): Bacteria > Pseudomonadota > Gammaproteobacteria > Burkholderiales > Burkholderiaceae_D > QZKY01. The sequence goes on along the minus strand of JAGSYW010000003.1, from coordinate 2,943 downwards.
AACTGACCGAAACCGCCATTCCGGTCAGTTATTTCAAGCTTTACGACCAAGTCGCAAGGCGTTGGCAGCAGGCACATGCCATTCAACCATGTGGGGGGCAGGCGTTCATCCTAATGAACGGTGCCAGCGGTTGCGTCATGGCAGCGCTGCTTAAGAGTTGGTGCGCGCGTTCTGTTCGCGTTCGATTTTCGTGATGTAGCGCTGAACTTCAACCATCGTCCGGTTAGGCATCTGCGTGAACTGGCAGCCAATGCGGCGGATTTTTTTTCCGTTCGCCAGGGAGATTTCCTGGGAATTTCTCACCTGCAAATCGGCAATGATTACGCTCTTGTCGGACAGCATGATGCGGCAATTGGTATACCGGCAGCCGAAGCTGTCGTCAAGCAGCATCTGTTCGTCGAGCAGGCCAACGCCGCCGGCGCTGATGTCGTGCAGATAAGCGGTAAATCTCTGCTTGCCATCTTCCTCGGTCTCAAGAAACAGCTCAACCGTGCTACGCGGCGTTCGAATGCGATAGGTTTCGCGCCGTTGCAGGCGGATCAGGTTGGCCGGCATAGAAAAACAAAATGCAGGCTTGCCATCATGCAGACAGACGTCAAGGCTGGTGGTGAAAAACACAATGCGAATTCGGTCAAGGCTGGTGTCAAACGAAACATTGTCGCTATCGACGATGCGCTGGTTCTGTGTGCGGTCAGGGCCGCAATCGATGACCACCCGATCGGATTCATCATCGACTTCCAGGATGGTGGTCACGATGGCTTCCGAACCTTTGTTGAAAGCCATCCTGACGAGCTGTTTCGATTCCATGATGCCTTGCAGCAGCATGATGATTTCCCGGCGAGAATGCACCTGATAGGGGCCAAGATCTTCAATGCCGATGGAGCGGAGATAATTCATGTTTTTCAAATGAAACGATAGCAAGCCTAGCCAGCAGCAGTCGGTGGCGCAATGGGTTTTTTGGTGCCATGTTGCTCGGATTCGATATGATATAGCCATGCCAGCAGTTCCGCTACTGCGCGATACAGTGCGGGCGGGATATTTTTATCGAGATCGACTTGCATCAGAAGTGCCACCAGTTCCCTCGACTCATGCACATGGATGCCATGCTCGCGTGCACGCCGGATGATTTCATCTGCGATCAGGCCGCGACCTTTCGCGACCACCTTGGGCGCCAGATCGCCGGCATGGTAGGCCAGCGCAACGGCATTGACCGGCGGTTTAGGCTGTTCCATCTTTTTTCACCGTCAGCAAATCAAGCGGAGAACCTGCAGCGTCCAGCGCGTTCGCCAGGTCGCCCGCATATGGGCGGATGGTCGCAGCCGCTTCTTCGGTCGCGGTGCGCAACTGCACCTGGACATGGCTGCCGGAAAGCACGAGCGAAGCGGTGATGGTGCCAAGGGCGGGCAACTCAAACCGCATCTGGCTGCGCCATGTGGGTACCGCTTCTGCCGCCTCCTGTCGCTGCGGCGTTTCATCGCTAACCTCCCACTCGAAACGCTGGCCGGGCCATAACTCGCCCTGCCAGACAACGTGGCGGTTCTCCAGCGTGTTTAACTGCATCCGGAGCAGATGCGCGGCATCGCTGTTGAGCAAGGCAGCCTGCGTTAATCCATCTATATCTTGAGCCGAACTGGCTGCTGCCTGCTGGCTGGCAACGGATGTTTGTTCTGCCGACAATTGTGCCTGAGGCTCCCTCGCCAGCGCCTCTGCAGCACGCTGGCCATTCGCCCACTCCTCAACATGCGACTCGTAAAACAGGCCGCTGAATTCAAGCGTTTTGTGCATTGCTTCGGCCAGTTTGGTCGGTGCCACATCTGGCGAAGGAACAATCGCCTCCTTGCCAGTGATGGCAGCCGGCATGTTGCCCTGTTCGCTGGCATGCAGCAGGGAATCAATCAGTTTCCCAGTTGAACTCAACGTGGTCATCGTGCTGCCGTCAGCCTGCCCGGCAGATGACCTGGTTTGAGCGGCAGTAGTAGCCTCGATTGAGGTGGATTTTCCGACCTGGTTGGCGCCAGCACTTCCTTGTGCTGCTTCTTGCGCCATATTGTCAATTAGCAAACCTTTCAGGGCGGCCTGCTGATTCGGCAATGGAAGGGCGCTGACTGTCGTTTCGCCCAATAGAAAAGTGGGGCGCGGGCTGGCGGTAAGCAGCGTCATGGAAACCGTGTCGCCAGTCTGGGTTCCCTCCGGCAGAAGCATTCTGGCAGTTGTGTCTGCCAGACGGACGAGATAGGAACCATCGTTCTGCCGCAACATCACTTCCGCCTGAAACTGCTTTCCGATGGAAACCTGCATCAGGCGGTTGAACGCATCTTGGCTCGGGCTGGTTGCAGCACTGACCGAGCCAGGATGCTCAGTCAGGATGACCGGCCGGATGCCGGTTGCATCGGACCGCAGCATCATGGCGGTCAGCCGGTTGCGTTATTCGCGCCGTAAGCCTGACGGAGCTGGCGTTCGTTTTGAGACGTGCCAATGAGCGCGGACAATTGCGCCAGGCGTGGCTGGGTGATCGCGCGGATTTCCCGATCATCATCCAGAATTTTCTTGATGATGCTGATTTTTTTCTCGCGCGCAACCGGCGTTAGCGATGCGTTGGAATCAACGCCGCCCTTGAGCGTATCGACACGGGCAGCGCAGCGCGATTCCAGCGCCACCAGCGAATCCCAGTCGCCGACACGGGCCGCCGCCAGCATTTGTTCAGTGATTTCCGCCACCTGTTCATACAGGTCAATGATTTGCGTATTATTCATCATCATTCAAGCCCTCGCCAAGCTGGACACAGCGCGCGGCGACAGCATATCGTATACGGGAGCCTTCTCTGCCATTGGCGCAGCCTGCGGTTGTGCACCGTTTTCTGCAATCGAATCCCATGCACTTTTCAGATCAAGCAGGAGCTTTTGTACTTCTTCCAGCAGTTCAATGCTGTTTTTGACGTTTGCT
>JAGSYW010000143.1 GCA_018262475.1 Burkholderiaceae bacterium | reverse complement strand
ATCAAGTAAAGCCAACGATTGGGCTGCTTCCCCGTTGACTGTGCTGCCTGTGTGTTACTCATAAATTCTCTCGCAAATGTTGATTGTGAAAATTGGTACCCATAAAAAGAACTGTGCCCCTGTGCGGCCGGATCAACCTCATGACAGAAGACCCTTTGACGACCAACACAGAGGACACTTGTTCACAGGAGAGTGCACTTTTTAGGAGAGTAGTGCACCCATGATTAAGCATTTCTCGTGCCAGACTCGAACAAATACACAAAAACAGAAAATTTCCCATTTATTTCAAGCACTTAAATAACAATCCCTGACATGTCGATATAAGTGTCGAAGAATGACTTTGGTGTCGAAACGTGTGACGACATGTCATCATCGTCACTTTTTGACGAGGTGTGTAATGTGTGTCGAGCTTTTGTTTGCACACTGATTTGCTCGCAGACATTGCCAAAGCGGCATCAAATTATCCGTCTTTTTTGAACAACATCAACTTTACCGACAGAATATGTCATTCTGTTTCTGTTTAAGCTGTTGATGGTATGAATGCCAACAGGTATGCTCCTCTCTGTCAGCAATGCGTTCAAGTTCACAATTATGCCCAATCAAATCAAATCATCCATGACGCGCGTTGTATTCATCGTCTCCGACGGCACCGGAATAACTGCCGAAACCCTGGCAAACTCTGTGCTGAGCCAGTTTGCTCAAACCATCGACAAAATCCGCTTGCCTTTTATCGACACCGCTGACAAGGCACATCATGCCGTGCGCACCATTAATGCCGTCATCGACTCCGGAAAACAACGTCCTCTTGTATTCTCCACCCTGGCTAAACTCGAATTTTCTGAAATCATTCAGCAAGCCAACGCACTGCATTGCGATTTGATCCAGACATTCATCACACCGCTTGAGCGCGAACTCGGCCAAAAATCGGCGCAGACCATCGGCCTGAGCCACAAAAGCCCAGACAGTCAGGAATACCTGCACCGGATCGATGCCATTAATTTTACGCTGGCACATGACGATGGCCAGTCGCACCGCAACCTGGCGAACGCGGATGTGATCCTGGTCGGCGTATCGCGCTCTGGCAAAACGCCAACCAGCCTGTATCTGGCGATGCAATACGGCATCAAGGCTGCTAACTACCCATTGATTCCTGAAGATTTTGAACGCGGCAGGTTGCCGCCGGTACTGCTTGAATTCAAGGAGAAGCTGTTTGGCCTGAGCATCGATCCTGAACGGCTGGCAAAAATTCGTCATGAACGCCGACCTGACAGCGCATATGCATCACTCGACAATTGCCGCCATGAAGTGCGTGAAGCAGAAATCCTGATGCAAAAGGAAGAGATACGCTGGCTATCCACCACGACCAAATCCATCGAAGAAATCGCTTCCTCCATCATGCAACAAATCCATTTTGACAAATAAACACCCAAAGCAGCCTCAAAAATACTCCCCCCCGTATTTTGAAATAGCCGCAAATAAATTGGCGGAGGAATAGAATTAAAGGATATACCCCTCGTATTTTTACTGTGAAACCGGCCAGAAACACCCCGGTTTCACAGTGATGACATTGCGCAATACCCGTTGCCTTGATAAGCACAACAATATGTGCGAATTCACCGAAAGGAAACGCCCATGACCATTCGCAATCTCGTCCATCTGTTCAACCCCAGATCCGTTGCCGTGATCGGCGCCTCCAACAAGCAGCGCAGCGTGGGTGCAAAGCTGATGGAAAACCTGCTGGCGAGTGGCTTTCAAGGCGTGATCCTGCCAGTTAATCCGCGCCAGAAAAGCGTTGCCAGCGTGCATTCATATGCGTCAGTAGCCGACCTGCCGGAAACGCCTGAACTGGCCGTTATCTGCACACCACCGGAAACCATCCCGCAATTGATCACCGAACTTGGCGAACGCGGCACTAGGGCAGCGATCGTGCTGACAGCTGGATTGTCGCGCGTAAAGGATGAGCGGGGACGCACTATCAGCGAAGCGATGCTGGAGGCCGCCAAGCCATACATGCTGCGTATCCTCGGCCCGAATTGCGTCGGCCTGCTGGTGCCTGGTATCGGCCTGAACGCCAGTTTTTCGCACACCAGCGCCCTGCCCGGAAACCTGGCTTTCGTGTCGCAATCTGGCGCGCTGACAACAATCGTGCTGGACTGGGCCAAATCAAAGGAAATCGGCTTTTCGCATTTCATTTCATTGGGCGACAGCGCCGATGTCGATTTCGGTGACGTGCTTGATTATCTGGCGACAGACAACAACACCAGCGCGATCCTGCTGTATGTCGAGTCGATCAAGGCGGCGCGCAAATTCTTGTCCGCCGCGCGTACCGTGGCGCGCATCAAGCCTGTATTGATCATCAAGGCTGGTCGTGTGCCCGAAGGTGCTCAGGCCGCTGCATCACATACTGGTGCGCTGGCAGGTGCAGATGACGTGTATGATGCCGCCATCCGCCGGGCTGGCATGTTGCGAGTGAACACCACTGAAGAACTGTTCGATGCTGTCGAAACACTGGCGCGCTCGCGGCCGCTGCAAAGTGAAAAACTGACGATCGTCACTAACGGCGGCGGTGTCGGCGTAATGACGACGGACGCGCTGGTGCTGGGCAATGGCAAGCTGGCATCGCTGAATGAAAACATTCTGCACCGGATGGATCAGGTGTTGCCAGCGATGTGGTCGCGCGGCAATCCGGTCGACATCATCGGCGATGCGCCAGTCGATCGCTACATCGAAACGATGAAGATTCTGCTCGACACCGACGAAACCGGCACCATTCTGTTTCTGCATGCGCCAACTGCAATCGTGCCCAGTTACGAAATCGCGGCTGCACTTGCCACCTTGTTCAAGCATTCGACACGCAACATCTTCGGTTGCTGGCTCGGCGGCGATTCGCTGGGACGGGCGCGTACCATTTTCCGTCAAGCAGGCATTCCGACCTTCGACACGCCTGAACAGGCTGTGCGCGGCTTTCTGCAGGTGGTCGAATACAACCGCAATCAGGAAATGTTGATGCAGACGCCGCCGTCGGCGCCGGAAGAATTCACGCCGGATACCGCGAAGGCCGTCGCCATCGTGCAGACGGCGCTGGCATCAGGTCGAAAAATGCTGACCGAACCGGAAGCAAAAGCGGTATTTTCCGCCTATGGCATCCCGGTGGTCGAAACGCGCGTCGCGTCCACGCCGGAAGAAGCGGTGCAGGTTGCCGGCGAAATAGGTTTCCCGGTCGCCGTCAAAATCCTTTCTCCCGATATCACGCACAAATCCGAAGTCGGTGGCGTTGCGCTCGATCTCGAAACGGCGGAACAGGTTTCCGCCGCAGCCAGTGGCATGCTGCGCCGGCTGAAGAAAATCCAGCCGGCCGCACACCTGACCGGTTTCAGCGTGCAACAGATGGCCCGGAAACCGAAAGCGTTCGAGCTGATCGTCGGCGCCACCACCGATCCGGTGTTCGGGCCGGTGATCCTGTTCGGCCAGGGCGGCACGGCAGTCGAAGTGGTTGGCGACAGCACCATCGGTTTGCCGCCGCTGAATCTGGCATTGGCCAAGGACATGGTGTCACGCACCCGGATTGCAAAACTGCTCGCTGGCTACCGCAACGTGCCGCCAATCGATTTCAATGCACTTTATCTGACGCTGACAAAAGTATCGCAACTCGTGTGCGACATTCCGGAAATCGTCGAACTCGACATCAACCCGCTGCTGGCAGATGAAAACGGCGTGCTGGCGCTGGATGCGCGCATCGGGATCGCGCCGGCAACGTCATCTGGCACAGAGCGGTTGGCGATCCGCCCATATCCCAAAGAACTTGAAGAGTGGAGCGAATGGAACGGCCAGCCGCTGCTGCTGCGCCCGATCAAGCCAGAAGACGAATTGCAGCACACCGATTTTATCAGTGCGCTGGCACCAGAAGATTTCCGCAAGCGCTTCCAGCCAAAGGTGAGGCAAACGCCCTACCCGCAGCGATCCCGTTCTGTCTTGATTGATTACGACCGTGAAATGGCATTCATCGCCACCGCGAAAGGCGATGACGGCAAAATGCACACGCTCGGTGTCGTACGCGCTTATGCCGACCCGGACAACGTGCGCGCAGAATTCGTCATCGTTGTGCGTTCCGATCTCAATACTGCCAAAGCCGCGGCACGATGGAACTGGTCACATTGTCGCCGCCAGACAATCATGAAATAGCAGGATTTGCCAAAAAATTCGGCTTTGCCACACACAAGGACAAGGGCAGCAAAATTGCAGAATTGCGCTTGAACCTGCAAGGCAGACCTGAAAAACCTCGGGCATAATTGGCCACATATTCGTCAAGCTAGATAGAAGCATATGGAAAACGTACCGATTTCAGCGCCGAGAAAAAGCACGCTCGACTTCCTGTTGCGCAGGATGCAGCACAAGACGGATTTTCCCGCCTTGTCGGAAGC
>JAGSYW010000058.1 GCA_018262475.1 Burkholderiaceae bacterium | reverse complement strand
CTTGTCGGCCCAGCCGGCGTAATAGCGGGTGGTATCGATCGCGGCCGGCATGTCCTGCCGCCGCACGCTGGCCAGCGGCTTGCCGGCATTCGCGCTTTCTAACGCAATCAATTCCTGCTGGTGCTTTTCCATCAAATCGGCCAACCGGTTCAGGATCAGGCCACGCTCGGCGGCGCGGATCCCGTTCCACACCTTCAGTGCAGCACGGGCGGCCTGCACCGCCATATCGACATCGTTCGCACTGCCCTGCGCAACATGCGCCATCACTTCCTCGGTGGCCGGATTCAGGATGGTCGAATACTTGCCCCCCTCGGGCGCAACGCGCTTGCCGTTGATCAGCAATTCATGCTTCGGTACTTCGATTGCGGCATTCATGGTCTTTTTTCCTTTTTCTTGAATACAACTCAATCTGTCAGCGTAAAGCTCTCCGCGGCGAAAAAAAGAGCGCGCCCGTGAAAACCGGGGCGCGCAATCTTTCCCGACCGTTATTGCAGGATATACCTGTTCGCCAAAGCCTGCAGCGCACGCTCAGGCTGACTCCATTCGCAAGCCTTCGTATTTCTCGCGTCAGAAATCATACCCATACGTCTTGATCAGCTTGCGCGCACCAGCCGATTTCAGATAATCGACCAGCGCCTTAGCAGCCGGATTGCCCTGGCCATGAGTCAGGATCACCGCGTCCTGCCGGATTGGGCTGTACAGGCGCGATGGCACTACCCAGGCGGAACCACTGGTAATCTGGCCATCCTTGTATACCTGCGACAGCGCCACGAATCCGAGTTCGGCATTGCCGCTGCTGATGAACTGATGCGTCTGACCAATGTTTTCGCCCTGCACAATTTTCGGCTTCAAGGCCGGCAGCAGCTTCAGGTTGGTCAGCGCTTCAAACGCCGCTGCGCCATAGGGCGCGAGCTTTGGCGCAGCGATAGCCAGATGCTTGAACTGGTTCTTGCGCAGCACTTCTCCCTTGCCATCAACGTAACGCGGCTTGGCCGACCACAGCACCAGCTTGCCGATAGCGTAAGTGAAGCGGCTTCCGGGCACGATGCCGTTTTCCTTTTCCAGCCGAATCGGCGTTTCATCATCCGCCGCCAGGAACACGTCGAATGGCGCGCCGTTCTTGATTTGCGCATAGAACTTGCCGGTCGAACCGTAAGACAGCACCAGCTTGTGGCCGGTCGCCTTCTCGAACCCCGGCGCCAGCGCCTTGATCGGTGCAGTGAAATTTGCTGCCACCGCAACCTTGACCTCAGCCGCGAATGCGGCAGAACACAGACCGGCAACCAGCAGGCCCGCACACAGCAATACGTTCCGAACAATTCTTGACACGATGACCTCGCTATTCATTTTTTGAATAACGAAGTCTAGCAGAATTTGTCCGCCACGGAAAACCCCGCGCGCCACGGATTCGAGGCACAATAGCGCGCATGAAAACATCCACCTTCCTGGCCGATGCGCTCGGCCACAGCATGGCGGACAAGCGCATTGAAATTCTTCGCCTGATCGAACAAACTGGTTCGATTTCACAAGCCGCCAGAGAGGCTGGCGTGAGCTACAAAGCTGCCTGGCAGGCGATCGACACGCTGACCAACCTCGCCGGCATCGGCCTGGTGGAAAAGCTGGTTGGCGGCGCAGGCGGCGGCGGCGCGCGGCTGACCGAAGCAGGCAGACAATTGCTGACCACGGCCAATTTGCTGGCAAAACTGCGGCATGAAGTGCTGCACCAACTGCAGGCCGGCAGCGGCGGCATTTACAGCGCCACACTGGCGCAATTGGCGATCCGCACCAGCATGCGCAACCATCTGCCGTGTGAAGTGGCCGGACTGGAACCCCTAGGCCAGGTCGTGCGCGTGCAACTCCGCCTCCCCGGCGGAGAAACGCTGACCGCGCGCATCACCCGCACCAGCGCCGAACTGCTGTCGCTTGCCGTCGGCCTGCCAGTGATTGCGCTATGCAAGGCAACCGCCGTTAGCATCGCCCCCCGAACCAGCGCGGCCGGACAGGATGGCATGAACCGCATCCCGGGCTCGATCAGCCGCATTTCGCCCGGCGATGGCGGCAATGAAATTTCGATCACGCTGAGCGCCGGACAGCAACTGGTCGGTTTTCAGGTGCCAGAATGCACGCTGGCATTGCAGGATGAAGTGCATGCACTAGTGGATGAAGCCGCCATCGTTATCGCACTTTCCGCCTAAAGCGTCCGCAAGCATGGAACAAAACCAAGAACGGCATGGGTATGCAGCAAAAACCACACTCCAGGCCTCGCATTTGCTGGTGCTTTTAAAATACTGGTAGGAGTATATTTTTCAACCTTAATGACCAAAAAGTCATTTCGGTCAGTTATTTTGACCTGACTCGTCTGCGCTCAAATGCGCGTCAATCCGCCTTGTCCAGCCGCAGCGAAGGAAACGCTTCCGCCAGTGTGAGCACCGCGCCGGTAGTGGCCGAGTCGTATCCGGCCAACCGGCTGACTTCCGTGCGGAACTCGCTGGTTTTCAGATAGTCGTGAATCGGCTTGAAACGCGCATCGGCCAGCTTGCGCCGCTCGCACAACAGGAAATAGCGCTCCGAAATCACTGGCACGAAATCCAGATCGAACTGACGCGCCGCCGTTTCCACCCCGAGGCCGACATCCGCCTTGCCGCTGGCGACATAAGCGCCGATGGCGGCGTGCGTCAGCTCAACCCGCTCGAAACCGTTGATATTACGTCCGTCCAGCCCTTCCTGCGCCAGCATCAGGTCAAGGATGATGCGCGTGCCCGAGCCGGGCTGCCGGTTGACGAACAACACCTCCGGCTTGGCCAGGTCGGCAATCGACCAGATGCCCTTCGGGTTGCCGCGTTTGACGATCAGGCCCTGTCGGCGCGTGGCCAGACTGACCACCACATGCGACGGCTGCAACAGGTTTTCGAACTGCTTCAGCGCTGCCCGCTCAAGCGCGCCGGTCGGAATATGGAACCCGGCCAGGTCGCACATGCCGCGCCCCATCGCACCAACCGCTTCCAGACTGCCGCGATAGCTTAAATCCAGCGGGATTCCCTGCGCCTGCAATTGCGCCCCCAGAAGCGCCATCGCAAAATCGTGGCTGGCGAAAATCTTCAGATGATCGGTCGCACGCGCCAGCACGCTCTGGATTTCCGCATCCACTTCGATCGCCATGCTTTCCAGCAACGGGTCCAGACGGGCGTGAATCAGCTTTTCCGCCCACACCAGCCGCTGTCCGAGTTCAGTCAATTCGGTGCCGCGGCCGCGACTCATCTCGACCACCGCACCGCCAAGCATCTGCTCCATTTCCGCCAGCGCCGCCCACCCGGTTCGGTATGAAATATCAAGTGTGCCGCAAGCCGCGCGCAAATTGCCCTTTTCCCGCACCGCCTGCAGCAACGCAATGCCGCGCGCCAGCGAATAGGGCTGCGAGGCAACGCCGCACAGGAACAAATCGGGACGGATTTTGATTTTTTTCATAATAAAACAGCGTCGAACAAAGCTCAGGCAGGACAGCAAAATGACAGCAAAGATCACTTTGCCACGCGAAAACATGGAGTGAAGAAGCCATTTTAAGCGACATTTTGATTAAAAAACGAAAATTGTTGCAAACCACACCGCATCAAAATATCAGTCACCAGCATATTTAAACCATGCTATTGTTGACACCGAAACGCAACAATCCGCTTTCTCACCATGCCCCCGATCGAAACCTCAGCCACAGTGGCGGTAACAAAATGGCGCGCCGGCCAAACCACCTCGACTCATGATCAGGTCGCCGAAGAAGTGCCGGTGGCGCTGGAATACAACGGCATCTCGCACGCGGTGATGCTGGCCACCCCAAACGATCTGGAAGACTTCGCGCTCGGCTTTTCGCTGACCGAAGGCATTCTGGCCGTGCCATCGGAACTCTATTCGTGCGAGATTTCCGGCGATCTCGACGGCATCCGCATCGAACTGGAAATCGCCAGCGAACGCTTTTTCTCGCTGAAGGAAAAACGCCGCTCTCTCACAGGCCGCACCGGCTGCGGCTTGTGCGGCACTGAAACGCTGCCGCAGGCGATTCGCATCCCGCCACCGGTCGTCAGCACGGCCGCCTTCAGCGCCGACACCTTGCACGCCGCTTTCCGGCAAATGGAACAGCAGCAGCTTTTGCAGCAGCGCACCGGGGCCACGCACGCCGCCGCCTGGCTCGCGACCGATGGACAGGTCACGCTGGTGAGGGAAGATGTTGGCCGGCACAACGCGCTGGACAAGCTGATTGGCGCGTTGCGCCGCGGCGGCATCGACACCGCCACCGGCGCCGCCATCGTCACCAGCCGCGCCAGCTACGAAATGGTGCAAAAGGCCGCCTCTGCCGGCATCGGCATACTGGCCGCCGTTTCCGCGCCAACCGCGCTGGCAGTGCGCATCGCCGATATCACCGGCCTGACGCTGGCTGGTTTTGTGCGGCAACAGGGTCATGCGATCTACACCCATCCGCAGCGGCTGATGGCGTAACCAGACCTCGCCTTCCGGCAAGAAAATCAATGACAGCACAATCGTGGCTTGGCAAGCCGTTTCGCAAAAACAGTTACTATAATCGCCTCGCAACAGCCCATGTCTAAAGCTGTTGTTGAGAAAATCCCTGCGAAACGTAATAATCGCACGAGTCATTTCAGAATCAATTGGTGCCCTGCCATAGTTCTAAATGGTTTTTACACTCATAGAGCTTCTATTTAGATTTTAAGCCGGTATGCATCAAGCACAGATAAATGGCATTTCACCTCGTCCGTTCGTGAAGTGGGCCGGAGGAAAACGTCAGTTGTTAGACATTCTGAATGCCAAGATTCCAGCAGCGTTTGCTCGATACCACGAACCGTTCGTGGGAGGTGGCGCGCTCCTGTTTTCGAGGTTGCCGGCAAAGGCGACTGTTTCCGACGTCAACCCAGAACTCATCAACTGCTATCTGGTTATCCGTGATGATGTTCACGCGCTGATCAGGAGCCTGCAAACGCACAAAAACGAGGAAGAATACTTCTACAACACCCGCGCCAAAGATCTGTCAAAAATGACGCCGGTTCAGAGGGCAAGCCGCTTCATTTATTTGAACAAAACCTGCTTTAACGGCTTATACCGGGAAAACAAGAGCGGACAATTCAACGCGCCATTTGGCCGTTATGTACGCCCCAAAATCGTCGACAAGGAAAATCTGCTGGCCATCAGCGATTACCTGAACAAAGCAGACGTGCAAATCGACTGCGTCGGATATCAAAGCGTTTTGGAGCGAGCCAAGGAAGGTGACTTCGTCTATTTTGATCCGCCTTATGCACCGATGACGAAAACGGCAAATTTTGCCAGCTACGTCAAAGGCGGGTTCAATCTCGATGATCAAGCAGAACTGGCGCAAGTGTTTACGGAACTCACCAAGCGCGGTGTACGAGCCATGCTCTCGAATTCGAACACGCCGATCATTCTTGAACTGTATCGGGATTATTCGATTCAGGTCGTCCATGCCATGCGCGCCATTAACTGCAAAGGCGGCAGCCGGGGCAAGGAAGCAAACGAAGTATTGGTGACAAATTATCAGGTTTAACAATGGCGAAAAACCACGACGGCTGGACTAATATTTTCACCAGACTGTCTATCGTCGATCAGGTCAACAGCAAAGGTTATTTCGACATATCCGCCGATCAAATCAAGGCCATTGGCGGACGAGAACCTCGGCTGATGGCAAAAATCGATTTCCGCGAGCACTTGCCTCCTGTCATGGCGGCCAACCAGATGGCGATATTGGCCATCAATAACGGCATGTATCGCATCGCGCGCTTTGACCCATTCATCGACATCAATCCGGATGTGCAAGTAACGCCAGCACAGGTACGGTTTCCGGAAAACATCATCACACTTAACCCGAAATCGCTGGCCAATGAATCGGCTGCTCTTGATGCCGCAATGGTTTCTGGCGCGCTGGAAGACGTGTTTGGTGAAAAAATCGCGCTCACTATCCGTGGACGCAGCCGGAGTCCGGATTTCACGCTGAACCTGGCGCGGACGGATTTTCCCGTGTCCGGCGTACAGATCGAGATTGATGGCGGATACGAAGGCAGCCGCACGGTCAACCTAGTCGAGGCAAAGATAGGCACGCGCAGCAATCTGAGCATTCGCCAGCTGATTTACCCTCAGCGCGCCTGGGAATGCAACATCGGTCACCGCAAAACGGTAAGAACATATATCTGCTTCTATCAGGAACCCATCCTGCGATTCATTCCCGTCTTATTTGCGAATGGCACATGCCGCGCCGATCATGCGAATGAACGAGCATTTATCCTTGAACAAAAGGCGCACTTGGATTTAGCCGCCATCCGTGTAGATGCCTCGGCGAAAATTCCCGTTGCCGACGTACCATTCCCGCAGGCAGACCGGTTTGAAACCGTGCTGGCCATGCTTGGCGTCATTGCCAACGCCGAAGGACAGGAAATGACTATGGAAGCGCTGCTTGATGAGTTCGACATCGTGCAGAGGCAAATTTACTATTACACCAGCGTTTTGCGCTGGCTTGGGCTAGCCGAAGCGGGAGAGCAGTTTATTCGACTCACGGAACATGGGCACCTGACGGCCGCCATGTCTCACGCCGAGAAAATCCAGGTTCTGGCCGAAACCATTTTCAGGGAACCTGTTTTCCATTTTGCCTTGCATCATCCGGGGGAATCAGTTCCTGCCAAATTGTTTGCCCGGTGGAAAGTCAACAGCCCCAGCACCCAGAACCGTCGCATGCAAACGGTGCGTGCATGGATTAAATTTTTCGAGTCATTTTCACAAACAGCTCACAAGAGCTAACGTCGCAAATACGAGGATCGTTGATTGCGTACAGCCATTGCGGCAACGCTGGCACTGTGTTGAACACCGGTGCAGGATGTCCCATTGGGATTATGCAGAAACCACGATGGCTGCAGTTCGGGACTAACAAGCAGTGTTCTGTATTTCAAGAGGAAAATTTCATCCTTGTGAACCAAGTATTTGGCGCGCTCGGCTGGGATCGAACCAGCAACCCCTGCCTTCGGAGGGCAGTACTCTATCCATTGAGCTACGAGCGCTTGCGTGAAATTTGCGGCAGGGTTGCATTTTACCCGAATTGCTGCCGAAACTGGCAGCCTTCTTTAATGTTCAGGTGAGCCTGCCTTTTGCCAGCGGCGGATTCTTGGCGAAATAGCGCTTGGCGCCGATCAGAATCGCATCCGCCATCTGATCCTGATAGCGGCTGTCGGACAGCTTCCGTTCCTCTTCCGGGTTCGAGATGAACGCAGTTTCGACCAGGATGCTGGGGATGTCCGGCGCCTTCAGCACCGCGAAGCCGGCCTGCTCGACCGCCCCCTTGTGCAGCCGGTTGATGCCACCAATTTCGGTCAGCACCGCGCGCCCGAGCTTCATGCTGTCCTTGATTTGCGCAGTGGTGGACAAATCGAGCAGCACACTGGCGACCTGATGGCCATGCTGCTTGAGGTTCACGCCGCCGATCAGGTCGGCCTCGTTTTCCTTTTTCGCCAGCCAGCGCGCGGCGGTTGACGATGCGCCCTTCTCCGATAGTACGAACACCGATGCGCCGCGCGCGCTCGGTTCGACGAACGCGTCGGCGTGAATCGAAATGAACAGGTCGGCCTGCGCCGCGCGCGCCTTTTGCACCCGCACATGCAGCGGCACGAAAAAATCGCCGTTGCGGGTCAGCACCACGCGCATGTTCGGCTCGCGTTCGATGCGCGCCTTGAGCCGCCGCGCGATCGACAGCACGACATCCTTTTCCCGGCTGCCACCGCGGCCAACGGCGCCCGGATCTTCGCCGCCATGCCCCGGATCGAGCACGATGGTCACCATCCGTTTGAGCTGCAGTTTCGGCCCGCGCGGTGCAGCCGGCACATGCAGCTCC
This sequence comes from Burkholderiaceae bacterium, assembly GCA_018262475.1. Lineage (GTDB taxonomy): Bacteria > Pseudomonadota > Gammaproteobacteria > Burkholderiales > Burkholderiaceae_D > QZKY01. Next base: position 5,382 of record JAGSYW010000058.1, on the reverse strand, counting down.
GGCTCGGCCGGTGTCGCCGGTGCCGCTGGCGCTGCCGGTATCGGTACCGGTTCAGCTTGCGGCGCCGGCAAAGACGGCGATGCCGATGCATTGGCCGGCGGCGCACCCTTTTCCAGCAATGCCGTGATCGGATCGCGCGCATGCACCGGATACAAATCGAGCACCAGCCGGTGCCGGTAATCGCCCACCGGTTTGAGCGCAAACACCTGCGGATTGATGGCTTCCTTCAGATCGAACACCAGGCGCACCACCTTCGGCCGGTTCTGGCCGACGCGCACCTGCTGCACGTAAGGGTCATCCGGCTTGATCTTGGCCACCAGATCCTTTAGCGCGGAATCGAGATCGACCCCTTCGATATCGACCACCAGCCGTTCCGGATTCTTGACCGTGAAATAGGTTGCTTTCAGGCTGGTGTTGTTTTCCAGCGTGACGCGGGTGTAATCCTCGGCCGGCCAGACACGCACCCGCAGCTTTTGCGCCGCCAGCGCGAGGCCGGGAACGCCTGCGGCAACCAGCGACACCACCAGCGCGCCACCGGCCTTGAGCGCGGCGCGGCGACTAATAAGGCTGCGGTCGGTCATCACAGGTTGGGAACGAAATCGAGGCGGTCTAGGCATGCTGCACCCTTGTCGGACAATCCCTGCAATTCTACCTTGCGCCCTTCGCCGGCAACAGCGAAAGTGAGCGCCATATCCGGCGCCGGCAATACCGGCTCGCCATTTTCCGGCCATTCGACGATGCAGATGCGCTGGCCACCAAAATGCTCGCGGAATCCGGCATCGAGAAATTCTTCCGCGCTTTTCAGGCGGTACAGGTCGAAATGGAACAGTTCGATCGTCTGACCGCCGAGTTCGAGCGCATACGGTTCCACCAGCGTGTAGGTCGGGCTTTTCACATGGCCGTGATGGCCGGCGGCGTGCAGCAAGGCGCGCGTCAGCGTGGTCTTGCCCGCGCCGAGGTCGCCGTGCAGGTAAATCGTCAGCCCGGGCGCAAGCGCGCGCGCGAGTGAAGCGCCCAGCGCCAATGTGCCCGCTTCGTCATGCAGCAGAAAAGTGCGTTTGTGCATCGGATAGAATGAATATCATTAAGCAGACGAATTATGCGACAAATAGCGAGCAATGACATCACCTATTGATTATGCCGAACTGGCTGCCGCCATCAAGCGCTGGGGGCTGGAACTCGGTTTTGCCGACATCCGCATTGCCGATGCGCACCTGCCGCAGGCCGAAGCCGGGCTGCAGGCTTGGCTGGCCGACGGCCGGCATGGCGAAATGGCGTACATGGCGGCGCACGGGATGAAACGTGCCCGCCCGGCGGAGCTGGTGCCCGGCACGCAGCGGGTGATCGTCGCGCGAATGGATTACCTGCCAGGCGCAACCGAAAACAACTGGCGCGAGCGCGAACTGGCACGACTGCGCGACCCGGCGGCGGCGGCGATATCGATCTACGCCCGTGGCCGCGACTACCACCGCGTGCTGCGGAACCGTCTGCAACAGTTAGCCGACCGCATCACGGCGGAAATCGGCCCCTTCGGCTACCGCGCTTTCACCGATTCGGCGCCGGTGATGGAAGTGGCGCTGGCGGCGCAAGGCGGGCTGGGCTGGCGCGGCAAGCATACGCTGCTGCTGAACCGCGGCGGCGGCTCGCTGTTTTTTCTCGGCGAGCTGCTGGTCGATCTGCCGCTGCCGACCGATCCGCCGCAAGCCGCGCACTGCGGCCGCTGCCGCGCCTGCCTCGACGCCTGCCCGACGCAAGCGATCACCGCGCCATTCCAGCTGGATGCGCGCCGCTGCATTTCTTACCTCACCATCGAGCATCCGGGCAGCATCCCACCGGAATTGCGCCCGCTGCTGGGCAACCGCATCTACGGCTGCGACGATTGCCAGTTGGCGTGTCCGTGGAACCGTTTTGCGCGACCCGCACCACTACCGGATTTTGATGTCCGCCACAGGCTCGATGGTGCGATGCTGATCGAACTGTTCGGCTGGAGCGAAGAAGAATTCAACCGCCGGCTCGAAGGCAGCCCGATCCGGCGCATCGGCCATGAGCGCTGGCTGCGCAACCTCGCGGTCGCGATCGGCAATATGGGTAGCATGGGCAATTTGAGCGGCGCAGGCGATGCCGCCAGCGAGGCGCAATTGCAGGCCGGCGTGGCGGCGTTACAATCGCAGGCAGCGCATCCGTCAGCACTGGTGCGCGAGCACGTTAGCTGGGCGCTGGCGCAGCTGCAGAAGGCCCCAAATACTGGACGGAGTATTTAAAAACAGCCACAAAATATGCGGCCGAAACGATGATTTCGACCGATACCCCCCAAAAATACACCTAATCACGATCCAAAACAGCGATGACAGAACAGGATGCGTACGCGGCCATCGTGCTGACACCTTTCGGCGCCATCGGCATCCAGACCGATGTTGCCGCCAGCAAGGTGGTCAAGCTGGCTTTCCTGCCGCCCGGCAGCACCGAGCGGCAGCCGGCGAACGCACTGGCGGCCGAAGCGGCGGCGCAAGTACGACGTTACATGGAGCAGCCGGATTTCCGTTTCGCGCTACCGCTGCTGGAATCCGGCACCGCGTTCCAGCGCGCCGTCTGGCGCGAAATCGACGCAATTGCGCGCGGCCAGACCGCCACTTACGGCGCGATTGCCAAACGGCTAGGTTCCGCGCCGCGCGCGGTCGGGCAGGCGTGCGGCGCGAATCCTTTCCCGCTGGTCACGCCCTGCCACCGGGTCGTTGCCGCCAACGGCGGACTGGGCGGGTTTGCCGGCCAACGCGACCATTCGCATTTCCTGCTGGCAGCCAAGCGCTGGCTGCTGTCGCACGAAGCACATGAAGCGGCATGAACAAGGCTGACAACCCGATGGTAACTGTGCCGCCTGCCGAGCAGGCTCTGATCGATGAATTTTGCGACACGCTATGGCTGGAAAACGGATTATCGAAAAACACGCTCGATGCGTACCGGCGCGACCTGCGGCTGTTCGCCGGCTGGCTCGAATCCACGAGTGGCAAGGGGCTGCTGGCAGTCGAAGCGGCCGACCTGAATGCGTATTTCGCCGCCAGGCATGCATCGTCCAAGGCCAGCTCGGCCAACCGGCGGCTTTCGGTGCTGAAACGCTTTTTCCAGCTGGCGCTGCGGCAACACCGCATTGCCGCCGACCCTTGCCTGAAAATGAAATCAGCCAAGCAGCCGCCGCGCTTTCCCAAATCGCTGTCGGAAGCGCAAGTCGAGGCACTGCTGGCTGCGCCCGACGTCAACACGCCGCTCGGCCTGCGCGACCGCACGATGCTGGAGCTGATGTATGCCAGCGGTTTGCGCGTGTCGGAACTGGTGCTGCTGAAAACGATCGAACTCGGCATGAACGAGGGCGTGCTGCGCGTGACCGGCAAAGGCAGCAAAACGCGGCTGGTGCCGTTCGGCGAGGAGGCGCGGGGATGGATCGAGCGTTATCTGGCCGATGGGCGGCCGTCAATCCTCGATGGCCAGTTGAGCGATGCGCTGTTCGTCACCGCGCGCGGCGGGCCAATGACGCGGCAAATGTTCTGGACGCTGGTGAAGAAATACGCACTGCAGGCGGATATTCATGCACCGCTGTCGCCGCACACGTTGCGCCATGCATTCGCCACCCACTTGCTGAATCACGGCGCCGACCTGCGCGTGGTGCAACTGCTGCTCGGCCACGCGGACATATCGACCACGCAGATTTATACCCATGTCGCGCGCGAGCGGCTGAAAAAACTGCACGGGCAGCATCACCCGCGCGGATGAGCTGCCCGTTGTAACGAGTTGCCGAATTTCACGCCGCCGCCATTCGCGCGCAACGCCGGCAATCTCTTAAATCAGAAGCGGCGGATGTCGTTGTTCGCCATGCGACGAATCATGTGGTCGTTGCGGTTGAGCATGTCGTCCAGGCGCGCCATTTCGGCTCGGTCAACCCGGCCATCGCGCGTGGCATGACGGTAACCGCGACGGATCTGGTTCAGGTTGTCGCGCAGGATCTGCACTTCGCGACGGTTCAGATCGCCATTGCGCATGCCATGACGAATCTGCCTTTCCTGCACATCAATGCGCGACTGGATGTTGTAGTTACGCGCTGCCTGGCGTTCCTGGTAGTGGTGCGGCCCCATCGGCTGTGCCAGCGCTACGCCAGCGGACAATACCAGCAAACCGCCAATAATTCCCGTCAGCAAGTGTTTTTTCATGTTATTTCTCCGGTTTCAAGGGTCGTTACAAGGGTAAATCGTGCTGTCACTTTGCGGCATTGTGAGCAGATCGTCAACTGCCGGTTGCAATTGGTAACTCCTGTTACCTTTTACCACATCAGCCACAATGCGCGATGACATTCATCAGCGGCCTTCGCCTCGCAGCCTCACCCGCGCCAGCACCTGACCGTGATCGGTCGCATACGGCAAATCCTGCGCCACATGGTCGTTGAAATACAGCACTTCCTCCACCTCGCCAATCGCAAAACGCGATTCCGGATTGAATTCTTCCGATACCAGGATGTGGTCGATGGTCTGGTAGCGGCCGTCGTGAATGTCGGTGAACGCCACTTCGCGCCCGCGCGGTGCGCGCCGCTGAATGCGGTAGGCATCGAACAGCCGTTCGTCGTAGCTTTCGCGCTTGTGCTGGCCACCGCCCATCAGCAGTTCGGTCGTGGTGGCGGTGATCACGTCGTTGAAATCGCCCATCACCACCGCCGGCACGCGGTTGCCGTGCAGCATGTCGGCCAGCAGCAGGCGCACGCCGAGCGACTCGGTGCCGCGCCGCACCAGCGAACGCAGCGTGGCAATGCCATGATCGCGGTAATCGTCTTCATGCTCGCCGTGCAGGTAGTCCGGCCGTTTCGATTTCAGGTGCAGCACGAACACGTGCGCCATCAGCCGGTCGGCCAGCCTCACCCGCGCATGCAGCACCGGCCGCGTGAAGCGCACCACCGGCCGGCCGTCGCCCGGCAGCGTGGTATGCAATTCCGGCGGCAAGTCGGCAATCGCCTGCGCCGGCCCAACCAGCGGCAGGCGCGATACCAGCGCCACGCTCGGCGTCAGCCGCTCCGCCTTCTGGTCGGGGTCGAAGCCAACATGATGCGCGTCGCGGTAAAGCCGCGTTTTCGCCAGAACGTCTTTCAGCGCATCCTGCGAAAAGATTTCCTGAAAGCCGATCACGTCAGCATCCATCCGGTCGAGCTGCTGCGCCAGCCAGGTGGTTTTTGCGTCGTATTCGGCGCGCGTGTACGGCTCCATCCGTTCGTAGTATTTCATCCCCGGCGGCGCCAGATTGCACACGTTGAAGGTGGCAAAGCGGATTTCCTGTTGCATAATCTCCCCCTGATTATTTTGCGAGATTAACACGCACGCTTTGCGCGCGACAAAAACAACATGATGA
>JAGSYW010000057.1 GCA_018262475.1 Burkholderiaceae bacterium | reverse complement strand
CTTCAGCCACTTTGAGCGGCGCATACCAGCCGCCGATTTTGCGCTGACCGCTCTGAAGATAGCTTTCCAGTTGCGGCAGCAGCGCGGTTTTCAGCAGGCAGTACACGGGTTGCGGCTGCTGCTGTCCGTCTTCGATGGTAACGGCTACCGCAACGTCAGCGTTTTCCCGTGCAAGCGCATCGGCCAGTTTCGCCACCAAGTCTTCTGGCAGGAAAGGGCCGTCGCATGGAACGGTCACAAGGTAGGGCGTGTTGCACTGGTGCAGACCGGCATGCAATCCGGCCAGCGGGCCTTCAAAACCGGTCAATTTATCTGACACGACCGGCAAGCCGAACTGGTGGTATTTTTCCAGGTTGCGGTTGGCATTCAGCAGCAGGGAGCCGACCTGTGGCAACAAGCGGCGAATCACATGCGCGACCAGCGGTTCCCCCGCCAGCGTTTGCAGCCCCTTGTCTAGGTTGCCCATTCTTGAGCCCCGTCCGCCGGCCAGGATCAAGCCGGTGATGTGCTGCCTGTCAGGCATCGAGAGTCCTTTTCCGGTAAACACGGCCCGTTTGGCCGTATTTTGTTTCAAAAAATACTACCCCGTGTATCTTAAAACAGCCTCGGAAAATTTGGCGGGGCAGCTAATTTTTGCATTATACCCCCAGAAAAAACTGCAAATCAGCCGCCGATGTATGACATTTCTATCTTCTTTGCCGGCGTGTTGGCTAGGCTGGCGCGCAGTTCCGAATAACGGTCATCACGCATGCGCCACAGTTGTGCTAGCACGGAAGCGATTTCGATGTCCGAACGTCCGGCACGAAGCAGGGCGCGCAGGTCGTGGCCCTGCGTTGCAAACAGACAGGTATACAGTTTGCCATCGGTTGACAGACGAACACGCGAACAGTCACTGCAGAATGCGTGCGTGACACTGGCAATCACGCCGATTTCACCGCCGCCATCGCGGTAGCGCCAGCGCTCGGCCGTTTCGCCGGCATAGTTGGCGTCGATTCTCTCCAGCGGCATTTCGGCGTCGATTACGCGCAGCACTTCGGCTGATGGCAGGACTTCGGCCAGATTCCAGCCGTTGCTGGAACCGACGTCCATGTATTCGATGAAGCGCACGATGAAGGGCGTACCCTTGAAATGCCGCGCCATCGGCAGGATTTCCCGCTCATTCACGCCGCGCCTGACCACCATGTTGAGCTTAATGGCATCGAAACCGGCCTGCTGCGCCACCTCGAGGCCGTGCAGCACGCTGGCGACCGGATAATCGACATCGTTCATTTGCCGGAACACGGCATCGTCCAGCGCATCGAGTGATATGGTCAAACGCTTCAATCCGGCATCGCGCAGGCTGCGCGCCTTTTTTGCCAGCAGCGAACCGTTGGTGGTCAGCGTCAGGTCGAGTTCCCTGCCGTCGGGCGTCCTGAGTGCGCTCAACTGGGCAATCAGGCGCTCAATATCCTTGCGCAATAGCGGTTCGCCACCAGTCAGGCGCAGCTTTTCGACCCCATGCGCCACGAAAAGGCTGGCCAACCGGGTGATTTCTTCGAATGACAGCAGCGATGCATGCGGCCGGAAAACAAAATCCTTGCCGAACACGGCTTTCGGCATGCAGTACGTGCAACGGAAATTGCAGCGATCAGTGACTGAAATGCGCAGATCGCGCAGCGGGCGGCCGCGCGCATCGGTCAGCAGACCGTCAGGCGGCTCAAGCCGTTGAGGAACTGCTGGCACCGCATTCGGGTAATGGTAGCTGGCGACCTGAATGATCTTGTGGTTCATGCGAATACGTTAGCACAGCAGCAGAAAAAACGCAGGGGAGCGCGCACGCTCCCCTGTCATCCGGCATGGTGTGGATCAGTCGCGGCGAGTATCAACCTGAACCAGCGGTTCTTCCGCTGCTTGTGACAACGGACGGCGCATGCGGCGGCGCACTGGCTTGGCTTCGGCAGGCTCCGGCTGTGCTGACTGTACGGCGCGAACCTTATCCGGGTCGGTCGTTGCCATCGTCAGCCCGGCAGCAGCAAGGATGTCGGAAATGTCATCGTTTCCGGAAGCAGCTTCAGGCGCATTCTCGACCTCGCTTGCAGCCACAACCGCCGCCGGTTGTGCAGGAACAGCAGCCGGTGCTTCGACCACAGCCGCTGGTGCCGTTTCAACTTCAAGTGCAACCGCTTCCTGTGGGGCGGCGGTTTCAACCGGCGCTTCATCGGCGATGACCAATGTTAGCTGTGCCTGTGCTTCCACTTCAACAGGCGCTTCAACAGGCGCGGCCGGCGTTTCGACCGAAACCGGAGCGAGTTCCGGTGCCGTCCAGCAGAACGGCGCTTCATTTTCCTGTTCGGCGCTGGCAACTTCAGGCGGTACCGCACTCAATGCAACGGCAACCTGCTTCTGTTCGGCAGCCGCGACAACCTGCGTTGCGGCTCCGGTTGCAGCGGAGACTGCCGGCTCGGCAAGTTCTGCCGCAACAGCAGGCAGCTCGTTGATTGGCTCGGCAAACGGCGGAATGACCTGTTCGGCAAATGCAGGCGACTCGTCTGCAGCCTGTTCATCGCCACCCTCTGCCATATTTTCGCTACCTTCAAACGCATCGCCACGGGCAGGGCGATCACCACGACGGCGATTTCGGCCGCCACGGCGGCGGCGGCGGCGTGGCTCTTCTCCAGTTTGTTCGGGCGCTTCAACACCATCAGCAAGTTGTGGCGCTGCTTCATCGACGGCTTGCAGCGGCACAGCCGGTTCGATGTTGCCTGCCGCGGTTACAGCCACAGTGGCAACGCCTGCGCCTGCAGCGAGCAGAGCCTTGTCATTTTGCACATCTTCCGCACGAGATTCGGTAGCAACAGCTTCCTTGCGCTCGTCGCGCTGGCGCTCATTGCGTGCACCTTCACGTGGCTGGCGTGGCTGGCGCGGTGGACGCGGTGCTGCTGGTTCAGCTTCAGTTTTCGGCTGTTGCTTTGCCGGCTGCTCTTCACGCGGTTCGTTGCGGCGTGTTTCGCGTTCATCGCGATCACGGCCACCACGACGGCCACGCCCGCGACCGCGCGCAGAGCGTTCACCTCCCTGTGCTGGCTTGTCTTCCTTGGCTGGTGCCGGGGCAGCGGCTGGCTCCGCTGGTTTCGATCGGAATAAGCCGAACAGGCGGGTGAAGAAACCTTCTTCCTGCACTGCTGGCTCAGCAGCGGGTTCAGCCTGTTTGCGCACTGGCGCAGGCTGTACAGGCGTGAAACCCTGAACCACGGCTTCCTGGCGCGGTTTCGTTGCTTCTTTCTGGCGCTTGTTGTAGCCGGCATCGGTATCTGCCTGTTCTGCCAGCGCATAGCTGGCTTCGCTATCATCGATGCGAGGATCGTCCTGTTTGATGCGTTCGAGCTTGTAGTGCGGCGTTTCCAGATGCTTGTTCGGAATGACGATGAGACGCACGTGATGGCGGGTTTCGATCTTCATGATTTCGCCGCGCTTTTCATTCAGCAGGAAGGCGGCCACATCGACCGGCATCTGCGCATGGATCATCGCCGAATTTTCCTTCATTGCTTCTTCCTGGATGATGCGCAGGACTTGCAAGGCCGAAGATTCGATATCGCGGATATGGCCGGTGCCGTTGCAGCGCGGGCAGGTGACATGCGTGCCTTCGGACAGTGAAGGGCGCAGCCTCTGGCGCGACAGTTCCATCAGGCCGAAACGCGAAATCTTGCCCATTTGCACGCGTGCACGGTCGTAATGCAGCGCATCCTTCAACCGATTTTCGATCTCGCGCTGGTTGCGCGAGCTTTCCATGTCGATGAAGTCGATGACGATCAGGCCGCCAAGGTCGCGCAGGCGCAACTGCCGCGCAACTTCTTCCGCGGCTTCGCAGTTAGTGTTGAACGCGGTGGTTTCGATGTCAGTGCCACGGGTTGAACGGGCAGAGTTGACGTCAATCGATACCAGTGCTTCGGTGTGATCAATGACGATCGCGCCGCCGGATGGCAACGGTACCGTGCGCGAATACGCGGTTTCGATCTGGTGTTCGATCTGGAAGCGAGAGAACAGCGGCACGTCGTCGGTGTAACGCTTCACGCGATGCACCATATCCGGCATCACGTGGCTCATGAACTGACGCGCCTGTTCGTAAATCTCGTCGGTATCGACCAGGATTTCGCCGATATCCGGCTGAAAATAGTCGCGAATGGCGCGGATTACCAGTGAAGATTCATGGTAAATCAGGAAAGCGCCCGGCCCAGACTTGCCGGCGCTGTCAATCGCGCGCCACAGTTGCAGCAGGTAATTCAAGTCCCATTGCAGTTCCTCGACGCTGCGGCCAATGCCAGCGGTACGCGCAATAACCGACATGCCAGCTGGCAGTTCCAGCTTGTCCATCGCTTCACGCAGTTCCTGCCGTTCCTCGCCTTCGACCCGGCGCGAAACGCCGCCGCCGCGAGGGTTGTTCGGCATCAGCACCAGGTAACGGCCAGCCAGTGAAACAAAGGTGGTCAGCGCCGCGCCCTTGTTGCCGCGCTCTTCCTTTTCCACCTGCACCATGATCTCTTGGCCTTCGCGCAACGCGGTCTTGACCGACGCATTGCGCACGTCGACACCTTCCTTGAAAAAGGCGCGCGTGACTTCCTTGAATGGCAGGAAACCGTGACGATCCTCACCATAATTCACGAAACATGCTTCGAGCGAAGGCTCGATGCGCGTGACCACGGCTTTATAGATGTTGGACTTGTGTTGCTCGCGTCCGGCGATTTCGATATCGATGTCGATCAGCTTCTGGCCATCGACAATCGCAACGCGCAATTCCTCCTGCTGCGTTGCGTTGAACAACATGCGTTTCATTTTTATGGCACTCCAGAGCCCGAAAGCTCTCATTCATGCCGCATTTAGCCTAAAGCAGACGCGGCAATGGTCATCGAACGTACGCTCGAACGAAATGTCTGGGGAGGTGGGAATTGCCATGGGATGCGGCGCAACGACATGGAATGAGTACCTCGTTGCGGCAAATGGGCGCGGATGCGAATGGGGTGGCCGCCATGCCAAGATGCCTCTGCACGATTGAGCAGTCTGAATATTTCAAATAAAAAAAACATATTCGTGGGCAACAAGCAGGTTTATCGATAACGACAAACAAAGTTAACGGCAGCCAAAAACGCCATCACATCAACCAGCGAGCACACGGTTTTTGTGGTGCTTGCCGGACTTATCCTTGAAATCCAAACAGTTTGTTCGACATCACGATGCCTGATCCGATTGCATCTACGGCGCAACCCGGACCGGCATCGAGGATGATGCGTACACTTTTTTCATCGAATTTGCAGTTGGGCTAGGCCGATGAAAAGCCCCATATACGGAAACGATATTGTAACCCGTCCAGCCAGAACTTGATTTATACTGGCTCCCTGTTGATTATATATTCAAAATGAAGGACTTAGAGAGATTTTCAGGGAAAGTTGCTCAAAAGCGTCACGACGCTAGGGCTTCGCAGGCGCAGCCAGAGGTGAAATTGGTCACGATTTCTGGCGAAGATGCTGGCCAGCGCATTGATAATTTCCTGTTGCGCATATGCAAAGGTGTGCCGAAAAGTCACATCTACCGCATCTTGCGTTCCGGCGAAGTGCGCGTCAACAAGCGCCGCATCGACCAAACCTACCGGCTGGAAGCGGGCGATGTCGTGCGCGTCCCGCCGGTGCGGATGGCCGAAAAGCCTGTGCAAACGGTGCCAGCAGCTGATTTTCCCATCCTGTATGAAGACAGCCATCTGCTGATTATCGACAAGCCCGCCGGCGTTGCCGTGCATGGCGGCTCGGGCGTCAGCTATGGTGTGATTGAGCAGTTGCGCGCCAAACGCCCAGAAGCAAAATTCCTCGAACTGGTGCATCGGTTGGATCGCGAAACATCGGGCATCCTGCTGGTGGCAAAAAAGCGTTCAGCACTGAGGCATCTACACGAACAAATCAGAGGCGGCACGGTTGATAAACGCTACCTGACGCTGGTGCATGGCGACTGGAAGAATGAGCGTCAGCATGTGAAACTGCCGCTGCACAAATATTCGACTTCCGACGGCGAAAAACGGGTGCGGGTGCAGGAGGGCGGCATGGCGTCGCACACAATTTTCAACCTGCTGCATAAATATGACGATTACGCGTTGCTGGAAGCAGAATTGAAAACAGGTCGCACGCACCAGATTAGGGTACACCTTTCATCAAGCGGTTTCGTGATTGCGGGTGACGACAAGTACGGTGATTTTGCGCTGAACCGCCAATTGCAAAAAGCCGAAGGTGGCCGGAACCGCTTGAAACGGATGTTTTTGCACGCATATAAGATCCAGTTCACGCACCCGGAAACCGGTGAAACGATCACCATTGATTCACCGCTGGCAGCGGAATGCCAGCGTTTCCTGCATGGATTGGAAGCGCCGGATAACGCGGGGCGCGAAGAACCGGCAACTGACTAAAAGGAGCGGCAGTTTTCTGCCCACAGGTATGGCAAAAAGGCAATTTGATCTGATCGTATTCGATTGGGATGGCACGTTGATGGACAGCACGGCTGCAATCGTGAAGTCGATTCAGGCATCAGCGCGAGATCTCGACCTGCCGGTGCCCGACAACCAAGCTGCGGCATATGTGATCGGACTGGGATTGCCGGAAGCGTTGCACGCGGCCATGCCGGGGCTGGAGCCGAAGTACTATCCGCAGATAATCGAGCGTTATCGCCATCATTATCTGAGCCGCGATCACGATCTGACGTTGTTTGATGGCGTGCGTGAAATGCTGGATGAACTGTCGCAAATGGGCTATTTGCTGGCCGTGGCCACCGGCAAGAGCCGCGCTGGGCTGAATCGTGCACTGAAGGAATCTGGTCTTGGCCCCCTGTTCGATGCCACACGATGCGCCGATGAAACCCATTCGAAACCGCATCCGGCAATGCTGCATGAACTGACCGAACAACTCGGACAGGACATTGGGCGCACGGTGATGATTGGCGACACCACGCATGATTTGCAAATGGCCAATAACGCCGGTGCTGGCGGTATTGCAGTTCACTACGGCGCGCATCCGGAAGAGATGCTGCGTGAACTCAATCCTCTGTTCGCGGCCAATTCCGTAACCGAGTTGCATGACTGGCTGCGCAGGCACGCATGATGGCGGGCGAGGGCATCACGGTTTGCGCATCGGCTGATTTGCCGGAAGGTGGGCAGGGCGTGCGTTTTCCGCTGACCGCCGCGGGTGAAGATGCAACCGGTTTCGTGGTGCGGCATCAGGGTGTGGTGCATGGATACCTGAACCGATGCCTCCATTTGTCGCTGGAACTCGATCAGGGCAGCGGCAGATTTTTCGATTCAAGCGGGCATTTCCTGATGTGCGCGAAACATGGCGCGATTTACACGCCGGACACCGGGCGCTGCGCTGGCGGGCCATGCAGCGGCGGGCGCCTGCGAGCGATCCATGTTGAAGAAAAGGATGGCTGGGTTGTCTGGCATCCGGATGAATTTATGCGCCCTGCTAGGGCATGACTGATTGTTATCAAGCGAGCATATGAGCGAACAAAATGCCAAACCGGTGGCCAAGCCGGAAAAGGAAGGCTGGGAACGCGAGGTTCTTGAAAATCTGGTCTTTGCAACACTGAAGGAACAGCGCACGCGCCGCCGCTGGAGCATCTTTTTCAAATGCTCGGTTTTGCTGCTGATCGTATTCAGTATCTGGCAATTCATGGACATGAAACGCAGTGACAAGGAATCTTTCGGCCGGCATACCGCAGTAATTGACATTGACGGCCCGATTAGCGCCGACCAGAACAGCGCCTCCAAAGCGGTTATCCCGGCATTGAACAACGCCTTTTCTGACAAGGGATCGGTCGGCGTGGTCTTGCGCATCAACAGCCCCGGCGGTAGCCCGGTGCAGGCTGGCATGATCAACGATGAAATCCAGCGCCTGCGCAAGGCATACCCGGACAAGCCGCTATACGTGGTCGTGAACGAAATTTGCGCATCGGGCGGGTACTACATTGCGGCGGCGGCAGACAAGATCTACGTCGACAAGGCCAGCATCGTCGGTTCGATAGGCGTGCTGATCAACAGCTTCGGCTTCACCGGCGCAATGGAAAAGCTCGGTGTGGAGCGACGGCTGATGACTGCGGGCGAAAACAAGGGCTTCCTCGACCCGTTCAGTCCGCAATCGGCCAGACATAAGGAACATGCGCAAAAAATGCTGGATGAGGTTCACCAGCAATTTATTTATGTGGTGCGCAAGGGGCGCGGTAACCGGCTGAAAGAAACACCCGAAATTTTTTCTGGCCTGTTCTGGAGTGGCACCAAAGCGGTTGAACTTGGGCTGGCTGATGATTTCGGTACGGTCGAATCGGTGGCGCGCGATGTGTTGAAAGCGGATGAGCTGGTCGATTACACCGAACACGAAGGCTTGCGCGAACGGATGCTGAAAAAATTCGGGGCATCGGTTGGCGCTGGCATGGTCAAATCCCTGTGGGGCAGTTCCGAAACCGCGTTTCAGTAAGATTTTTGCGTAATAAAAAAACGGGGGTGATAGCCCCCGTTTTTGGATTAGCCGTGGCTTACTGCAAATCTTTTACGCATTTCTTGACATAGCTGTTCTTGGCGGCGCCAGCCAGCTTCTTGCCGGCAGCTTCCTTGTCGCAGCTGGCATTGATTGCATCGCTGCTGCATTTTTTCTCGAAACTGTTCTTGGCCGCGCCGGCGAGTTTCTTGTCGGCAGCCTGCTTGTCGCAGCTGGCCTTGATCGTATCCTTTTCACACTTGGTGACAAAACTTTCCTTGGCGGCGCCAGCCAGCTTTTTCTCGGCTGCCTTCGCATCACAGGCAGCATCGGCAGCAAAAGACGTAGCAGCAAACAAGCCCAGCAGGGCGGCAATCGCAATCTTCTTCATAAATTTTCTCCTGTTGTTATCAGGGCAAAATGCCTGTGCAGCTATTATTACATGGCAAATTCGCACCACAAAAGAGAATCGATGCCGAACCGGCAGCATAGTTATGAATATTGCCGCGTCACCAGCCAGTCACTTTTTGCTGCCAGAATGCGTGCGTCTAACTTTTGGAACTGCAACATGAAAACAATGCCAAACAATATCGTCCTGTTCGAAATCGTCGAAGCCGTCCGCATGCGATGCCTGTCTGTGCCGGAGGATGCTTTCAGCTTCTTGTTCAGCCAATCATTCATTGATGTGCACAGCAGCATTTATAGCGTTGATGGCATGAAGCCAGACAACGGCAATGTGCGCGCCGAGGTGGCGGCAACCTGTGACCGCTAAACGAGCAGTAAATGCGCCTGTGCCAGCCAGGCATCGGGTAGCGCGAAATTTTCTAAAGTGTTGTCTGGCAAGTGCGGCGCCCAAAAAATGGCCGTTTGAACCATGTCCGCATTGTGCCGAAAATTAACCTACAATTTCGCATAATTTGTATTATGTAAAACGCCGTCGAAAATCAAAGGCAGTATGGGCAGCGTTCCGTCCGCGTCCGTTGAAGTAAAAGTGTTCAGATAGTGTATACAAAAGTGACAATCCCCGAATGCTGTGACGCAAAAGTGTCAATGTTAGTCACTTTGTTTGGCAATCACAGCCTTGTTGGATTTACGAAGATTCCGCCTAGATGTGACACCTGTTTTTTGTTGCTCTTCAACGCGTGCTATCGCATCCTCAGCCTTACTGCGCCACAAATCTTTCTCAGAACGAGCGGCAGATAATTCCGAAGTCAGGTCCGCAACCTGTGCTTGAATTGATTTAAGTTCGCAGATGGCCCGCTCATAGTTTTCTGTGACCGAGTGCAGTTTTCCTTCGAGCACACCCGCGTTTTGTCTAGACTCAATCAGCTGCGTTTGAAGCGCCTGAAGTTCTGCACGTGATTTGTCGGCTGATTTATCAGCGACTGCACGAACAGCAACCAATTCTTTCTGGATTCTTGCGGCATTGGTACGCTCTCGGTCAATCTCAAGTAGCGCCCGATTTTCTCCGGCCTGGAACCGTTCCTCAGCTAACTGTGCCGATTCCCGGATTTTGTTCAACTCGGCTGTGAAGTCACGTCGGGCTTCCTCGAGCTTTTTTTGCTGCCCATAGTTTTCGGATTTGGTTTGCTGTAACTGTGATTCCAGCAAAGTGCATTTAGCATTTTCCGCAGCAAGTTGTTGTTCTAGGGCGCCTATTCTTTCAATAGCGACGGATAACGCGCTTTGTGATTCAGTATGCGCTTCCTGGAGATTTTGTTGTGCCGCCTGCGCTTCGTCAGTAGATTTCCTGGCTTCAGCGACGGCCATTTCAGCATCCTGTCGTTGAGCTTCAAAGGTTTGATTTGCCATGGTCTGTCCAGCAGCCCACAGTTTGGCCACCAATTCGCCGGCGGCCGTTTTAAGCTCATCAGGCAGATCGGGGTGCTCGATTTGCACTCGGCTCCGGTTGCGTAACTCTCCCCAGAATCTGTTGAGTGCTTCTGCCGGCGCACTCATGCTGCCTTTGCGAACGTACTGATATAGTTTGTTGGCTGTCGGCGTGATGCCGTACCGAAAGAACATGAGTACGCACACTTCGCGGTACAAGTCCTGCGTTTTCGGGAACTGTGCGCGCAGTGCTTCGATGTCTGTAAGCAGCGCCTGTTCGTTGATGACAATAGCGTCCATGGGCATTATTCTGGAATATTTGTGCATTGATAGTACAACGTAGTATGTAGTAATTACAACTCACACCATAATAAATATGACATTATCCTTATAATGTCGATATAATCGAAATTCTGTCAGATTTACTTGCGTGAGTACCATGAATCAAGACAAACACGATTTAACCGGTTATCCAATCGCGCCAATCGAGAGCTTTCAGCTCCCCGCTTCGCTTGACGGACACAACGGCACCAATCGAGCCCGCGACAACCACTCTCAGCTCACGGCGGATAACGACATTGACGCCATCAAGGCATGGCTGGCTCGTTTCGTAGATACCAAGACCACATTTGATAATTACCGCAAGGAGGCCGAACGACTGCTGCTTTGGTCAACCATCCAAATGGGAAAACCCATTTCTTCACTCACGCACGAAGATTTTCTGGTGTTCAAACGGTTTCTGGCCGATCCACAGCCTGTACAGCAATGGGTTATGCGTGACGGCCGCAAGTTTGCACGCAACCATTCGGACTGGCGCCCTTTTGCTGGTCCGCTCTCACCTGCCAGCCAACGACAGGCCAGCGTCATCCTGAATACCTTGTTTTCCTGGCTGGTGAATGCCGGTTATCTCGCCGGCAATCCTTTGGCTTTGTCGCGCCAGCGGACTAAGACCTCCACAAAGCGCATTACCCGCTATCTTGAGGAAGATATCTGGAACGAAGTCAAAATCACCATCGACCTGATGCCCAAGGAAACGGAGCGTGAGAAAGAACGCTACTACCGGACAAGGTGGCTTTTTTCGCTTCTGTATCTGTGCGGTTTGCGCATTTCAGAAGTAGTCACCAATACCATGGGGGGATTTTTTGCACGCAAGGACAAAGATGGTGAAAGCCGGTGGTGGCTTGAAATTACCGGGAAAGGCGATAAAACGCGCATCGTGCCAGCCACCAATGAATTGATGGTCGAACTGGCCAGATATCGGCGTGAAAAAGCACTCTCGCCCTACCCTTTATCCGGCGAAGCAATACCCTTGCTGTTACCGATCGGCACTCAAAAGAGGCATATGACGCGAGGCGCCGTACATGCTCTCGTGAAACAGGTCTTTGGGAATACGTCGCAACGGTTGAGATTGCGCGCCGACGAATTCAGCGATGTCCTGGCTGACCAAGTTGAAAAAGCTTCAGCGCACTGGCTTCGCCACACAGCCGGTTCTCATATGGCCAATCAAGACGTAGACCTTCGGCATGTGCGCGATAACCTCGGACATGAATCCATCAGCACAACGAGCCTTTATCTTCATTCAACTGATGACAAGCGGCATCGTGAGACTGAGGAAAAACATAAAATCAATTGGTAAATTAACAATCTGGTCACAGGGTTTTTACATGGACTGATTCTATTGGTTAGGAGTTTCATTCTGTCCGCTGTTCTCCCGAAAGCGGGTGACATAAATCATCGAAAAAGCACCAGGCAACCAGCCGATACCAGCTAAAATCGCACCCACACACTTTCTTCTGCACCGATTAGCCTAACCGGTTCATACTTGATCTAACTGGCATATAATCTTGCGGCCGTGAACCAATATCGTTCCTTCTTGTCATTCCTGTTGGCCTTGTTGCTCCTGTTTTCGCAACAAGTAACGGTCGCGCACGCAGTCGTGCACGGACTCGACCAAAATCACGACCGGCAGGAACACCAACTTCCGCATAAACAACCTTGCGACCAATGCCATGCCTGTGCCGAACTCGGCTCGGCCATGCCCAGTGTGTTTGCTCTGCCAATGCCAGAGGCGGATGTCTGGATACCAACTGAGGAGTTCGCCTATCGCGCTGAGCTACCGCGTCCGCCGACTCTCTTCGATTCGCGCGCTCCACCTCTCATCTGATTGTCCCTAAGGCCGGCGCGACCAAGGTGTCGCTCCCGTATTCATCTCAATTAGAGAGGGTTAACCATGCTCAAGAAAACCGCATTGGCAGCGGCCATCGCTGCCACTTGCGCGAGTTCGCTGCACGCCTATGCAGCGGACTCGCGCGAACTGACCGAGATCCGCGAACAGATCCGGCAAATGAAAAATGACTATGAATCGCGCATTCAGGCACTCGAAAAACGCCTGGCCGAAGCCCAGAGCCAGCAAAAAGTTCCTGTCACGCCAACTGCCGCGGCACCTCAACTGGTCGAGGTGCCAGCTATGGCAGCCGCGCCTGTGCCCGCGGCTGCCGCCAGCAATGGCAACGGGTTCAACCCAGCCATTTCGCTGATACTGGGCGGCACATATGCCCACATCAAACAGGACCCGACACAATACCGCCTGCAAGGCTTCATGACGGGCGGCGAAGTCGGTCCCGGCTCGCGCAGCTTCAACTTGGGCGAATCGGAATTGACCTTTAGCGCCAATATCGACCATATGTTTTCCGGCCAACTCACCTTTGCGCTGGGTTCGGACAATTCGGCCAGCGTCGAAGAAGCCTTCATCCAAGCCAAAGGGCTGGCCGGTGGCACCAACCTGAAAGCCGGGCGTTTTCTGTCCGGCATCGGCTATATGAACAGCCAGCATGCCCACACCTGGGACTTTGTCGATGCGCCGCTCGCCTATCAGGCCTTCCTCGGCGGCCAGTACAAACAGGATGGTTTGCAGGCAAAGTGGATTGCGCCGACCGATACCTATTTGGAAATCGGCGCTGAAATCGGCAACGGCGGCAGCTTCCCCGGCACCTCGCGCAACAAGAATGGCGCGAATGCCGCTGCGGTATTCGCCAGAACCGGCGGCGACATTGGCGCATCATCGAGCTGGCGCGCCGGCATCTCTTACTTGCGCACCCGCGCCGAAGATCGGGTACACACCGAACTGGATGGAAGCGAATTCGCCTTCAGCGGGCGCTCCAGC
>JAGSYW010000002.1 GCA_018262475.1 Burkholderiaceae bacterium | reverse complement strand
CAGGCGCACTATATCAAGAGCGAGTTTTACAATTCATGAGCATTCAACCATGCGGCAACTGTTGCTGGATTTAGGGGCGCAGGCGCCGCAAACTCTCGACAGCTTCGTCCCGGGCGAGAATAGCGAGCTGCTGCAACTGTTGCGCCGCATGGCGGCTCGTTCCGGCAGCGATCATTTCGCCTATTTGTGGGGAGCGGCGGCGTCGGGCAAAAGCCATCTGTTGCACGCGCTGGCGCAAACCGGCTCGGCTCGCTACATTGCGGCTGATGCGGACATGGCTAGCTTTATCTGGTCACCTGAGATCGATTTGTACCTGTTGGATGATTGCGAACAGCTGTCGCCGGGGGCACAGGTAGCGGCATTCACGCTGTTCAACTTGGTGCGCGATAATGGCGCCTATCTGGTGGCTGCGGGCAACGATTCGCCGTCCGGTTTGCGCTTGCGCGACGATTTGCGCAGCCGCATCGCCTGGGGCCTGGCGTATCAGCTGCACCGGCTGACAGACGAAGAAAAATTGACGGCGCTGACGCAAATGGCGCAGGCGCGCGGCTTGATTCTGTCGCCGGCCGTGTTACCCTATCTGATTACGCATTGCGCGCGCGACATGCGCTCGCTGGCGGCGATGCTGGAGGCGCTGGATCGCTATTCGCTGGAAACGCGCCGGCCGATTACGCTGCCGCTGCTGCGTGAACGGATGCAACTCGATGCAATGAACGAATGATGAAAAACCTGGCACTGTTTGACCTAGACCACACGTTGCTGCCGCTCGATTCCGATTATGAGTGGGGGCAGTTCCTGACGCGCATCGGCGCGGTCGATCCGGAAGAATTCGCGCGCAAGAATGAAGTGTTTTTCGGGCAGTATCAGGCGGGTACGCTGAATCCGGTCGAATATCTTGAGTTTGCGCTCGGCACGCTGGCGCGTTTTTCGCGCCGTCAGCTGGATGCATGGCACGAGCAATTCATGGCGGAAGTGATTCTGCCGTCCATCAAGCCGTCAGCGCGTGAATTGGTTGGTCGTCATCGTGACAGCGGTGATCTGATCGCGATCATCACTGCCACCAACCGTTTCGTGACCGAGCCGATAGCGCGCGAATTCGGCGTTTCGCATCTGCTGGCGCCGGAGCCGGAGCTGACGCCAGAGCGGGAGATCACCGGCCGGTTGTCCGGCAATCCGACCTTTGGTTCGGGCAAGGTGACACGGCTGCACGAGTGGCTGGATGAACTCGGCCGTCCGCTTGGCAGCTTCGCGCAAAGCCATTTTTACAGTGATTCGCAAAACGACATTCCGTTGTTGTCGGTTGTCACTCATCCGGTCGCGACCAACCCGAACGCGAGGCTGGAAGCACATGCGCGGCAGGCTGGATGGCCGCTGCTGAAACTATTCGACGAGAAATGATTAAGAAGTTGATTCGCAAGCTGCTCCGCACGGGCAAGGATGGTGCGCCTGAATCACGCACCGAGCCGGTGGTGATTCAGGCGGTACAACATCGTATCGATCCGGTGCGGGTGTCGAACAATGCTAAGCGGGTGACGCAGACGCTGCAGGATGCCGGTTTCAAGGCATTCATCGTCGGCGGCGCGGTGCGCGACCTGCTGCTTGGCGTGACGCCGAAGGACTTCGACGTGGCGACGAACGCGACGCCGGAACAGGTGCGGCGGCTGTTCAAGCGCGCATTCCTGATCGGCAAGCGTTTCCAGATCGTGCATGTGATGTTCGGCCAGGATGTGATCGAGGTTACCACCTTCCGCGGCGCGTCAAATGACAATGCGAAAAAAGATGAACACGGTCGCGTGCTGCGGGACAATACTTTTGGCGAACAGCACGAAGATGCTGCGCGGCGCGATTTCACCGTGAATGCGATGTATTACGACCCGGCGACGCAGACGGTGCTCGATTACCACGGCGGTATGGCCGACCTGAGCAAGAAGGTTTTGCGCATCATTGGTGTGCCCGAGCAGCGCTACCGCGAAGACCCGATTCGCATGTTGCGCGTGGTGCGCTTCGCGGCCAAGCTTGGCTTTTCGATCGATGCCGCCTGCCGTGAGCCGATTCCGCTGATGGCGCCATTGATTGATAACGTGCCGGCTGCGCGCGTGTTCGATGAAATGCTGAAGTTGCTGCTGGGCGGCAATGCGATGGATTGCTTGCGGCAGTTGCGTCAGGAAGGCTTGCATCACGGCTTGCTGCCGCTGTTGGACGTTGTGCTGGAGCAGCCGTTGGGCGAAAAATTCGTTTCGCTGGCATTGTCTGCAACCGATGAGCGCATCCAGGGGGGCAAGCCGGTATCGCCCGGTTTCCTGTTCGCCGCGCTGTTGTGGCATCAGGTGCTGGAAAAGTGGTCGGAATACCGCGCCGGCGGCGAATATCCGATTCCGGCGCTGCATCTGGCGGCGGACGACGTGCTGGACACGCAGACCGAAAAGCTGGCGCTGCAACGCAAGATTACCTCCGACATGCGCGAAATCTGGGCCTTGCAACCGCGCTTCGAACGTCGTTCTGGCCGGACGCCATACAAACTCATCGAGCATCAGCGTTTCCGCGCCGGCTATGATTTCCTGCTGCTGCGCTGCGAATCGGGCGAGATCGATGCCGATATCGGCGAATGGTGGACTGCGTTTCTGCAGGGGGACAGCGCCGAGCGCGAAGCCCTGCTGACGAAAAAGAACAAGCCGGGAGTTGAAGGCGCTGCAGCAGCGAAGAAACGCCCGTCGCGGCGCGGGGGGCGTCGGCACAGGAAGTCCGATGCAGAGGTGTCCGCAAGCAGCGGCGACGAATGAAGGCGAGCGCGGTCATCGCCTACATCGGCTTGGGCGCGAATCTGGGTGATGCCGCCGGCAATGTGACGCGTGCGCTGGCGCGCCTGGGCAAATTACCACAGACGGAATTGCGCGCGCAGTCATCGCTGTTTTGCACCGCGCCGGTTGACGCGGATGGTGACGATTACGTGAACGCGGTGGCGCAAATCACGACGCAGCTGGCCCCGCTCGAATTGCTGCGCGAATTGCAGACAGTCGAAAACGATTTCGGACGCGAGCGACCCTACGTAAATGCGCCGCGCACGCTGGATCTGGATATTCTGCTGTATGGCGACCGGATAATCGCATCGGATGAACTGGTGGTGCCGCACCCGCGGCTGGCCGAGCGCGCATTCGCGCTGATTCCGTTGCTGCAACTCGACCCGCTGATTGCGATTCCCGGCAAAGGGCCGGCGCATGTGTTCGTACCGGCAGTGGCGGGGCAGGGCATCCGGCAAATCGGGAAATAATACTGGGTGGGGTATTTTTTCATGGTGTCGGAATGTGCGGGCGAACATCATTTTTCGACATATACCCCACATTTTTGTTGAAAACTCACTGATCATTGAGATGCAGATTCCCGTCATCTTCCAGACCGCCGGTCTGTTGATTCTGTCGAACGTGTTCATGACCGTTGCCTGGTATGGCCATTTAAGGAATTTGTCGGGCAAGGCGTGGTGGGTGGCCGCCATCGTCAGCTGGGGCATCGCGCTGTTCGAATACCTGCTGCAGGTGCCGGCGAACCGTATTGGCTACACCCATTACAGTCTGGCGCAGCTGAAAATCATGCAGGAAGTGATTACACTGTCGCTATTCGTGCCGTTTGCGATGCTGTACATGAAGGAACCGTTCAAGCTGGATTATGTCTGGGCAGCGTTGTGCCTGGTCGGGGCGGTGTATTTCATTTTCCGCTCGTAACTGCAGGCCGCATCGCGGCGTGAATCACACACTTTGGAGAAGCAAACATGGCAAGTTATCTGCAGGAACGCAAGTCGATCACCGTCCCCGACCTGAACCTGCTCAAGAGCCGCGGCGAAAAAATCACGATGTTGACCTGTTACGACGCGAGTTTCGCCGCGCTGATGGACAGCGCGGGTGTAGAAACACTCTTGGTGGGCGATTCGCTCGGCATGGTATGCCAGGGGCGGGATTCGACCTTGCCGGTGACGGTGGACGATGTCGCCTACCATACCGCTAGCGTCGGGCGCGGCAACAAGACCGCGCTGCTTCTGGCTGACATGCCGTTTGGCAGCTATGCGACGCCGCAGGCAGCGTTCGATAACGCCATCAAGCTGATGCAGGCCGGTGCGCAGATGGTGAAGATCGAAGGCGGCAGCTGGCTGGCGGATACGGTGCGCTTCCTGACGGAGCGTGCGGTGCCGGTGTGCGCGCACCTTGGGTTGACACCGCAGTCGGTGCACCAGTTTGGTGGTTACAAAGTGCAGGGCAAGACGGTCGAAGGCGCGGAAAGGCTGAAAGCCGATGCGCTGGCGCTGCAGCAGGCCGGCGCCAGCCTCCTGGTGCTGGAAGCAATTCCGGCGGCGCTCGGGCGCGAGGTCACCGAAATGCTGTCGATGCCGACGATTGGTATTGGCGCCGGGCCGGACTGTTCGGGCCAGGTGCTGGTGATGCATGACATGCTGGGTGTTTTCCCAGGCAGGAAACCGCGCTTCGTGAAAAATTTCATGCAAGGCCAGACCAGCATCGACGCAGCGGTGAAAGCATACGTCGCGGCAGTCAAGGATGGTTCGTTTCCGGCGCAGGAACATTGTTTTTAGGAGAGCCGTATGGCCTTGGGCGCATCCATCGGAGAAGCCTTTCAGCTGCTGTTTTCCGGCGATGCGGTACTGTGGGGCATCATCTGGATTTCGCTGAAAACCTCGGTGCTCGGTCTGGTGCTGGCAACGCCGCTGACGGTGCTGGCTGGTTACTGGCTGGCAACCCACGATTTTCGCGGCAGGGGGCTGGTTGTCTGGCTGTTGCAGGCCTCGCTGTCGATGCCGACAGTGCTGATTGGGCTGCTGCTGTATATGTTGCTGTCACGACAGGGGCCGCTGGGCATGCTGCATATGCTGTTTTCCCAGTCAGGAGTGATTGTCGGGCAGGTGCTGATTGCGCTGCCGGTGCTGCTGGCATTTACGCTGTCGGCGGTGCAGGCGGCCGATCCGCGCATCGCAGAAACCGCGGTCACGCTCGGCGCATCTCGCTGGCGCGTGATGCTGACGGTGCTGCATGAAGTGCGTTTTGGCGTGATGGCCGCGATCATCAATGGTTTCGGTCGCGCGATTTCCGAAGTCGGTTGCGCGATGATGGTCGGAGGCAATATCGCCAGCGAAACGCGAACGATTACCACCGCGATTGCGCTGGAAACCAGCAAGGGAGAATTCGCACAAGGTATAGCGCTTGGCATTCTGTTGATCTCGGTCGCGCTGGTGATCAATGCTGTGCTGATGCTGCTGCAGGGCGAGGCGCGCAATACCGGAGTGGTTGCGCAATGATCCCATTGCTCCTGCTGCGCGGCATTCGCAAGCGTTTCGACGGGCGGCTGCTGTTCGAAATCGATGAATTGGCGATCGAAGCCGGTAGCGCGACGGTGCTGGTCGGTCCGAACGGCAGCGGCAAAAGCACCTTGCTGCGCATTCTTGGCGGGCTGGACACAGCCGACATTGCTCAGGCCGAATTTCACGGTCAGCCATTGTCACTCTCGCCCTATCCGCAAATGCTGCGTGAGGCTGTCGTCTATGTGCATCAGCATCCGGTGATGTTTTCGACCAGCGTTGTCGACAATATTGCTTACGGGCTGAAGCTGCGCGGCATTTCAGGCAAGGCGCTGGCG
The DNA here is from genome assembly GCA_018262475.1 of Burkholderiaceae bacterium. Classification (GTDB taxonomy): domain Bacteria; phylum Pseudomonadota; class Gammaproteobacteria; order Burkholderiales; family Burkholderiaceae_D; genus QZKY01. The sequence continues at coordinate 37,349 of JAGSYW010000002.1, read as the reverse complement.
CATCAGGTGGATGAGGCGATGGAATGGGCTGGGGTGACGCATCTGCGCGAACACCGGCCGGACACCTTGTCTGGCGGCGAGAAGCAGCGCGTCGCGTTGGCGCGCGCCAAGGTGCTACTGCCGGAATTGCTGTTGCTGGACGAGCCTACCTCAAGTCTTGATGGCGCGGCGCGCGAGCAGGTGGTTGCGCTGATCCCGGATCTGATTCGGGCTGGCAGCAGCGTGGTGATGGCGTCGCACGATCACGACTTGAGCGGGCAGCCCGGCTTGCGCCACCTTGAATTGCGGGACGGACGCATGACATCAGACAAATCTGCTGCAATCCCATCGGCTATACTTCGGACGATTCCTAACCACTGAACCAAGGAGAACGCCATGCGACTCAGCGCCAGGAACCAGCTCGAAGGTATCATCCGTTCCATCCATGAAGGTCCGGTCAATTCAGAAATCGGCATTGAAGTCGCGCCCGCCGTTCTGGTGCATGCGCAAATTAGCACGGCTTCTGTCAAGCGGCTCCAGCTGGAAGTGGGCAAGAAGGCATATGCGATCATCAAAACCGATTCGGTGATGGTCGGCGTTGATTGAACGAGAGATGCCGATGGACAACAGCATACAGCACGAGGTGCGCCAGGGATGATAGGCGTGCTAGACGTCAAGACGGTTTCATTCGTCGGCATGGTTGCTGGAATTTGTCTGTCGGCTGCAATGGTGCTGAACTGGCAGGTGCAAAAGCGCCAGCCTGGCGTGGCATGGTGGGCATTTGCCTGGGGGTGCGGTTCGCTGGGACTGATTCTGTCTGGTTTGCGGTACGTTTTGCCGGATTTCCTGTCGATTGTGCTGGGGAATGTTCTGCTGGATCTGTTTGTTTGCCTTGTCTGGTTGGGTATCCGGCAATTTGTTGGTAAGTCGGCTGATTGCAGATGGTGGTGCGTTTTACTGCTGCTCGTCCATTTTTGTTACAACCTGTATTTCGTCATTGCAACGCAGGACATTGCGATGCGTGTTATTGGTTTTTGCGCTTTTCACATCGTGCTCTCCATCCTTTGCATTGCGGAGTTGTTGCGCGACGAGCATCGTGTGAGAGAGAGCTTGGTTCATACAGCCATCGGCGCCATCTTTCTGATGCACGTGCTGTATAACTTTGTACGCATCGTCCTGACGGTTCAGGGTGGTGCCATTCCAGATTTGATGACGGCTGGCCCGATTCATCGCTTTGCCTTTGTCGAAGGCGTGGTTTTATCGGTGATGCTGGCCAGCTGCCTGATTATTGTCAGCAATCAGAGGCTGCGGCTGGTATTGGAGGAGCATCAGCAAAAACTCGAGGCAATGGCAATGACCGATACCTTAAGCGGATTGAGCAACCGTCGTCATTTCATAGAATGTGCCGCGCACGAGATTGAACGTGCTCGCCGTTACAGTCGGCCGCTGGCGCTGGTCATGTTCGATATCGACCATTTTAAGAACATCAATGACAGCTATGGTCACCAGTGCGGCGACGAAGTCATCAAGTCGATTGGCCATACATTGCGCGCTGGCCTGCGTGAGCAGGACATTATTAGCCGCATTGGCGGTGAAGAGTTCGCGATTCTGATGCCGGAAACTTCGGGCGAAAAGGCGATCGAAGCCGCCGAACGGTTGCGTGAACTGCAGCAGAGTGCAAGAACCACTTGTGCTGATGATGTGGAAATTGGCTGTACCGCCAGTTTTGGTGTGACGGAACTGAATGCTGGTGATGCCTCGATCTACGACATGCTGCCACGCGCCGACAAAGCAATGTATGCGGCAAAAAATGCCGGGCGCAATTGCGTGGTTAGCGCTGAAAATCCTGCGCCGGTGGCGATGAGGGATTAAGCTTGGCCGCCGGGTGGCGGCGACCGTTGCGTTTATTCTTCCGCACGCGCTTCCTGGTAACGCGCCAGACTCTGTTCGAGTTTGGTCGAAATTTCTTCGTTCGAACTGATGGTCATGCCGAGGTCGCGGATCAAACCGTCATGCACGCCATATGCCCAGCCATGAATGGTCAGTTCCTGGCCGCGCAGCCATGCATCCTGCACGATGGTTGAACGGCAGACATTGATCGCTGATTCGATGACGTTGATCTCACACAGCCGGTCATAGCGAGTCTGTGGTGTTAGTGTTTCGCCAAGATAGCGCTCGTACTTCTGGTGCGTATCCTGAATGTGACGCAGCCAGTTGTCGGCCAGTCCGATGCGCTGCTTCAACAGCGCAACGTGCACACCGGAGCAATTGTAGTGGCCGGAAACGATGATGTGGCGCACGCGCAGCACGTCGACGGCGAATTGCAATACGGACAGGAAACTCAGGTCGGAGTGCGATACTACGTTTGCAACATTGCGGTGGACGAAGATGTCGCCCGGCAGCAGGTTGGTAATTTGTGTTGATGGCACGCGGCTGTCGGAGCAGCCGATCCAGAAGTACTTCGGCAATTGCTGCGTGACCAGCCGCTTGAAATAATCGGGATCCTGAGCCACCATTTCGGCTGCCCAGTCGCGGTTGCGTAGCAGCAGTTGTTCCAGATGGATGTCGTTGGGGTCGAAATCGGTTGTCATTTGGTATTCGTTTGGCAATAGATGCCTAGGGTAGTGAACAAAGCGATGCTTTTCTCAACTCAATATTCTGACATTTTCTACGCCATCGGAAAACCGTTTTTTTTTGCGAAAAAAAACCGCTGTGCTTGCGGACAGCGGTTTACGTTTTGATTGGTTACCAGTTATTCGAAAAATTCCTTCACGCGGCTTTTCCATGATTTGCTGCCGCTGTTCGGGCTGTGTCGGCCTTCGCCTTCCTGCATCAGTGTTTCCAGCTCCTGCAGTAATTCTTTCTGACGGTCTGTCAGCTTGATTGGGGTTTCCACAGAGACATGGCAGAACAGGTCGCCCAAGTGATTCGAGCGCACGCCCTTGATTCCCTTGCCGCGTAGGCGGAAAACTTTGCCCGTCTGTGTGCCTTCGGGCACGGTGAACGCAACCTTGCCGCCGAGTGTAGGCACCTCGATATCCCCGCCCAGCGCGGCTTTCGCGAACGAAATCGGCATTTCGCAGTGCAGATCGTCGCCATCGCGCTGGAAAATCGGGTGCGGCTTGATATGCACCTCGACGTACAGGTCGCCTGGCGGGCCGCCATTTTGCCCCGGCTCACCATTGCCAGATGAACGGATGCGCATGCCGTCATCGATGCCAGCCGGAATTTTTACTTCCAGCGTCTTGTTGCGCTTGATCTTGCCTGCGCCGCTGCATGCCGGGCAAGGTTCGGTAATGATCTGTCCTTTGCCCTGGCAGGTTGGGCAGGTTTGCTGGATGCTGAAAAAGCCTTGCTGCATCCGCACCTGGCCATGGCCGTTGCAGGTAGTACAGGTGACTGGCGACGTGCCCGGTTTGGCGCCGCTGCCGTGACAGGCATCGCAGTTGTCCCACGAAGGTACGCGGATGGTTGTGTCGAAGCCGTTTGCTGCCTGTTCAAGCGAAATTTCCAAGTTGTAGCGCAGGTCGGCGCCGCGGTACATTTGCGGCCCGCCGCTGCGGCCACGGCCGCCGCCGAAGATGTCGCCGAAGATGTCGCCGAAGGCATCGGCAAACCCGCCTGCGTGGAAGCCGCCGGCACCGCCGCCACCCATGCCGCCATCGACACCTGCATGACCGTAACGGTCGTAGGCTTCGCGCTTTTGCGAGTCGGACAGGACATCATTTGCTTCGTTGATTTCCTTGAACTTTTCCTCGGCGGCCTTCTTGTTGTCGGGGTTGCGATCAGGATGGTGCTTCATCGCCATTTTGCGATAAGCCTTCTTGATCTCGTCCTCGGTCGCGCCTTTCGCTATGCCAAGCACTTCGTAATAATCGCGCTTTGTTGCCATTTTTGTTACCCGGTTATTGATGCGAAAACGCCGGACGGAGCGATCGCAGCGCGATCACGCCGTCCGGCGGGTCGTCGCGGCAGGTGCCGCGCGACAGATTTGCTGCGTTCGCTTACTTGTCCTTTACTTCCTTGAACTCGGCATCGACCACGTCATCTTCCTTCGGTTTTGATTCCGAAGAAGCGCCACCTTCTGGCGCTGCGCCGGCCGCGGCCTGCTTCGCCTGCATGTCAGCGTACATCTTTTCGCCCAGTTTTTGCGCCGCGTTTGCCAGCGCTTCAGCCTTGGCGTCGATTGCAGCCTTGTCGGCACCATCGTCCTTCAGCGTTTCTTCCAGTGCCTTGATCGCTTCCTCGATCTTTTCTTTTTCGCCTGCTTCCAGCTTGTCGCCGTATTCGCCGAGCGATTTCTTCGTGCTGTGCACCAGCGCATCGCCCTGGTTGCGAGCGTCGGCCAGTTCGCGCAGGCGATGGTCTTCGGCCGCGTTCAGCTCGGCATCCTTGACCATCTTCTGGATTTCTTCCTCAGTCAAGCCGGAGTTTGCCTTGATGGTGATCTTGTTTTCCTTGCCGGTTGCCTTGTCTTTCGCGCTGACGTGCAGGATGCCGTTGGCGTCGATGTCGAACGTGACTTCAATCTGTGGCATGCCGCGCATTGCCGGCGGGATGCCTTCAAGGTTGAACTCGCCCAGCGCTTTGTTGCCTGACGCCATTTCACGCTCGCCCTGATAGACCTTGATGGTTACAGCCGGCTGGTTGTCTTCCGCCGTGGAGAACACCTGACTGTACTTGGTCGGGATCGTGGTGTTCTTCTGGATCATCTTGGTCATCACGCCGCCGAGTGTTTCAATCCCGAGCGACAGCGGGGTGACGTCGAGCAGCAGCAGATCCTTGCGGTCGCCGGACAGCACCGAACCCTGCAGAGCCGCGCCAACAGCGACGGCTTCGTCCGGGTTGACGTCTTTCCTTGGTTCCTTGCCGAAGAATTCCTTGACCTTTTCCTGCACCTTCGGCATCCGGGTCTGGCCGCCGACCAGAATGATGTCGCTGATGTCCGAAGCGGACAAGCCAGCATCCTTCAGCGCAATCCGGCATGGTTCAATCGTGCGCGCGATCAAATCCTCGACCAGCGATTCCAGTTTTGCGCGGGAAACACGCAGGTTCAGGTGAACCGGGGCGCCGTTGGCCATGGCGATGTAAGGCTCGTTGATTTCGGTCTGCTGCGACGACGACAGTTCAATCTTGGCGCGCTCGGCCGCTGCCTTGATGCGTTGCAGCGCGATCGGATCCTTTTTCAGGTCGATGCCGTTGATCTTCTTGAATTCCTCGATGATGTGGTCGATCAGGCGCTGGTCGAAATCCTCGCCGCCGAGGAAGGTGTCGCCGTTGGTGGACAACACTTCAAATTGCTTGTCGCCTTCGACGTCGGCGATTTCGATGATAGAAACGTCGAACGTACCGCCGCCCAGGTCATATACCGCGATCTTGCGGTCGCCCTTGCCGGTCTTGTCCAGACCGAATGCCAGCGCAGCCGCAGTCGGCTCATTGATGATGCGTTTCACATCCAGCCCCGCGATGCGGCCAGCATCCTTGGTCGCCTGCCGTTGAGCATCGTTGAAGTAAGCCGGTACGGTGATAACGGCTTCGGTCACTTCTTCGCCGAGATAGTCTTCGGCCGTTTTTTTCATCTTGCGCAGCACTTCGGCCGAAATTTGCGGCGGTGCCAGTTTTTTGTCCAGCGCAGAAACCCAGGCGTCGCCATTGTCTGCCTTGACGATCGAAAATGGCATCAGATCGATATCTTTCTGCACTTCCTTTTCGTCGAACTTGCGGCCGATCAGGCGCTTGACAGCAAACAGCGTGTTTTTCGGGTTGGTGACAGCCTGACGTTTGGCCGGAGCGCCAACCAGAATTTCGCCATTTTCCTGATAAGCGATGATTGATGGCGTGGTGCGCGCGCCTTCAGAGTTTTCAATGACCTTTGGCTGGCCATTTTCGATGATGGAGACGCAGGAGTTGGTCGTGCCCAAGTCGATGCCGATAATTTTTGCCATGTTGTTTCCTTTCGATGCCTTGATATTGTTTGTCCGGCAGGACCGGAGCGATGTTGGCTATATTGCGCTGGTTTTGTTTATTTCAAGGGAAGCACTGCAAACCGCTGCATGCGCGCATTACATCGTTGCGCTGCGTATTCAGGCTTCTTCAGTTTATTTTGCTGCCGCTACGGTCACGATGGCTGGTCGCAGCAGTCTGTCCGCGATCATGTAGCCCTTTTGCAGCACTTCAACCACGGTATTGGCTTCCTGCTCAGCGGGCACGGCGGAAATAGCCTGATGCATCATCGGGTCGAGCTTTTCGCCTTTTTCTGGCAACACTTCAGTCAGGCGGTTCTTCTCGAATGCAGACGACAGTTGTTTCAGCGTCATCTCGACCCCTTCTTTCAGCGATTCAATCGACGGAGATTCGACTTTCAACGCCATTTCCAGGCTGTCCTTGACCGCAACCATCGACTCGGCAAAGCCTTCGATGGCGAATTTGTGCGCCTTGGCAATATCTTCCTGCGCGCGGCGGCGGATGTTCTCGCTTTCGGCTCGGGCGCGCAGCCAGGCATCTTCCATTTCAGCCGCTTTCTTTTCCGCCTGGCTCAATTGCTCGGCCAGCGTCGCGCCATCCTGCGGCAGCGTGAATTCCGGCGTTGCCGGTTGTGCGGTTTCGTTGTTCTGTTCGGCCGGTTTTTCTGCTTCAGCTTGCATCAATCAATCTCCAACTGTCGGAAGTGCGTTGTCATCAATTTTGGCCATATGGGGGTGGTGCCTGCAATTTCAAGGGCTTTTTTTGCTTGTTGCTTGCAGGGAATCTGGCCCGGTTTCGTTGCAAATAATTACATTTTTTGGGGTGGATTTTTCTTGCTGGCGGATTAACATGAAAATACCGGTAGCAGCCTGTTTTTTATCCTGCATAAGGAGGGCATCATGAAACATCCACTGATCTCCGCCGGCATTGTAACGATGTATGCCTTGCTGGCAACGGCGTGGCTGTGCTACGCCGGAATGCGACATGTGCAGCTTGTCAGCCTGTTCTAGCGTGTTCGCGGCCGCAGCATCGCAGGGTTAAACCCTTGCGTGTGCGGCGCTGGCGCGCAGCAATCCCCCTTTCGGTTCGGAGGTTTTGGTTGCCATCGTGGGCCAGCCGAGCAGGTTTTCCTCTGCAATCTGCGCCAATGCGTGCAGCCAGGTGTTCGAGTCGTTCAAGCACGGGATGTAGTGGAATTCCCTGCCACCTGCTGTCAGGAAGGTTTGGCGCCCTTCGATGGCGATTTCTTCCAGCGTTTCCAGGCAATCGGCGGTAAAACCAGGGCAGATGACATCGACACGGCTTGAGCCTTCGCGCGCCAGTCTTTCCAGCGCGGCGGATGTGTACGGCTCCAGCCACTGCGACCGGCCGAAGCGCGACTGGAATGACATCATCCATTCATGCTCCGACAGACCAAGCTGTTCCGCCAGTAGTTTGGCGGTCGTCTGGCACTGGTCGTGATACGGGTCACCCTGCGTCCGTGTTTTTTGCGGCATGCCATGAAAGCTCATTAGCAGCCGATCTGGGCGGCCGTTCGCATCCCAGTGCGCAAACACAGCATCGCGCAATGCACCGATGTAACATTCGTGGTCGTGATATTGCTTCACCAGTCGCAGTTCCGGCGTGTTGCGCAATCGCGAGCAATGCGCGAACACGGCATCAAAAATCGATGCAGTGGTGGCAGAGCAGTATTGCGGAAAGGCTGGCAGAATCAGGATACGATCGCACCCATCCAGCTTCAATTGTTCAAGCACCGATGGCAGAGAAGGCTGGCCGTAGCGCATCGCATGGACGACCTGTACGTCATGGCCGCGTTCTCCGAGATAGCCGCGCAGCAGCTTCGCCTGTTTTTGCGTGTGCAGCAATAGCGGTGAGCCGCCCTTGGTCCAGATTGACGCATATTTCCGGGCCGATTTTCCGGCGCGAAACGGCAAAATGATGCCATTGAGCGCGAACCACCAGAAAAATCGGGGCACTTCGATCACTCGCCGATCGGACAGGAATTGCTTCAGATAACGTCGTACTGCGGCAGGCGTTGGCGCGTCTGGCGTGCCAAGGTTGACCAACACAACGGCAATTTTCGGATCAGTTTCGGGGCTGGCTGGGGGTTCCGGAAGGAAGGACATAGTTTCAAGCGGCATTCATCGAGGCCTGATGCGGCCTGTTCGTCTGAAATTATACTAGAGAGAACATGATTTTTAGCCTGCGGAACGTCTGGTCGAACCAGATATTTTGGCATGTGTTGCAGCTATTGGTTAAAAAGCATCTCTTTGGCGTGCTGCCTGGTGGTGGCAGTGATTTCAACTCCGCCCAGCATGCGAGCGATTTCCTCAATGCGCGCGGCCTTGTCCAGCAGACCAATGCGTGACAGCGGCTGTCCGTTATCATCGAGCTGTTTTGCCACCTGAAAATGGCGTGTCGCCTGGCTGGCGACTTGCGGCAGATGCGTGACGCACAGCACTTGCCGCGCGGCTCCCAGCCGTTGCAGCAACCGGCCAACGACTTCAGCCACAGCGCCGCCGATGCCAGCATCGACTTCGTCGAAAATCAGCGTCGGGGTTGCGGTTGCCTGAGATGCGATGACTGAAATTGCCAGCGCAATCCGCGCCAGTTCGCCGCCGGAAGCGATTTTCGTCAGCGGGCGAAGGGCAGTGCCAGCATGACCGGCGACGGTGAATTCGATCTGTTCGACACCATGAGCGCCCGGTTCGCACGGGTGCAGTTCGACCGCGAAGCGGCCGCCTTCCATGCTCAGTTCCTGCATTGCGGCTGTGACCGCCGCGCCAAGTTCCGCCGCTGCGGCCGCGCGTGTGGCAGACAACTGCCGCGCCAGTTGGTCATAGTCGTTTCTGGCCGCCTGTTCCTGCGCGCGCAATGCTTCAATGTTGCCGGTTTGGGTCAGCTGAGCCAGTTGTCCGGACAGCTGTGCCAGTTCGTCTGGCAACTCTTCCGGCGCAACACGGAATTTGCGTGCGGCCGAATGCAGCGCATCCATCCGCGCTTCGACCTCGTGCAGCCGCTGCGGATCGAGTTCTGTTTTCGAGAGGTAATTGTTCAGCGTGTATGCCGCTTCCTGCAGCTGGATGCGTGCTGATTCGAGAAATTCCAGCACCGGCTTCAGATTGCCGTCGACATCGGACAGGCGCGACAGTTTCTGGTGCAGCAGAAACAGCTGCGAAATCAGCGGCTGGTCGGAGTCGGCCAGGATGGTGATTGCGTCCTGCGCGCCAGCCATCAGGCTGGCTGCGTGCGACAGGCGGCTGTGCTCCTGCGTGATGTCGCCCCATTCGCCGGCCGTCGGTGCGAGCCGCTCGAGTTCGCCGACCTGCCATTCAAGATGTTCGCGCTGCGCCGCATGGTTTTTCGCATTCGCCTCGAATTCATTGCACTGCCTGACCAGCAGCTGCCACGCACGATACGCTGTGGCGACTTCGGCTGTCTGCGTCTGCAGTCCGGCGTGACGGTCGAGCAGCGCACGCTGGCTGTCGGTTTTCAGCAGCGACTGGTGCGCATGCTGGCCGTGGATATCGACCATCAGCTCGCCCAGTTCGCGCAACTGCGTGGCGGAAGCGGCTATGCCGTTGATGAAGCCGCGCGAACGGCCGGTGTTGTCGATTACGCGGCGCAGAAGCACGCTGCCTTCATCGTCGGCAAATTCATTCTCGGTCAGCCACGCATCAATCACATCGTTGCGGGCGAATTCCGCGCTGATGTCGGCGCGTGCTGCGCCTTCGCGCACGACGCTTGGATCTCCGCGGCCGCCAAGCGTGAGAGCCAACGCGTCAATCAGGATCGATTTGCCCGCGCCGGTTTCGCCGGTCAGCACGGAAAAGCCGTGGCTGAAATCCAGTTCCAGCGTATTGACGATGACAAAATCGCGGATTGAAAGCGTGTGCAGCATGGCGGGTTTTCCAAGTGACGGCGGGTCAGTAACCCCAGTCGATTGGCTGGCGCGCGCTCCGGCCTTGGTTCCAGTGCAGCTTGTCGCGCAGCGTATCGTAGTAGCTCCAGCCGCGCGGATGCAGGAAGGTGGCAGAGTATTTCGAGCGGCGGATGACGATGCGGTCGCCATCGCTGACACTGGCGAAAGATTGCGAATCGAAGTTGATGGTCGGGAAGCGGGCTTCGACGATTTCGACCATGATTTCGCTCTTGTCGGGCACGACGATCGGACGGTTCGATAGCGCGTGCGGCGCGATTGCCGCCAGCACGATGCCGTCGAGGTTCGGATGCAGCAGCGGCCCGCCGACCGACAGCGCATACGCGGTCGATCCGGTCGGTGTGGCGATCACCAGCCCGTCGGAGCGCTGGCTGTACATGAAGTGGCCGTCGACCGTGACGCACAACTCGATCATGCCGGCACCGGCGCCACGCGACACGACGATGTCGTTGAATGCGATCGCCTGATGGATTTTTTCATCGTCGCGATAAATCGTGCCTTCGAGCAGGCTGCGCTTTTCCGACTGGAACTTGCCTTCGAGGATGTCGGACAGAACCGGAATCATCCGGTCGAGCGGAATGTCGGCCATGAAACCGAGCCGGCCGTGGTTGATGCCGATCAGCGGCACGCCGTAGGGCGCGAGCTGGCGTGCGATGCCGAGCATCGTACCGTCGCCGCCGACGACGATCGCTGCATCCGCAGTCTTGCCGATTTCATCCAGTGGCATCACAGGCAGGCTCAGCGGCGCGGCATTTTCTGCCGTTTCAGATTCGTACGCCACATGATGGCCGGTGCCTTGCAGGAAATCGGCAATTTTTGCCAGCGATTGCATTACGCTGCTGGTATATCGCCGGCCGACGAGGGCGAAGGTCAGTCTTTTGACTTGCATGTCGAAACTGGAGGGAAAATGAAACAACTGTAACGGAACTTCGGTACAACCTGCAACACCGCTGCGTACGGCAGTTTTTCGGAATTTTCTTCAAAGAGATTACACCATAAATGGCGGCTAGCAAAAAAATACGCTGAAAAAAGTCTTCCGGCCGGAGTGTGTGTTCGGCTGAAGCAGGCGCCAGCAAAATGGTAAGATTGGCGTCACATTTTCGGGATGGTCGTGCCTGTCTGACAGCCGGTGGCGCGGCCATCTGCTGATTTTTTGAAGGGTATGCGGTCAAACCAATAGGTTTGGCCTGATGTTCCGAGGTGGTTTTTATATACCCGGGTGAGTATATTTTTGATGTTCCGGCACCTGCTGCAGGCGGTCAGACTGCAGCGATGAACGGGACCGGATGCAACAGATGACGCAGACGAACACAAAACCGATGCAGCTCGAACCACGGGCGCAGACTTTGCTTAAAACGCTGGTCGAGCGGTATATCGCCGAAGGCCAGCCGGTTGGCTCGCGCGCGCTGTCGAAAATTTCCGGGCTGGATCTGTCGCCAGCGACGATCCGCAACATCATGTCCGATCTGGAAGAAATGGGGTTCATTGCCAGCCCGCATACTTCCGCCGGCCGCGTGCCGACACCGCGCGGTTACCGCATATTCGTCGATACATTGTTGACGGTGCAGCAGATCGATCGCAATCGGGTCGAGTCGGCCTTGCAGCCGAAGTCGTCAGAACAGCCGGGCCGCATCATCCAGAACGCGGCGCGGCTGCTGTCGTCGCTGTCGCACTTTGCTGGCGTGGTGCTGACGCCGCGGCATGAATCGCTGTTCCGGCAGATTGAATTTTTGCGCTTGTCGGAGAAACGCATCCTGCTGGTGGTGGTTGATCCGGCTGGCAATGTGCACAACCGCCTGCTGTTGACCGACACCGATTACACGCCGTCGCAACTGACGCAGGCGGCGAATTACATCAATGCGAATTTCAGCGGCCAGGGTTTCGAGCAGGTGCGGCAAAAGCTGCAGACCGAATTGCGTGAGTTGCGCGACGACATGACGCGCCTGATGCAGGCAGCGATAGAGGCCGGCAGCGAAGCGGTGGCCGACAGTGGCGACGAAGTCGTGATTTCGGGTGAAAAGAACCTGCTGTCCGTGACCGATCTGGCGCAGGACATGGGTTCGCTGCGCAAGATGTTCGACATTTTCGAACAGAAGACTGGCTTGCTGCAGCTGCTCGACGTATCCAGCAAGGCGTCTGGCGTGCAAATTTTCATCGGCGGCGAATCGCAACTGGTGCCGATGGAAGACATGAGCGTGGTCACCGCGCCGTACAAGGTCAATGACCGCATTGTCGGCACGCTGGGCGTGATCGGCCCGACTCGGATGGCATACGAGCGCGTGATTCCGATCGTGGACATCACGGCCAAACTGCTGTCGAGCGCGTTGAGCCATCAGTAATGTCGGTACATGCCACAATGCAAAAGCCCCGCATCGCGGGGCTTTTTTGCAATTCAGCGAATCTGATTAGATCGGCTTGATGTTCGTTGCTTGCGGGCCTTTTTGACCCATGCCAGACACGAAGCTCACCTTCTGGCCTTCTGCCAGCGATTTGAAACCTTCTGCGCGGATTTCGGAGAAGTGCGCAAACAAATCCTTGCCGCCTGCATCAGCGGTGATAAAGCCAAAACCTTTGGCGTCGTTGAACCATTTAACAGTACCTGTTTCCATTATATTTTCCTTTGGAACGATGAAGAAGAATGGGCAAATGCCCGGGGTACAAGATAATCAAGGGAAACTACATGGAACAGCGGAACCGCTTTGAGAGGGAACAACGATGTGCTTGGAGAACTTGCTTGATGATATTGTGCCGCCATTATACGCGAAATAGCGGTTTGTGCTTGAACGGGTTTGCCGGAGCGCGCCAAGAACCTCGCCAGCCGTCTTGACGACAATGAAATTGACGCGTTCGCGTGCTCGTTCAGATGCGGTAGCTGTTGATGGCGTCGCAGGTCGCGGCCGCCACACGGCGCGCAGCCTGCGCGAAATCTTCGTCCGCTTCCGGTTTCGCATACAGGATGGCGCGCGACGAGTTGATCATCATGCCGGTGCCGTCGGAAGATTTGCCTGCGGCCACGGTCGCCTGAATGTCGCCGCCCTGCGCGCCGATGCCGGGCACCAGCAGTGGCAGGTCGCACACGATGGTGCGTACTTCCGCCAGTTCGCGCGGGAAGGTGGCGCCGACCACCAGCGCGCACTGGCCGTTGGTGTTCCACTCCTCCGCCACCAGTCGTGCGACATGCTGGTACAGCGGTACCGGCTTTTCCTGGCCGCCGACCATCAGGAACTGCAGATCCGATCCGCCGGGGTTCGACGTGCGGCACAGGATGATCGCGCCGCGATCCTTCCATTCGAGGAACGGCGCCACCGTGTCATAGCCCATGTACGGGTTTAGCGTGACTGCGTCGGCGTTGTAGCGCTCGAATGCTTCGCGTGCGTACTGTTCGGCGGTGGCACCGATGTCGCCGCGTTTCGCATCCAGAATCAGCGGGATTTGCGGGTGCTTTTCGCGCAGGTAGCCGCAAATCGCTTCAAGCTGATCTTCAGCGCGCAGCGCGGCGAAATAGGCAATTTGCGGCTTGAAGGCGCAGGCAAAGGGGGCGGTCGCATCGACAATCGCCTTGCAGAATTCAAATACGGCATCTGGCTTGCCTTGCAGGTGCGCCGGGAAGCGCTTGATGTCGGGGTCGAGGCCAACGCACAAAAGCGAGTTGTTTGCCTTCCATGCGGCGGAAAGTTTGTCGATGAAGGTCATGATGGTTTCCTGTCGAAAGAATTGCCGGTGCATGGCATCCGCCCGCCGGCTCATTGATCGCATATTTTACCGCGCCGTGCTATCGTAAGACCATGACTTCGTTCTCGCGCAAAGACCTGATCCTGCTCGCGCTCCTGACGCTGTGCTGGGGATTCAACTGGCCGATCATGAAAATCGGCGTCACCCACTATCCGCCGCTGGCGTTCCGCATCCTGGGCATGGCGGGCGCATTGCCGGTGTTGTGGCTGGCGGCAAGGTGGCAGGGGATGCCGCTGGTGCTGTCGCGGCATCATGTCATGCCGCTGATCCGGCTGTCGATTCCGAATGTGCTGCTGTGGAACCTGTTCATGATCATGGGCATCACCACCCTGTCGTCCGGACGTTCGGCTATTCTCGGTTACACGATGCCGGTGTGGGCGGTGCTGTTCGGGCTGGTGCTGTACCGCGAAAAACCGAACCGGATGGGGTGGTTTGGCATCGTGTGCGCTTTCGTGGGCACGCTGCTGCTGTTGTCGAGCGAATTCGGCAAGATTTCCGGTCAGCCGCTCGGCAGTGTGTTGATGTTGCTGGGCGCGGCATCATGGGGCTACGGCACGCTGCGGATGAAGCGCGCGCAGATCGATATGCCGACGATTGCGATGACTTTCTGGATGGTGCTGTTTTCCACTGCGGTGTTGTTTTTTTGTTCAGCGATGTTCGAATCTGCTGACTGGCGCTTGCCGACGGCAATGCAGTGGGCAGCCATTGCCTATAATGCATTGCTGGTGTTCGGCTTTGCGTTTGTCGTCTGGTTCCGGCTGGCGCGCACGCTGCCGCCGGTGGCATCCAGCTTGTCGGTGATGATGATTCCGGTGGTGGGCGTGTTTTCCGGCGCGTGGATGCTGGGCGAAACGCCGCACTGGCAGGATTACGGCGCGATGGCGCTGATTCTGGTGTCGCTGGCGACGGTGCTGGTGGCGCCGAAAAAGGCATGAGCCTGCCGGATGGTTTTCTCAATTTTCGTATGAGGATGGCATGATGAAACAACTGTTCAAGTGGCTGCTGATCGCAGCATTCGCTTCCACCCTGACCGCTTGCGGCTACAACGATTTTCAGTCGAAGGACGAAGCCAGCAAGGCGGCCTGGGCTGAGGTCGTGAACCAGTACCAGCGGCGCGCCGACCTGATCCCGAACCTGGTGAATACAGTCAAGGGTTATGCCGCACACGAAAAGGAAACCCTGGAATCGGTCACGAAAGCGCGTTCGGCTGCGACCAGTTTCCAGATCACGCCGGAAGTGCTGAACAACCCGGAGGCGTTCAAGAAATTTCAGCAGGTGCAGGGTGAACTGTCGTCGGCGCTGTCGCGCCTGATGGCGGTGTCCGAGCGTTACCCGGATCTGAAGGCGAACCAGAATTTTCGTGACTTGGCCGCACAGCTGGAAGGCACCGAAAACCGGATTGCGGTCGCACGTCAGCGCTACATCAAGACGATTGAGAGCTATAACGTGCTCACGCGCCAGTTTCCAAGCAACCTGACGGCGATGATGTTCGGCTACAAGGTCAAGCCGTCGTTCACGGTCGAAAACGAGAAGGAAGTTTCGACCGCGCCGAAGGTTGATTTCGGCGGCAAGAAATAACCTGCAATCAGCGGAAAGGCGAGCGCGATGCTGCGTTTGGTGACGGGATTCCTGCTGGCGCTGCTGCTGTCTGCGGCGGTGGCGCAGGATTTCGCGCCCATTCCGCCGCTGAAAAGCCGCGTGACCGATGTTGCAGGCATGCTCAAGCCGGAGCAGCGTGCGGCGCTGGAAAATACCTTGAAGGCGCATGAAGCGAAAACCGGCAACCAGGTGGCGGTACTGCTGGTGAAAAGCACCGCGCCGGAAGTGATCGAACAGTACGGCATCCGCGTGGCTGAGGCATGGAAACTTGGCCGCAAGGGCGTGGATGACGGCGTGATTCTGATCATCGCCAAGGACAACACGCGCGATTTGCGCCGGATGCGGCTGGAAATCGGGCGCGGCGCCGAAGGGGCGATTCCCGACGTGCGGGCAAAGCAAATCCTGCAGGACATCATCGCGCCGAAATTTCGCGCAAACGATTTTTATGGCGGTTTGAATGTGGGCGTCGAGGCGATTCATGCATTGCTGAACAAGGAACCGTTCCCCGAGCCGTCGAAAGCCCGCGCGGCAGCCAGCGGTGCCGACATGCCGACATGGGTGATCGTGCTGGTGCTGCTGGTGCCGTTTCTGGTCATCATTGCCATCGTGGTGGCGATCCGGCGTGCGATGAATCGTGTTCACGGTGATGGCTGGGGGCGCTCTTCCGGCGTGTTCCTGGGAGGCGGCAGCGATTCCGGCGGCTGGAGCAGCGGCGGGGGAAGTTCCGATGGCGGCGGATTTTCCGGCGGTGGCGGCGATTTCGGCGGCGGCGGCGCCTCGGGAGATTGGTGATGGGAACGATTTCGCGCCTGATGCGGCATTTGCTGACGACATCTTCTGCCGGAAAGCGCGCCTTTCCGCCAGCGACCTTGCGCGCCATCGAGGCTGCAATTGCCGAGGGCGAGGCCCGGCACCGAGCCGAAGTGTCCTTCATCGTTGAGCATTCGCTGCCGCTGCACGAGTTGCTGCACCGCACAGGCACGCGCCAGCGCGCGCTCGACCTGTTCGCCCGATACCGGGTGTGGGATACCGAGGAAAATTGCGGCGTGCTGCTGTACCTGAATCTGGCCGATCGCAAGCTGGAAATTGTGGCCGACCGCGGCGTGGCCGGCCAGATCGGTAATGACGACTGGAATGCCGTTTGCCAGACGATGACGCAGGGGTTCGCGCAAGACGAATTCCACCACAGTTCGCTGGCGGCGCTGGCGCAACTGAACGCGTTGCTGGCATTACATTATCCTGCAGATGGCGAACGCGTTAATCAGCTTTCAGATAAGCCCATCTTGCTGTAATGTGTCTGTTTTGACACAGCATTGACACAGTTGTGCATATTATTGTTGCGATTGCGCAATGTTTTATGTGAATTGACGCTCTACACTGGGCGTCCATTGTCGGCTGGAAAAGGAAATGCAAAAGTTTTCGTTGAGATATCAGCTGGTCTTGCCGTTCGTTTTTCTGGTGCTGCTGGTACCGGCGACCGTCGGCTGGATGCTGTTCGACGCAGGCTCGAAAGCGGTCAATTCGCTTACTAGTCGCGTTCTGACCGATGTCTCGCTGCGCATCAACGAAGCGACCGGCCAGCATCTGGACGCGGCGATGAACTTGCTCAACAATTTCGCCCCCGATCCTGGCTTGAAGGAGGCCGGACAGTCTTTCTCGAATGACCTTTCCTGGCTGGAGCATCGCATCTGGGCCATTTCCGGCCTGTATCAGAAAGCCGGCATGTACACCTATTTTGGTGGCGCCGATGGCCGTTTCATTGGCCTGTACCGCATCAACGGTTACATCAACGAGCTGTATCTGCGGGAACCGAATGCAGCGAAACGCACGATCTATGCCGTCCCCGGCCCGGGCGTACGGACAGCCGTGCTAAGAACAGATGAGTACGATCCCCGTTTGCGGCCGTGGTATGCACCGGCCGCGCGGCAGGCCGCGCCGGTATGGTCTGCGGTATACCGTGATTTCACCTCAAAATTGCCGACGATCACCGTGGCTAAATCGATACGCAAGGAGGACGGGGCCGTCGCGGGCGTGGTTGCGGTCGATGTAGAGATGAAGGCGCTGACCGAGTTCCTCGATGGCCTGACGATCAGCAAGAACGGCATTGCGTTCGTGATGGATGGCAAAGGGCAGATGATCGCTAGCTCGAATAACGAGGAATTGCTTGAGCAGCAAGGCATCCAGCCGCAACGCCTGCTTGCGAGCGAGATGAAATCGCCGCTGATCAAATCTGCCGCCGAAAGCGTGATGGCGTGGAAAGCGCAGAAAGCTCAGGCGGGCAAGGGCGTGCAGGAACCGTTTTCAGCCAGTCTGAAAACCGCTGCCGGCATGGTCGAAGTGGCCGCTTCGCCGCTGGGGGAAAAGCACGGGCTGGATTGGGTGACGGTTGTGGTCGCGCCGCGCTCCGATTTTCTTGGCGGCGTGACGACCAGTTTCAATGCCAGCATTGGCTTTGCCATCGTATGCGTTGGGCTGGCGCTGTTGATCGGAATGCTGCTCATCAACCGCGTGTTGCGTGACATTCTCGCGCTGAACGCTGCGGCGCAAAAGATCGGCATTGGCGAGCCGGTGCGCGATCTCGACATCAACCGCCGCGATGAAATCGGACAACTGGCGCGCTCGTTCAATGAAATGGAGCACAACTTGCGTACCGACAAGCTGACTGGCGTGTTCAACCGGGAATTCCTGTTTACCCGGATGCGCCTGCTGCGGCAAATAGCCGGAGAATCAGAGCAGCCGCCAGCATTTGCCTTGCTGTTCATCGATCTCGACGAGTTCAAGCCAGTCAATGACCATTTTGGTCATGACGCTGGCGACCGGGTGTTGCAGGCGGTGTCGGAACGGCTGAAGGCGGCGACCCGTTCGTCCGATATCGTCGTCCGCTACGGCGGCGATGAATTCGTCGTGTTGCTGGGCGATGTCTGCACCTATGCGCAGGTGGCAGTGGCGATCGATAACATCCGCGCCAGTGTCGAACAGAAGGTCGCGCTGGCGCAGGGCGAGATCGATGCCAGGATTTCCATCGGCTGGGCGATTTTCCCTGAAGATGGCAGCGATACGGAAACGCTGCTGAAAACCGCCGACGAAAGGATGTTCGGCGCCAAGAAGTCGCGCAAGGCGGCGGCTTGAACCTGGCTGTGGCATTAGAATAACTGACCCGAAAGTCAGTTTCGTTCAATTAGGCTGAAAAATATACTCCCGGTAGTATTTTTAAACGGCGTTGAAATATGTGGTCCAGGAGGGTGTTTTGTCTATATACCCCCATTGTTTGAGCGTCAATGCACGCTGCCGTGTGCCATGCCACCGGGCTGCAAGGATGTTCGCGCCCAGTATTTAGCGGTTCCGTGACCGTTCAGCCGCTGGTGTGCACCCATTCCAGCAACGCATCCAGCGCCGGGCGTCCGGCGGCGGCGTTCGGATGGTTGATGAAGCAGACCACCACATAGCGCTTGCCGGATGCCGCCAGCACGTAACCGGCTATGGCGCGCACGTTTCGCAGTGAGCCGGTCTTGATGTGTGCATGGCCGGCAACGCCTTTTTCCTGCACGCGCGAACGCATCGTGCCGTCCAGCCCGGCCAGCGGTAGCGATGAAATGAATTCCGGCATCAGCGGCGAACGCCAGGTTGCCTGCAGCATCTTGCCCAGCGTGCCGGCCGAAATGCGTTCGCTGCGTGACAGGCCGGAGCCGTTTTCAATCACCAGTTCCGGCGCGGCAATGCCTTTGGCGGCTAGCCATGTCTTGACTGCGTCCGCACCCCGTTCCGGTCGTGCCGGAGCGCCGTTCTGCAACGCGAGCGCCAGCAGAAGTTGGCGCGCCATCACGTTGTTGCTGAATTTGTTGATGTCGCGGATGATTTCCGGCACCGCGGGCGACGTCCATTCAGTGACCAGGCGTGCGTTGGGCGGCGTGATACCGCTTTTGACTTCGCCATTGATGCTGCCGCCAGCGTCTTGCCACATCTGGCGGAAAACCGCGGCGAAATAGCGATCCGGCGTCAGCGCGTGCGCATGCACAAACCAGGTTTTGTCGCCGCAGGTGGCGGGATAGCTGCCATTGAAGCGCGCGCCGCTAGCGTCAACATCGGGCGCCAGTTGCTGTTTCCAGCCATTGCAGTCGCCATCGGCCAGTGCCGGTGCGCTCACCTTAAAGTCCGCCAGCGGCGGGTCGAGCCGCACCCGCACGCCATTGCCGGCTTCGTTTGGCGCGAAGCCGAATTGCAGCGTGTGGTAGTTCAGCAGCAGCGCATCCGGCCCGGCGTTGTAGGCCTTGTCAGGCGCGCTGTCGAATGCCGATGCATCGAACGGCATGTCGGCGAAGGCGGTGCGGTCCAGCACCAGTTGGCCGCGGATGTCGCGGATGCCTTGCGCGCGCACCTGGCGCAGCAGCAGCCACAGGTGTTCCATCAGGAATTTCGGATCGCCACTGCCGCGGATGATCAGGTCGCCATGCAATGTGCCGCCTGTCAGGCGGCCGGTCGCCAGCACTTGCGTTTTCCAGCTGTAGGTCGGGCCAAGCAGTTCCAGCGCGGCATTGGTTGTTACCAGCTTCATGGTTGACGCCGGACTGAACGGCTGTTTGGCGTTGATTGATACCCACGCCGCGCGGCTGCCTACCTCCTGCACCAAGGTGGCAGTTGCCTTCACTGGAATTTTTGCGCGCCGAAGTTCGCTTTCGACTTCATACGGCAGCCCCTGTTGCGCCAGCGCGCAGATGGGAAGCAGGAGCAGCAGGGTGGCGAGCAGGCGACGGGCAGGGGCGGAAATATTCATGTGCGGAAGGAATCAGTAGCTGATGCAGATCGCGTTCAGGATACCGATCGCGACCGACATCGTAAACAGCAGGATCGCAGGCGCGATGTGACCAGCTTCGATGTCCGGCACGAAACGTCGCAGCAGGCGGAATACGATCAGCTGCACGATGCCGGTGATCGCGGCCCAGAGCGCCATCTCGATGATGTCGTGGGTGAAGAAAATGGCTGAAGCCAGCGGCAGCGTGAAGCCGAGGATGGCGCCGCCGAAGGTGATGGCGGCTGCGATGTTGTTGTTCGCGATTTCGGCGAATTCATCGTAGGGCGTGATTTTGGCGTAAATGAACATGAACACGGCCAGCAGCACGATGGCGGCGGCGAAATAGCTGAGGAAGGCGACGATGGCGTCCATGGTTATTCCTTGTCAAAGTAATGCGGAACAAAATTGCTCAGGTTGGTCGTGATCGGCTGCCCGTCTTCGCGGATGCCCATGCCGGCGGCGCTGTCATGCACCACCCAGCAGCCGACGACCGGGTAACGGCCGTCGTGGCTTTTCAGCCGGCACAGCGCCTGATAGACATGGCCTTCGGCGCCATACGGGCCGCCGTCGTGCGCGATGGTCTTGCCGTTTTCGACCAGTTCGATGTTTGCGCCTTCGCGCGAATACAGCGGCTTTTTCGCATACGACGACAGTTTGCCCGGTTCGAAATAGGCGGGCAGCAGGTTCGGGTGATTGGGGTACATTTCCCACAGGATTGGCAGCAGCCCCTTGCACGACAGCACCGCCTTCCACAGCGGTTCGATGAAGCGCGTTCTGGCTTCGGCCACATGCGCGCCGAATTCCTCGCGCAGCATGAATTCCCACGGGTAAAGCTTGAACAGCGCGGCGATGGGCTGTTCGTCCAGATCGACGAAGGTGCGCCGCTCGTCCGACCAGCCGATGTCTTCGACGAAAATATGCCTCACTTCGAACCCGGCTTGGGCGGCGGTATCCATCAGATAGGTGGCGCAGACCCAGTCTTCCTCGTTTTCAGCCAGCGAGGCGAAGTGGATGGTGTCGATGCCGGGGCCGAACTGTTTCCAGCGCGCGACCAGTTTTTCGTGCAGCGAGTTGAACTGGTCGGCCTGCGGAAATTTCTCTTCCAGCCAGTACCACTGCGCGACCGCGGCTTCGAGCAATGAAGTCGGCGTGTCGGCGTTGTATTCGAGCAGCTTCGGCGGCGATTGGCCGTCGTAAGCAAAATCGAACCGGCCATACAGGTGGAAATCGCGGCGCGCGAACGATGCCGCAATCGGTTGCCAGAACGCAGGCGGAATGCCGAGGTCGGCAAAACGGTTGTGCTCGATCACATATTGCACTGCATCCAGGCACATTTTGTGCAGATCTTCGGTGGCAGCTTCCAGTTCATCCACTTCGGCCGCAGTGAAGCGGTAGCAGACGTTTTCGTTCCAGTAATTGTCGAGCGCATGAAATGACAGACCAATATTTTCCAGCTTGCGGGCGTAATCCGGGCGCGGTTTGATTTCTAGACGCTGCATGTTCAGCCTCCGCCGGAAATGCCGTGCGCGGTGCCGCCGAATCCGCCGCGGCTGGTATGGCCGCCGCCGATATGTCCGGCCGTCTTGCCGATGGAAGTCGCGCCGCGGACATGGCCGAGCATCGTGTGCGTACCGGTCGCTTTGGTCGCAGTTCCAGCACGCAGAGGCGAATTCGGCAGCGGGCGCGAACTGCCGTCGGGGTCAATTGCAATCGGATAGCCGCCGGTGTGATGCCAGTAATAGCGCGGGCCGCGATAGCCGCGGCCGGATTTTTCAGGCTGGCAGTCGCGTTCGTCGCGGCCCCAGTCGTTCAGGCAGTCTTCGCGGCTGGCATACGTATGCTGCCGGATTTCAGTTTGCGTGGCTTGTTCGCTCTGGCTGCAGCCGACGAAGAGCGAAAGACTGCCGAGCAGGATCAGCGGCACCTGGCGGGATTTTTTCATGGCATTCCTTCAATGCTGATTGAAGGAAGTATACGTGCCAAACCTGCTGCGGTGGCAATTTGGCGTGAAATCCGCTCGACTGTACGCGTTGCTGTGACCACGACACAGTACTCGGCGGAGCTATCGTGGGCTTGCGTGCGCTCAAGTCAATCGAGAATAATTCTCATTCCGTGTTATAGTGCCACCATCAATCAATTCCGGAGTTTTCCATGTCCGCAAAAAATTCACCGGCTTCGCGTCATCTGGCGCTGCTGAAAAAGGGTGATAGCGCAGTCGTCACCGGCCTGATGGAAGCCAACGGCGATGCAGAGGAGGACGCGATCCGCCTGCGGCTGCTGGAGCTTGGCTTTTCGCCGGGCGAGGTGGTGCGTGTGGTGGCTGAATCCTTTCCGGGCGGCGATCCGATGGCGGTGCGCATCGGCAATACCACGTTTGCATTGCGCCGGCGCGAAGCGGCGCTGATCCGCATTGGGCAGGACAAGGTGGTCGCATGAAAGAAACGATGCAAGCTACGCCAGTTCTGCAAACCTTGCGCATTGCGCTGGTCGGCAATCCGAATTGCGGCAAGACCGCCCTGTTCAACCGGCTGACTGGCGCGAGGCAGAAGGTGGCGAACTATGCCGGCGTGACGGTCGAGCGCAAGGAAGGGCGCTTTACGTCGCTGAATGGAATCAGCTTCGAAATCATCGACCTGCCGGGCGCGTACAGCCTGAATGCAATGACGCCGGATGAAGTGGTAACGCGCGATGCATTGTCTGGAGTGCTGGCGGGCGAGGCGCTGCCGGACGTGATTGTGCTGGTGGCCGATGCGACCAACCTGCGGCTGAACCTGCGTCTGGCCCTGGAAGTGGCGCGGCTGAAGCGGCCGATGGTGCTGGCGCTGAACATGATGGACGTGGCGCGAAAGCGCGGCTTGCAGATTGATGTGGAAAAGCTGCGCTCCGAACTCGGCATGCCGGTGGTGGAAACGGTTGCGGTGGAAGCCGGCGGCGCCGATGCGCTGGTGGCGCAACTGGAATCAATGCGGGAATCCAGGTCAGATAGCTTGCACTTTGCGCCATGCGCTGCGCCGCTGCAGCCGGATACGCCTTCGGCGATGGAAGCGGTGCACCGCGACGTGCGCCGCATCCTCGATTTGTGCATCAAAAACAGCGGGCAGAAATCGTCATTCGGTGAGAGGCTGGATGCAGTGGTGCTGCATCCGGTGCTGGGCTACCTGATCCTGGCAGCGTTGCTGTTTCTGGTGTTTCAGGCGGTGTTCAGCTGGTCGAAATGGCCGATGGAGCAAATCAAGGCAGGCGTTGATGGCCTTGGTGCGCTGGTGACGGAATCGATGGCAGAGGGCGTGCTGCGCAGTCTGCTGGTGGATGGCATCCTGTCCGGCGTTGGCAGCGTGCTAGTGTTTTTGCCGCAAATCCTGATCCTGTTCCTGTTCATTCTGGCGCTGGAAGAGTCCGGCTACCTGCCGCGCGCGGCATTTCTGCTGGACCGGCTGATGGGCAGCGTCGGCCTGTCCGGGCGGGCGTTCATTCCGCTGTTGTCGAGCTTTGCCTGCGCAGTGCCTGGCATCATGGCAACGCGCACGATCCAGAACCCGCGCGACCGGCTGGCGACGATCATGATCGCACCGCTGATGACTTGCTCGGCGCGGCTGCCGGTATATGCGCTGGTGATCGGGGCATTCATACCGGAAACCGACATCGGTGTGTTCAACCTGCAGGGGCTGGTGCTGTTCGGCCTGTATGTCGCCGGCATCGTTTCGGCGATGGCGGTCGCTTATGTGTTCAAGCGCACCTTGGGTCGCAACCGGCATGCGCCGCTGATGCTGGAACTGCCGAACTACCACTGGCCGAATCTGCGCAGCCTCGCGCTGGGGTTGTGGGAACGGGCGCGGATTTTCGTCACCCGCGTCGGCACGATCATCCTGGCGCTGATGGTGGTGCTGTGGTTCATGTCATCATTCCCGGCGCCGCCGGACGGCGCGGTTGGCCCGGCAATCCAGTACAGCCTGGCGGGGCAGATTGGCCGCTTGCTGGAAACCGTGTTCCGCCCGATAGGTTTTAACTGGCAGATCGCGATTGCGCTGATTCCTGGCATGGCTGCACGCGAGGTGGCGGTGGGCGCGCTCGGCACCGTGTATGCGCTATCGGCCACCGGGGATGAATTGTCGGTGATGCTGACGCCGATGATCGCGGCCAGTTGGTCGTTGCCGACTGCATTGTCGTTGCTCGCATGGTACGTGTTTGCGCCACAGTGCATCTCGACGCTGGTCACCGTCAAGCGCGAAACGAATTCGTGGAAGCCGGCGTTGGCGATGCTGGTGTACATGTTTGCGCTGGCATATCTGGCTTCGTTCACGGTGTATCAGATTGCATCCGGCGTGCTCGGAGGTGCATGATGCAAGAAGCAATCGTTGCCTTGATCGTGCTGGTTGCGTTCTGCGCGGTCATCAATCGCTACACGCCGCCGCCATTGCGCCGCTGGTGCCGCTCGTTGCTGGCAAAGAGCGCACGGTACGCTGGCTGGCGCTGGCTGGAAAACAGGCTGAACCTGCCGGCGCAGGCAGCGGCCAGTTCGTGCGCCGATGGTTGTGGCGCGTGCAAAGGATGCAGCCCGGAAGCTATTCCGAGCAATCAATTCTTCATTTCCCCCAACGAACTGAAGCTGAAAAAATAATGCTGCCCGCGTCGCAAAAATTCACAAATCACCTGCGTTTTAACTCTGCATAATTCGCACTTTCGGGCGATTTTGGCGTATACCCCGTGAACAGAGAATTGGTAATCTGGTCACCGGGCGCAAACAGAATGGGAAATATCACTGTCGAGTTGAAGCCCATGTAAGGCAAAAGGTAGCCTGTATCACGAAAAAAATATAGACAACCACAAATGCCGGAATGTTCCCCCAAAGTTTTTTACTCGGCCGGTCATCTTATTTCAATTCTTTTCCTTGGCCCTGATAAAAGAAGTCATCTCCGGATTGCATCAACTTGTAGACGTATTGCTTGGCTTCGAACTCTTTGATTTTTGCTTCCTGTGCTAGTGGCTGAATCCATTCTTCCAAAACGTATTTATGACTCATTCGTACGGTTGCAATTTTGCTGCCAGTCGCATCCGTGGTGTAATCGACGGCGTGAATTTTGCCTACTGTTTTCACTCCTGTTCGAACGCATGCCTGTTTTGTCGGCCAATCGGTTTGTGCCGGTACAGCGATGAATGCATTACCTTTTTCGGTAAACACCAACCCCGGTTCCGTGTGGATCTTGCCCCAAATATCTTTTGCAGAAACGCTTCCTTCCGTAACAAGACCTGCCTGCATCAAGGCTTTCATGCTTTTGTCGTAGCCATCTTTTGCGACCAGAGCTTTTTGCTCCTTGTTCATCGGGATGCCAATAGGGCGCATGACGCACGTCGGATCTTTTGCCAGCCCGTCATTGATCGCTTTTTCGATTTTTGCTTCCGGCGAATTGCCTACGATTTTCATGGTACTGCTTGACTTGCCACAGGCAGACAGCAGCACGGCTGAGCAGAGGATAATTGTTGCGGTCGTTTTCATGAGAGAGCCGTATCTGAATTTATTGAGGTTGTTCATTCGCGCAAATGGCGAACGCTGTTTTGTTCGAACATTCGTATGCCATTTATTTCGGCGCCTTGAACACCCACGCCCCGTCTGCCATGCGCTTGAAGGCGTAATTAGCCATCGCGGTTTCATTGCTGGCAGGTGAGTAATATTGAATGCGCATCGAAATGGCATTGGCTGCTGGTTGCGACCATCGGTCGATGCGGTTTATCGCCATGCAAGTCGATTTGGGGTGATATTGCGCGTGCCACATAGCCAGCACCAAACTGCCGTAGGCATGTGGATTCTGATCATCGGGATCGATCCAGCGGCGCATGGTTTTCCACCCCTCAATCTCGTTTTGTGCTCCGTTTTGTGGATACGGGCCGATGCCACACGCAGCTAGTGTCACGAATTTTTCTGCCATTTGCATGGCTGCCTGCCAATCTGGCAACCTGCTCTGGATTTTCTGCGGAGGAACCAATCTTTGTCGGAATGCCGTTTGCTCTTCCGGCGTCGGCACTGCTTGCTTGAAGTTGATGCTTCCTGTTGTGGCCGCTTGCGCTCCTCCGAGCGCTTGTACTGTGTCTAGTACACGCGATAACTTGTCGAGAGCAGTTTGTGCGAAACACGTGGTGCATGCACATACCAGTACCAGGCCGCTAGCTATTTTTATCATCTTCAGTTTCCGTTTGTATTCTGCGTTTTGAAAATGCGCTCTGCCAACGCTTTTTCGATTCTTCTGTCCGTTATGATTCAAATTGCAAAATCAGACAGAGGAAAATTTGCCATTCATTTCCCCATTAGAGCCAATACTAGGCATCAAGATGATGCAACCGATGGCGGCATACTTGATGAGTGTTTCAAATATCGATGTCGCAATGGCTTTCGCGTAGCCATTAAATTCCTCAATCCCATGCTCATTTCTTCTATAAAATTTGCGGCGCCCGACAAACAACAACCCGGCGATTCCAAGAAAAAACAGTAAGGTGCTTATGATTTACGGACTTTCTCGCTGTGCGTAATAGACGTGATTGGGTTTGGTATTAATTCACAATATATTGTGAAGACTTAAACATATCACAGGGCCAACATTATTCCCAATATATTGGGAGAGTGTGTGGATCCTGCTGTTGCTTTCGGAGTCGTGTTGCGAACCTTGCGGAAACAGGCGAAGCTGTCGCAAGAGCAACTCGCGCTGGAGGCTGAGATTCAGCGTAATTTTGTTAGCTTGATGGAGCGCGGCGTCAATCAGCCAACGGTTCGCATGCTGTTTAAATTGTCCAAGGCACTGGGGTCATCACCATCGGCCATGCTTGCCCTTGTTGAGGCGAAACTGGTTGAAAATTCAACTGCGCCACCCGGAAATTAAATATCGCCCGGTGTTGAGAGGCAAAGCATGCGGCGCTAGCCAGGAACCGGCATTTTTTCTCAAGTGTACAAAACCAGCGAATGGTTGCATTTTGCTTTAATGGGTATTACTCTGGTAGTACCAATCTTCGCGAGGCGTCCATGGCAATCACTTCACTCAAACTTTCCGATGACCTGAAACAGCGTGCGGCCAGATCAGCTCATGAATTAGGTGTTTCTCCGCATGCTTTCATGATTGCCGCCATCGAACAGGCGACGGTGATAAGCGAACAGCGCGCCAGCTTCCTTGTTGACGCCAAACTCGCTCGAAACGAAACGATCGAGGCTGGCAAGGGATTCAAAGCCAACGATGTTCACGCTTACCTGAAGGACAAAGTGTCAGGAAAGAAGGCTTCCAAACCTAAGGAGACGTTGTGGCGCGCCTGATTTACTCGAGACGCGCTTTTGCTGATCTCGACCGTTTAACCGACTTCCTGCTGGAATCCGAGCCAGGTGCCGCGGAAAACACCATCAATCTAATCACGGAAGCCGTGTCCATACTTGAACGTCATCCGCTCATTGGGCGAGTGCTGGATGGCGACATCAGGGAATTGATCATTTCGCACGGCAAAACTGGCTATGTCGCACTCTATAGTTATGAGAAGGCGTACGACACTGTTTTGATTCTGGCTGTTCGTCATCAACGTGAAGCGGGATACGCTCACGCAGAAGTTGTTTGAACTGACAGCGCCTTGTGCGCTTGAGGCATATGCAGGCCAGGATAAAAAAACGCCCCGATTCGCGGGGCGCTTCATTTGCGGGAATCGTTAACCCAGTTCCAGCGATTTCTGTCCTTCCGGCGACAGCAGGTCGTGCGTTTCCGGACGTTTTTTCATGTAATTGATGAATACTTGGCACACCGGCGTGACCGACAGTCCGCGTTCGCGCGCCGATGAGAGGCAGGTCGATGCCAACTGGCCGGCGAGACCACGTCCTTGCAGCGCTTCGGGGATGATCGTGTGTTCGAACGTGATGGTCTTGCCATCGAGTTTGTATTCGACCTTGGCCATGTGGCCTTCGATTTCGGTTTCGAAGCGGTTCGCTGCCGGGTTATCGCGGATGACCGGTGCCGTGCTTGTTTCGCTCATGATTTTTTCTCCTTGTTGATATGAAGTCGGGGTTCATCCAGAGGTTGGGTGCGGCCGGTTTGCTTTGTCGCCGCACCGTGAAACCAGTGTAACCGAGGTAAAAAAATCGTGTATTCCATGCAGGCATTGTGGTTATTCGCCACGACGCGGTTGCCAGCGTTTGAGCAAAAGCGAATTGGTCACTACGCTGACGCTGCTGAATGCCATTGCCGCGCCGGCAATCACCGGATTGAGCCAGCCGAGCGCCGCCAGAGGAATGCCGACCACGTTATAGATGAAGGCCCAGCCCAGGTTTTGCCGGATTTTGCGGTAAGTCCTTTGCGAAATGTCGATCGCATCGGCCACCAGCGCCGGGTCGCCGCGCATTAACGTGATGCCGGCGGCATGCATCGCGACATCGGTGCCGGTGGACATCGCGATGCCGACATCGGCCGCCGCCAGCGCCGGCGCATCGTTGATGCCGTCGCCGACCATCGCTACCGTGCCGCGCGCCTTCAGTTCCGCCACCGTGTTGGCCTTGTCGCCTGGCAGCACTTCGGCGCGGAACTCGTCGATGCCGGCAGCCTTCGCCACCGCCTGCGCGCTGCCGGTGTTGTCGCCAGTCAGCATCACTGAGGCGATGCCCATTGCGCGCAGCCTCGCGATTGCGCCGGCGGCCGATGGTTTCAGCGCATCGCCAAAGGTCAGCAGGCCCGACAGTTCGATGTTGTCAGCTGTCTGCACCGCCAGCCACGACACGGTACGACCGGCGCGTTCGTGCTGCGCCGCCAGCGCGGTGTAATCGGTCAGCGTTATGCCGAGTTCCAGCATCAGGCGCTGGCTGCCGAGAAAGACATTTTTTCCATCGATGCTGGCCATCACGCCCTTGCCCGGAATCGCTTTCGCTTCGATTGCCGGCAATGGCGCGATGCCGCGCTTCTGCGCCTTTGCCTGCACCGCGACGGCCAGCGGATGTCTGCTGTACTGCTGCACCGTGCAAGCGAGTTGCAGCAGTTGGAATTCGGTTGTCGGCGCAATGGCGACGATCGCGGTCACGGTCGGCCTGCCTTCGGTTAGCGTGCCGGTCTTGTCGAACGCGACCGTAGTGATGCTGTGCGCTGTTTCCAGTGCTTCCGCGTCCTTGATCAGGATGCCGTGACGCGCCGCGGCGCCGGTGCCAACCATGATCGAGGTCGGGGTCGCCAGTCCGAGTGCGCACGGGCAGGCGATCACCTGCACCGCGACGGCGTTCAGCAGCGCCTGCTGCCAGTCGCCGGCGAACAGGCCCCAGCCCAAAAAGGTGACGAGCGAAATCAGCAGCACCGCCGGCACGAACACCGCGCTGACCTGATCGACCAGCCGCTGAATTGGTGCTTTCACCGCCTGTGCATCTTCGACCATGCGGATAATCTGCGACAGCATCGTTTCGGCGCCGATGGCAGTGGTTGCCACCACCAGCAGACCATCGGCATTCACGGCGCCGCCGGTGACCGCATCGCCGACAGTTTTCGATACCGGCAGGCTCTCGCCGGTCAACAGCGATTCGTCCAGATGGCTGCTGCCTTCGATGATGCGGCCATCGACCGGCACGCGCTCTCCCGGGCGGATGATGACAATATCGCCGGTGCGCACGTCGGCAATTGGAATGTCGGTTTCGATGCCATCGCGGCGCACGGTGGCGACAGTTGCGCGCAAGGCTTCCAGCGCGCGGATGGCGTCCAGCGTCTGCCGCTTTGCGCGCTGCTCCAGCCATCGGCCGAGAAGCACCAGCGTGATGATGACCGCCGATGATTCGAAATACAGGTGCGGCGCGTGGCTGCCGTGATGCGTCAGCAGCAGGTACAGCGACAAGCCGTAAGCGGAACTGGTGCCTAGCGCGACCAGCAAATCCATGTTGCCGGACAGCGCTTTCGCTGCTTTCCAGCCGGCGCGGTAGAACGGCGCGCCGAGCCAGAATTGCACCGGCGTGGCCAGCAGCAACTGCAGCCAGCCGGGCAGCATCCAGTCCTGCCCGAACAGCAGGCCGCTCATCGGCGCCACCAGTGGCAGCGTGAACAGTGCCGATGCCGCCACCGGCCACCAGCCAGGCAGCGCCTTTTTCTCAGGCGCTGGCGGTGGCAAATCCGACGCCAGGCGCGCACCGTAGCCTGCTTTTTCGACTGCCGCGATCAGCGTGGCCGCGCTCGTTCCGGGCAATGCTTTCACTTGCGCCTTGTTCGTTGCCAGATTGACCGCAGCATCAAGCACGCCTGGCGCAGCCTTGAGCGCCTTCTCAACCCGCATCACGCACGAGGCGCACGTCATGCCATCGATTGCAAGCGTGATGGTTTCGTCTGGCACGCCATAGCCGGCTTTCTGTACCGCCGCCGCCAGTGCGCCGAGGTCGATGCCGGCTGGTGCCTCGATGCTTGCTTTGCCGGTAGCCAGATTCACCGTCCCGCTTTCGACGCCGTGCACGGATGCCAGCGCCTTCTCAACCCGCGCCACGCACGATGCGCAATGGATGCCGTCGACTTGGAAGCTGTGCTTGTCCGAACGGATGTCGTTTTTCGTTTGTGGTGTCATTTCACTGTATGCTCAAACCGTCGCTTGTTGTTATCATGCACGATATCGAAAACAAATGCTTGCGGAGAAAATCATGCTCAAATTTCATGTGGCAGACATGAGTTGCGGTCATTGTGCCGGCGTGATCACGAAAGCGGTCAAGGATGCTGACCCGGAGGCAACCGTGAACATCGATCTGGCAGCGCACATGGTACTAATTGAAGGTGCAGCTGACGTCAACAAGGTGCAGCAGGCAATTCGCGAGGCGGGCTACACGCCGCTGGCGCAGCCTTGAGCTGGCCAGCGCGAGTCGCAGACGGGCTTTTCGCTCTCCCAAAATACTAAGGAGAGTATTTTTAAACCGCCTCGGAATTCATGGCGGAAGTTAATTTTTTTTTGCCTATACCCCGGTAAATCTGCCTGCGTGAATACCTCTTGGTGCGTTACCGGCTGCTCCAGCGGTCGAACCACGCGAACAGCACCATGCCGGCAACCATGCCGCCGAGAAATACCAGCGATTGTCGAACGCCTGAGCCGAGCAGCACGATGGCCGGCCCGGGGCAGATGCCAGCCAGCCCCCAGCCGATGCCGAACAGCGCACTGCCGATCAGCAGCCGTCTGTCGAGCTTGCGGTTGGTCGGGAGCTGCATCTGGAATCCCAGCAGCGACGTTGCCCGTTTGCCGCCCAGACGGAACGCAATGAAGCCGACCACGATTGCGCCGACCATTACCAGCGCCAGCGACGGATCCCAGCGGCCAGCCAGGTCGAGAAATCCCAGCACCTTGGCCGGATTGCCCATGCCGGACACAATCAGCCCGAAGCCGAACAACAGCCCGGAGATCAAAGAAATCAGCATCGACATTGCGCTCTCCTTGTGTGAGTCTTGAATCTGGTTTTCATGCGAGCAGGTGGCGCATGACGTACACGGTGGCGAAGCCGAATCCCATGAAGGTTAGCGTGGCCGCAATCGATCGCGGCGATAGGCGCGACAGGCCGCACACGCCATGACCGCTGGTACAGCCGGAACCAAGCCGTGTGCCGAACCCGACCAGCAGGCCGGCTGCCAGCAGCACTGGCCAGCTGGCATCGAGCTGGCTTGGCGGCAACTGGCTGAAAAGGAGCCACAGCATCGGCGCCGCCAGCAGGCCGATGATGAAGGCTGCGCGCCAGCGGGTATCGCCCGCCCTGATTTGCAGCAGGCCGCTGACGATGCCGCTGATTCCGGTAATGCGCCCCAGCCAGAACAGCATCAGAGCCACTGCCAGTCCGATCAGCAACCCGCCAGCGAGCGAGTTCAAAGGGGTGAAATTTTGCCAGTCGATTATCATGATGGTTCTCCTGCTTGCGGACAGTACAGACCGTAAAGCGTGTTCAGGATCGCCAGCACCTTGTCATCGGCGATCGAGTAATAAATCCGCTTGCCGTCGCGTCGCGTATTCACCAGCCCCTCGTTGCGCAGCACGCCCAACTGTTGCGACAGCGTTGGCTGGTGCACATCGAGCAACTGTTCCAGTTCGCCCACGGATTTCTCACCCTGGCTCAACTGGCACAGGATCAGCAGCCGGTCTTCGTTCGCGAGCGCGCGCAGCGCGGCGGTCGCCTGGCCGGCAGCGGTGCGCATTGCCGTCATATCCAGTTCGGTGCATTCAGTCGTCATGTGATTTCTCCAGAATCTTCTTGCGAATAGTATATAACACGATATAATGTATTTCAATATATCGTTTTCGCATTTGCTTATTCCACCAAAATCCAACGAGCCACAAAAGGAACAACAACATGAAACCCATGCAAATACTGGTCATTGGCGGCGTCGCTGCTGGCGCATCGTTCGCGGCGCGCGCCCGGCGGCTGAGCGAATCGGCGCAGATCACGGTGATTGAACGCGGGCCGGATGTGTCATTCGCGAACTGCGGGCTGCCATACCACATCGGTGGTGAAATTCCGGTGCGCGATGTGCTGGCAGTGCAGACGCCGGCCAGCCTGAAGGCGCTGTTGAATGTTGATGTGCGCGTGCGTACCGAAGCGATGCAAATTGATCGAGAAAACAGGCGCGTGCTGGTGCGCGATGTGCAAAGCGGTCAGAGCGAATGGCTGAATTACGACAAGCTGATGCTGGCGCCTGGCGCCGCGCCGCGCGTGCCGGATTTGCCCGGCATTGGCGATGCACGCGTGTTCACGTTACGCAATCTGGCCGACATGGATAAAATCGCTGCTGCCGCCAATGCCGGCATGCGTGCGGTGGTGGTTGGTGCCGGGTTTATCGGGCTGGAAATGGCCGAGCAATTGCATCACAAGGGCTTGACGGTCGAAGTGGTGCAGATCGGGGCGCAAGTGCTGCCGCAAATTGATGCCAAGCTGGCGTTGCTGCTGGAAAACGAGCTGGTGCACCACGACATCAAACTGCACCTGAACGATCAGGTTGTACGTTTCGATGGCCAGGGTGATGCGCTGCA
The DNA here is from genome assembly GCA_018262475.1 of Burkholderiaceae bacterium. GTDB lineage: Bacteria > Pseudomonadota > Gammaproteobacteria > Burkholderiales > Burkholderiaceae_D > QZKY01. The sequence goes on along the minus strand of JAGSYW010000002.1, from coordinate 4,374 downwards.
TTGCCAGCTTGCGTCCGGCAAGACGCTGGAGGCCGATTTCGTCGTGCTCTCGATAGGCGTCGAGCCGGAAACCAGGCTGGCAAAAGATGCGGGCCTGACGCTGGGGGCGCGCGGTCATATCGTGGTCAATGATTTCATGCAGACGTCCGATGCCACCATTTACGCCGCCGGTGATGCGGTCGAAACGCGCGACCGCGTATTCGGCCAGCCGGTGAACGTGCCTCTGGGCGGGCCGGCGAACCGGCAGGGGCGCGTCGCGGCCGATCATATTTTCATGCCGGAAAAGGCGCGGCCTTATCCTGGCTCAATGGCGACCGCAATCGTGCGCGTGTTCGGCGTGGCGGCCGGCAGCACAGGCTGGACTGAGGACCGGCTGCAAAAGGCCGGGCGCGATTATCGTGCGGTGACGGTCAACGATTACCAGCACGCGACCTATTTCCCCGGTGCGATGCCGTTGACGCTGAAGATTCTGTGGGATACGCAAACGGGCGAGCTGCTCGGCGGGCAGGCGGCCGGGCATGACGGCGTGGACAAGCGGCTCGACGTGCTGGCAACCGCGATTGCCGGTAAGCTGACGGTCGAGGATTTGGCGCATCTGGAGCTGGCGTATGCGCCGCCGTTCGGCTCGGCCAAGGATATCGTCAATCTGGCTGGTTTTGCTGCCTGCAACCAGCGCGACGGGCTGGTGGAAACGGTGACCGAACTGCCGGTCGATGCTTCCGTGCAAATCATCGACGTGCGCGGCAAGCCGGTGGCCGACGCAAACCCTGTCCCGGGCACGGTCAACATTCCGATGCCGACCCTGCGCGCGAACCTTGAGCGGCTTGACAAGAGTCGGCCGGTGGTGACGCTGTGCGCGATGGGCAAGAACAGCTACTTCGCCTCGCGCGTGCTGAAGCAGCATGGTTTCGACGTGAAAAGCCTCGATGGCGGGGTGAAAATGCTGCTTAACACGCGCAATCCGGCCAAGATGTGAGCGGGTGACGCTTTAAACAGCGGCAATGCGTTAAAATACGGCAATTATTCGGATGGTCACCACATGGCGGCCAGTCTGATGGCCATCATGGCGGGGCTGGATAGATGCTCGAATCCAGCCCCCTTTTCTTTTCGGCGCAATGCCGGCGGGCAAGGCAGTTCATGTTGCGCTCACTGCCTGCACCGAAGTGCAGCAGGAAAAAATCGGGTTCTGAGTTTCAATCGCAAGAGGTTACACGTGTTATCTACCGCAAATATTACGATGCAGTTCGGCGCCAAGCCGCTGTTTGAAAACATTTCCGTCAAGTTTGGCGACGGCAACCGCTACGGCCTGATCGGTGCGAATGGCTGCGGCAAATCGACCTTCATGAAAATCCTTGGTGGCGATCTTGAATCGTCGGGCGGGACGGTGATGCTGGATCAGAACGAGCGGCTGGGCAAGCTGCGCCAGGATCAGTTTGCGTTCGAGGACATGCGCGTGCTGGATGTGGTGATGATGGGACACACCGAGATGTGGGCGGCGATGTCGGAGCGCGATGCAATTTATGCCAATCTGGAGGCGACCGACGACGATTACATGAAGGCGGCCGAACTGGAGGCGAAATTTGCCGAATACGATGGCTACACGGCGGAAGCGCGTGCCGGTGAACTGCTGCTGGGCGCCGGGGTGGACATCAGCCTGCACAACGGCACGATGAGCGCGGTCGCGCCCGGCTGGAAATTGCGCGTGCTGCTGGCGCAGGCGCTGTTTTCCGATCCGCATATCCTGCTGCTGGACGAGCCGACCAATAACCTCGATATTCACACCATCCGCTGGCTGGAAAACCTGCTGAACGAGCGCAATTCGACCATGATCATCATTTCGCATGATCGCCATTTTCTGAATCAGGTTTGCACCCACATGGCCGACATGGATTACGGCACGCTCAAAATCTATCCGGGCAACTATGACGATTACATGCTGGCTTCGGCGCAGGCGCGCGAGCAGCAGCAGTCGGCTAATGCGCGGGCGAAGGAAAAAGTGGCCGAACTGCAGGAGTTCGTGCGCCGCTTTTCGGCCAACAAATCCAAGGCGCGCCAGGCGACTTCGCGCGCGAAGCAGATCGAGAAAATCAAGGTCGAGGATCTGGTGCCGTCAAGCCGCGCCAACCCGTTCATCCGATTCGACGGCGGCAAGAAACTGCACCGGCTGGCGGTGGAAGTGCAGGGCATCTCGAAAGCTTACGACCGGCCGATTTTCACCAATTTCGACATCACCATTGAAGCAGGCGAGAAGGTGGCGATCATCGGCGCGAATGGCGCCGGCAAAACCACGCTGCTGCGCTCCATCGGCGATGCGGCTTGCGGCATGCAGGCTGACAGCGGCATGGTGAAATGGGCGGAGAATGCGAATGTCGGTTACATGGCGCAGGATTTGAGCGAAGAATTCGAAGCCAACCTGGATCTGACTGACTGGATGGGGCGCTGGACGCAGGAGGGCGACGACGATCAGGCGGTGCGCTCCATTCTCGGTCGTCTGCTGTTTTCCGGCGACGATGTGAAGAAATCGGTCAATGTGCTGTCCGGCGGTGAAAAGGGGCGGATGCTGTACGGCAAGCTGATGCTGGGGCGGCATAACGTGATGCTGCTGGACGAGCCGACCAACCACATGGACATGGAAACCATCGAATCGCTGAACATCGCGCTGGAAAAATATACTGGCACGCTGGTATTCGTGTCGCATGACCGTGAGTTTGTGTCGTCGCTGGCGACGCGCATACTTGAAGTGAAGCCGGAAGGCATCGTCGATTTCCGCGGCAGCTACGACGAATATTTGGCGAGTCAGGGCATCGACGCCTGACCGGGAAACGGTGCGGCAGATTCCGGTTTCGGGGTGAGTGGCGCTCGTTACCACGTTACAATAGAGCCATTGTAGTCATCGTCAGGAGTTGCAGATTGCTGACCCCGAATTTCATCGCGCCAGCCCATTTTGATGATCCCGCCGCCGCGCTGGCGCAGGTGCGTGCCATTTACCACGATGCCGTCAGCCACTTGCGCGATCGTTTCCAGCGTTTCCTGAATGGTGAGCGTTTCGCAATGCGGGTGCGCGCTTATTATCCGTATTTGCGGCTGAAAACAGACGAGGTGGCGTTGTCCGACACCAGTCTGGCCTATGGTTTTCTGGCTGATCCGGGCGTTTACGAAACCACGCTGACGCGGCCGGATGTTTTTGCCGATTACTATCTCGAACAATTCCGGCTGCTGCTGGAAAATCATCCTGGCACCTTGCTCGAGATCGGTGTCAGCCAGCAGCCGATTCCGATCCATTTCTCGTTTGAGGAGCAGGATCACATCGAGGGCACGCTGAGCATCGTGCAGCGTGCGGCCATGCGCGGACTGTTCGACCTGCCCGACCTGACCGCAATGGAAGATACGATTGCCAATGGCAGCTGGGAGCCGACCGCCGATCAGCCGAAGCCCCTGTCGCTGTTTACCGCGCCGCGAGTCGATCTGTCGCTGCAGCGGTTGCGGCACTATACTGGCACCGCCGCCAGCCATTTCCAGAAATTCGTGCTGTTCACGAATTACCCGTTCTATATTGATGAATTTGTTCGCCTGGGACGCGAGATCATGGCACTCACGCCAGACAGGTCGTCGCCCAAAGCGGAGAATGGCTACGTCGCCTTCATCGAACCGGGAAACCGGGTGACGCGCCGCGCGGGTCTTGACGCGCAGTCGCCGGAGGACGATAGCCTGCCGCCGATACGTGCGCCGCAAATGCCGGCGTACCACCTTGTGCGCGAAGATGGCTGCGGCATCACGATGGTCAACATCGGCGTTGGACCGGCGAATGCGAAAAACATCACCGACCACATCGCCGTGCTGCGCCCTCACGCATGGCTGATGCTTGGGCACTGTGCCGGTCTGCGCAATACACAGCAACTGGGCGATTACGTGCTGGCACACGCCTATGTGCGCGACGACCATGTGCTGGACGAAGATTTGCCGCAATGGGTGCCGGTGCCGGCGCTGGCGGAAATCCAGGTCGCGCTGCAAAACGCGGTGGCCGATGTGCTCGGCGTCAGCGAGGAAAATCTCAAGCAGGTGATGCGGACGGGCACGGTGGCAACAACCGATAACCGCAACTGGGAATTGCTGCCGCATGAGAAGCGCTTGAGCCAGAGCCGCGCGATTGCGCTCGACATGGAAAGCGCGACCATCGCCGCCAACGGCTTCCGTTTCCGCGTGCCATATGGCACCTTGCTGTGCGTCAGCGACAAGCCGCTGCATGGCGAAATCAAGCTGCCCGGCATGGCCGACCAGTTTTACCGCCAGCGCGTCAGCCAGCACATGCAGGTCGGCATCCGCGCGGTCGAACTGCTGCGGCAGCGAGGCGGCGAGCATCTGCACAGCCGCAAG
>JAGSYW010000142.1 GCA_018262475.1 Burkholderiaceae bacterium | reverse complement strand
GGCGAGAGCGATGAGAGTTTTTTTCATTTGTAATCCTTTTCGAAAAGGTGAATCAGTTAAAAATCCGTAAAGGTCGATCAAACTGGACACTCGGATGAGCGAAAGATAAAGGGTTCTTCGTCACAAGGTGCTTAATTGGTTTGTTGAGTGGGGGAATTTGGGTAAAAACTTTTAAAACGCGGGATTTGCGTTGTATTTATGTAACGCGGCTGTCATAAATTCCTTTACCTTTCGGTTTGGGTGATAGCTGGAAATGGGGCGTGTGGGTGAGTTTTGTTGTTGTGTAAATGACACACTTGAGGTTCGGTTGTTGCTGGTAGCCAAATGGAATCGGTGCTATTTTGATTTTTTTGGCGTTTTCTTTGTGTTCCGATTTTGGTTGCGTTTGTCGTGTCAACCGACGGATGCATATTGTTTGGGGCTGGAATCATTCATGGCAAGTCGCGAAGAGTTAACGATGATCAGGGGCGCTCGCGCCGGGCAGGCCGATGCACAACTTGCTTTGGGTAAGCGCTATCTGTTTGGTGGTGATGGTTTGCCGCAAAGCATGACGACCGCATTGCATTGGCTGGATCGTGCTGCGCGCCAGGATTGTGAGGAGGCATGGGTGCTGATCGGCACCCATGTTCCGTATGAGATAGCGGCGCAAAGTGAGAGCCGCGCGCTGTTTGCCAGATGGTACGAGCGCGCATTTGATGCCGGCGTGATGCAGGCGGGGGGGGTGTTTGCGCGATTGGTGCTGGCGCAAGATGGAGCCGTTGTTGAGGATGTCGTGCGACGCAAGGCTGTCATGGCGCTGGAAATGGCGGCCAAGGCTGGGCTGTCGGATGCGCAGTGGCTGCTGGCCGAGATTGTGTCTGACGCGCCTCCTGCGGATTTGCCGGTCGATGGCAATGCGCAGGCATGGGCCGAGCGTGCGGCCAGCAGCGGGGTAGCGCCGGCACAGCAGGCGCTGGCGGAACATGCGTGGGATGCTGGCGACAGGGATGTTTTCCTGCATTGGGCGTTGCCACTGGCGCGTGAAATTGCCCGTCAGCACATCCGAAACGCAGCGTCTGAGCCATCGCGGAACGGTATGCCCGGATTGCGGATTGAGGATGCGCGACTGCTGTCGCGTTGTGCGCAGGTACTGGCTTTGCGCGACGAGCGCGATCCGGACGAGGTGCAGTTGTTCTGGGAACTGGCGGCGCAAGGGGGGGATGAGATCGCTCCGTTTTCGCTTGGGCTGTGGCTGGCGAGAATGGACGAGAGTGGTGCGCGCATCAAGGCAAGGGCTGGTGCGGCGAATTTCAAGAAATCGGTGCGCTGGCTGACCCTTGCCGGAGAGCAGGGCAAGGCGGGAGCGTGGTATGCATTGTCACGCATCTACATGAAACCGGAGTTTTCGCAGCGCAGTTTGGCCGATGCGTTGCGTTACCTTGAGCGTGCGGCAGAAATGGGGCACGCGGCGGCGCAACTTGAATGTGGTGTCAATGCCTGGCGTTCTCGACGTGACAACGAGGGGAATGATGTGCGAGCAGCATTCTGGCTGCAAAAGGCGGCAGCGCAGGGCTTAAGCGATGCTGCGACGCTGTTGGATAAAGTGGCGCCGCGGGCGAAGCCTGCTCCGTGGGCGCAGGCCGCGCAGGCGCAACTGACGCGCGAGATGGTGAATGGCCATCATTTCCTGGCTGCGCGGATAGAGTTGGCCGCCTGCTTTGGCCTGACGCGCGCTGAGGCGTTGCTGCTTGATCCGTGCGCGGCCGATCAGGGGCATTGCCTGGTGGTTGATATCCGCGAGAATTACGGCCGCAGCAAGCGGCGGCTGGTATTGCTGCAGACCGGCGAGGAGCGGCAGGTTCTTGGCAGGATCGTGCGCATTTTTGAGAACGTTGATTGCGGCGTGAACGGCCCGGAAGGAAATTATCGGCAGCGATTGTACCGACTGAAAACATTGTTGCCGGAAGAGGGCGGAGATATGGGCAGCGACGACTGATTTGAGCGGTGCGCCGCTGCTTTGCTTTAGACAGGCAATTTTAGGCCGGCAATTCAATCTCGCCATCGAACACGCTGACGGCCGGGCCGGACATCATCACTGGCTGGCCTTCGCCCCCCCAGAGGATATTCAGCACACCGCCGCGCGCCTCGACGCGTACTGGCGATTCAAGCAATCCTCGCCGGATGCCGGCGACTACTGCCGCGCAGGCGCCGGTGCCGCAGGCGAGCGTTTCGCCCGCGCCGCGTTCGTAAACCCGCAGCCGGATCGTGTGCCGGTCAATAATCCGCATGAAACCGGCGTTGACGCGCGCCGGGAAGCGCCGGTGCTGTTCGATCAGCGGACCGTCGATGGTGACGGGCGCGGTGTCGATATCCGGCACGACCTGCACCGCATGCGGGTTGCCCATCGAAACGACGGAAATCTGCGTGGTCTTGCCTTCGCGTCCAGAGGGCTCGAGGTACAGCGGCCATAATGTGTCCTGCCCTTCCGGTTTGCCGCGCAGCCCGCTGGTGTCGAACGGTACTTTGGATGGCTCCAGCACCGGCGCCCCCATATCGACCGTGATATTGCCGTCGTCTTCCAGTTGCAGTTCGATGATGCCCGCTTTCGTTTCAACCCGGATGCGTCGTTTTCCGGTCAAGCCTTTCTCGGTGACGAATTTGACGAATGCGCGCGCACCGTTGCCACATTGTTCAACTTCGCTGCCATCGTTGTTGAAGATGCGGTAGCGGAAATCGGTACCAGCGGTCGTCGGTTGTTCGACCACCAGAATCTGATCAGCGCCAACGCCGAAGCGGCGATCTGCCAGAAAGCGCGATTGTTCCGGCGTGAGTGCTATCGACTGGCCGATGGCGTCGATGACGACGAAATCGTTGCCGGCACCATGCATTTTGGTGAATTTCAGCTTCATGTGCGACAAAGGATGTGGGCTGGATAAATCAGGAATCAATTATATACATCCGGCAAACCTGGCGGCCGGGTCTTGAAACGGCGGTGCGTCCACAGGTATTCCGCTGGCGTTTCACGGATGCGTTCCTCGATGAAAGCATTCATCCTGTGCGTGGCGGCGAGCATGTCGTCATCCGGGAAGTCTTCCCATGCGGGATAGAAGGTCACTTTCCAGCCGCGGTAGTCGGGCAGGAAGGTGGCAACCACAGGAATGACTTTGGCGCGGGCGGCGGCGGCGATTCTCGGTAGTGCGGTCAGCGTTGCGGCCGGCACGCCGAAGAATGGCACGAATTCGGCATCCTTCAGCCCGAAATCCATGTCCGGCAGCATGAAATACGGCAAGCCATCGCGCAGCGCGCGCAGAATCGGCTTGATGCCATCCTGACGGGTGAACAGTTTTACCGGTTTGAAGCGTGCGCGACCGCGGCGCAAGGCTTCATCGAAGCGCGCGTTTTTTTGACGCACGTACATTGATGAAGCCGAGGCTTGCATCGCTACCGCCGCGCCGGCAACATCGAGGCAAACGAAGTGCGGGCACAGCATGACTACCGGTCCGGCGGTGAATTCGTCCAGCGGCATTTGCGGTTCGATCACGATCAGTTTTTTCAGCCGTTTTTCCGGCGCCCACCACAGCACGCCGCGCTCCAGCACGCTGCGGGCATAGGCCTGGAAATGTGCGCGCGCCAGTTGGCTGATTTCCTGTGCAGATTTATCAGGAAAGCATAATTGCAGGTTGACTTGCGTGATGTGCCGCCGCCGTTTCATCGCAAAAAACAGCAGTGTGCCCAGCCCTTCGCCTAGCCTTCCAAGCAGCGGCAGCGGCAGCCAGTGCAGCAGCCACATCAGGGCGAGCAGCAGTCTCATGCGGCCTCCGGGAAGGAAAAGGCTGCTGGCAGTGGCATGCGGGCGTGCGGGGGCGGATTGGCTGGGAAACGGATGGTTTGCATGAAAGCGACGTTGCCGTGCAACTATTGTGTGCCCAAATAATGGCAAGGGGCGTAAAATACCATAAATGTAGGGTCCGCCGTGTTAAACGACAACTTGCGGGGCGGAATATAAATGCAGCCATTTCGATGGCTTATCGCTAAAGCGTCGCAGGCTGTGGTGGTTGCTGCGACCTTTCGTTCAATCATTACCGGAGCTTGTGATGTCTAACGATTTTCTTTTCACTTCCGAATCAGTGTCCGAAGGTCATCCGGACAAGGTTGCCGACCAGATTTCCGACGCTATTCTCGACGCCATCCTGACCCAGGATCCCAATGCGCGCGTTGCCGCAGAGACGCTGTGCAACACCGGCTTGGTGGTGCTGGCTGGCGAGATCACCACGCGTCGATTACATCAACGTCGCGCGCGACACCATCAAGCGCATCGGCTATGACAACACGGAATATGGCATCGATTACAAGGGCTGCGCAGTGCTGGTCGCCTACGACAAGCAGTCGCCGGACATTGCGCAGGGCGTGAACGAAGGCCAGGGGATTGACCTCGATCAGGGCGCGGGCGATCAGGGCTTGATGTTCGGTTACGCGTGTGACGAAACGCCGGATCTGATGCCGGCCGCGATCTATTACGCCCACCGTTTGGTCGAGCGCCAGTCCCAGTTGCGCAAGGATGGCCGCCTGCCGTGGTTGCGGCCTGACGCCAAGTCGCAAGTGACGCTGCGTTATGTCGATGGCAAGCCGGTGAGTGTCGATACCGTCGTGCTGTCAACCCAGCATGCGCCGGAGATTCAGCACAAGGCGATCGAGGAAGCGGTGATCGAGGACATTATCAAGCCGGTGATGCCGAAGGAATGGCTGAAAAACACGCGCTACCTGGTGAACCCGACTGGCCGCTTTGTGATTGGCGGCCCGCAAGGCGATTGCGGTCTGACTGGGCGCAAGATCATCGTTGATACCTACGGTGGTGCCTGTCCGCATGGCGGCGGCGCGTTTTCCGGCAAGGACCCGTCGAAGGTTGACCGTTCTGCTGCGTATGCAGCGCGTTACGTGGCGAAAAACATTGTGGCCGCAGGGCTGGCGAAACGCTGCCAGGTGCAGTTGAGCTATGCGATCGGCATCGCCAAGCCGATCAACATCACGGTCAGGACCGAAGGAACGGGCGTTATCTCCGACGAAAAACTGTCCGCGCTGGCGGCCGAGCATTTCGACTTGCGCCCGAAAGGCATCGTGCAGATGCTTAACTTGCTGCGCCCGGTGTATCAGAAAACTGCCGCCTACGGCCACTTCGGCCGCGAAGAGCCAGAATTCACTTGGGAACGCGCTGACAAGGCGCAGGCGTTGCGCAGCGCCGCCGGGCTGTAAGCGTTTCTGCCGTCGGCCAAAAACAGCGAGATTGGGGATGCCCGGCTCGCTGTTTTATTTTGTGCGGAAGTTGCTGGCGCTGTCGTATTTAACGGTTAACCATTCACGTTGGCTGTTGGCGCACGCTCGCGATCGAAATTGCCTGTGTATGGTTGTGTTGCTGGGAGTATATGGTCTAAACCATGTTCTGGGCCACAATTTTAGTGGCTGTTTTTAAATACTGGGTGGAGTATATTTTTTGATCTTACTGACCCAAAATTCATTTGAGTCAGTTATTTTCAGGCCGCTTGCAAGGCCATCTGGCGCAACAGGTCCAGCAGTTGTCGCGGTGATGTCATGATCCGGTCTGCGCCCCATGATGCGGCTTGCGTTTGGTCGCAGTAGCCCCAGCCTGCGACCAGCGTCATCATGCCGGCCGCGCGCCCGGCTTGTATGTCGCGCAGGTCGTCGCCAACGTACCAGCAATGCTGCGGCGTAATCGACAGCGCGCGCGCGGCTTCGAGCAGCGGTGCCGGGTGCGGCTTCGAGTGCGGCGTGGTGTCGCCGGAGATGACGCACGCAGCCTGGTGCAGGCCGATTTTCGCCACCAGCGGCGTTGTGAAGCGGGCAAATTTGTTGGTGACGATGCCCCAAGCCATGCCGTGCTCGCGCACGCCTTGCAGCAAATCGGGAATGCCTTCGAACAGGCTGCTGTTGACCATCAATGCCGACTGGTAGTTGTCGAGGAATCCCTTCAGCAGTTCCGGATAGCCATCGTCTTCAGGCGCCAGGCCAAACGCTGCACCAATCAGACCGCGCGCGCCAGCGGAAGCCACTGCGCGCAGTTTTTCATACGGCGCCGGTTCCAATCCGCGTTCGGTGCGCAACAGGTTGACTGCAGCAGCCAGATCTGGCGCGGAATCGGCCAGCGTGCCGTCGAGGTCGAACAGGATGGCGCGCGGGAGGGGCAGGGTAGATGTCATCATGAGCGGAAGTGGGGCAGAATTTTATGGTTTTGTGCACGCCAGCAGGTAATTCACGCTGGCGTCCTGAGTCAGGGAAAATGTGCCGCTAAAAGGGTTGTAGCCAATGCCGGCAATTGCATCGACCGTCAGGCCGGCGTTGCGCGCAAATTGTGACAGCTCCGCCGGCGTGATGAATTTCGTAAAATCATGCGTGCCTTTCGGTAGCAGGCGCAGCAACTGCTCGGCACCGATAATGGCGAACAGATAGGATTTCGCGTTGCGGTTCAGCGTCGAGAAAAATGCTTTTCCGCCCGGTTTGAGCAGCGTGGCGCAGGCGTGTACGACGGATGCAGGATCGGGCACATGTTCGAGCATTTCCATGCAGGTGACGACGTCGTATTGACCTGGCTCGCGCGCGGCCAGATCTTCTGCGGCGATGCGTTCGTAACGCACGTTCGCGCCGGAGTCCAAACTGTGCAATTTCGCCACTTCAAGCACCTGTTCCGTCAGGTCGATACCGGCGACGCGTGCGCCTGCCTTTGCCATGGATTCAGTCAGGATGCCGCCGCCGCAACCGATGTCGAGCACGGTTTTGTCTGCCAGCGGCGCATGTTGCTCAATCCATTGCAGTCGCAGCGGATTGATCGCGTGCAGAGGTCTAAATTCAGCGCTTTCATCCCACCAGCGGTGAGCAATGTCGGCGAATTTCTGCAATTCGGATGTGTCGGCATTCATGTGTCGAAAACAGGCCGCTGTTCGGTGAAAAATGGGCAAACAATCATTGATTATACGTGACGACCCTGAAGCAGGGGCAGAAAAAAACCCCGCCGAAGCGGGGTTTTTGTTTTCCGGAAACCGGATTATTTCGGAGAACCAACAACCTCGATTTCCACGCGACGGTTCTTTGCGCGGCCTTGTTTGGTCTTGTTGGAAGCGATCGGTTGTTTCTCGCCTTTGCCTTCGGTGTAGACCTGTTTCGGATCAACACCTTTCTTGACCAGATAAGCCTTCACAGCTTCAGCGCGGCGAACGGACAGTTTCTGGTTGTAAGCGTCGGAACCGACCGAGTCGGTGTGGCCAGTTGCGATGATGACTTCAACATTCACACCCTTGATGTCTTGAACCAGCTTGTCCAGCTTGGCCTTGCCAGCCGGCTTAACGATTGCCTTGTCGAAATCGAAGAATGCGTCAGCAGCGTAGGTAACTTTCTTGGAGCCTGCAACCGGCTTGCTCGGCTCGGCAGCTTTTGCCGGAGCAGCCGCAGCGCCGTCGCAACCGGCAACGGCGTCAGCCGGGGTCCAGTAGCCAGTGTGCCAGCACAGGCCGAAACCGCTGCGAGCGATTACGCCACGGCCGTCTTGCACGTAAGCGCTGTACGGGCTGTTGGCCTTGATGTCGGTCGTTTGGGCAGAAGCAGAAATTGCCACAACTGCGGAAGCAGCTAAAACAAGTTTAATCAGTTTATTCATTTTTTTCCCCTCGGGTGAGATATCCGCAGATAAGGCTGCGCATCGAATTTACTGCAATTTTCCAGAAATGGTACACACGAAACCAATAATAGCGAAGCAGGCAAAGCCTTTGCAACGCGTTCAGCTACATTTTGACACAGGGATGCGTTTCGATTGACGCTTGTCAACTAATCGGAAACCGTTTTCCTTGATTTGTCGCATTTTTGCAACCGGATAAAAAAGCGGGAAATTTGCGCGGTTCTGCGAAAAACGCCCTGTTTTCATCGGGTTCCGGAGCTTGTTGAAGGAGGGGGCTGAAGTTCGTGCGTTTGCGCAGTTGGCGGGGCGATGAGATGGGAATGTTGCGCCAGCATGCGGGACGTTTTGACATGCGTCGAAATGCCAGGGGCGCAATCCCACATGGTAAAATCGAAGTCGGCAGACAGAGTGTTTAATTGTCAGCTGATTAATTGTGACATGTCAACACTGCGGATGCTCGCGGCATTCATGTTGTCAGCCCGAAAACAAGTTATCAAGCCAGTCAAACTGCATTCCCATAATGGATCAATTCGCCAAAGAAACCATCCCGATTTCCCTCGAAGAAGAAATGCGCAAGAGCTACCTCGA
>JAGSYW010000056.1 GCA_018262475.1 Burkholderiaceae bacterium | reverse complement strand
GACGCTCTGGTAAAATGATGCCATTGTATTCGTTTGGCAGCAGCCTTGCTGCATTCTTCCGCGATATTGCCGATGTTCAGTTTTTTCAGGAAAAAATCCGCCCCCGAACCCGAAGTCGCGCAGCCGCAGGCGCCCGAGGCCGTCGAAAGCAAAGGCTCGTGGCTCGATCGCCTCAAGTCCGGCCTGTCGAAAACTTCTTCCAGCCTGACGACACTGTTCGTCGGCGCGAAAATCGATGATGCGTTGTATGAAGAACTGGAAACAGCGCTATTGATGTCGGATGCCGGGGTGAACGCCACCCAGTCCCTGCTTGATGCGCTGAAGCAGAAGGTGAAGGAAGAACGGCTGACCGAGGCAGAACAGGTGAAGGCGGCGTTGCGCACGCTGTTGCTCGACATGCTGACCCCGCTGGAAAAGCCGTTCGAACTTGGCCGCCATCAGCCGCTGGTGATGATGATTGCCGGCGTGAATGGCGTCGGCAAGACGACAACTATCGGCAAATTGGCCAAGCATTTGCAGGCGCACGGACAATCCGTGCTGCTCGCGGCCGGGGACACTTTCCGCGCTGCGGCGCGTGAGCAGTTGTCCGCCTGGGGAGAGCGCAACAACGTCACGGTGATCTCGCAAGTATCGGGTGACCCGGCAGCGGTAGCGTTCGACGCGGTGCAATCGGCCAGGGCGCGCGGCATCGATGTGGTGATGGTCGATACCGCCGGTCGCCTGCCGTCGCAGTTGCATCTGATGGAAGAGCTGAAAAAGGTTAAACGCGTCATTGGCAAGGGAGCCGACACTGCGCCGCAGGAAGTGTTGCTGGTGATCGATGGCAATACTGGCCAGAATGCGCTGGCGCAGGTTCAGGCATTCGATGAAGCGCTGGGGTTGACTGGCTTGATCATCACGAAACTCGACGGGACGGCGAAGGGAGGCGTGCTGGCGGCGATTGCCAGAACGCGGCCGGTGCCGGTGTATTTCATTGGTGTTGGTGAAAAGATTGAGGATTTGCAGCCATTCAAGGCGGAAGAGTTTGTGGATGCGCTGTTGAGCTGACGACGCAGACACCGAGGCGGATGCTGTCATGATTGAATTTCAGAATGTTTCCCGCGAATATCCAGGCGGGATTGTCGCGTTGCGCGAGGTTACGTTATCAATTGCACAGGGCGAACTGGTTTTCCTGTCGGGGCCGTCCGGCGCCGGTAAATCCACGCTGCTGAAGCTGATAGCCGCGCTGGAGCGGCCGACCAGTGGTACGTTGACCGTCGGCGGCCAGGACATCGGTGCCATCAGCCGTTCTGCAATTCCGTATCTGAGGCGCAACCTCGGCCTGATACTGCAACGGCAGAGCCTGCTAACGGATCGCAACATCCTGGCCAATGTGATGCTGCCAATGCTGGTGGTTGGCACGTCGGCCGCAGAAGCGGAAAAGCGCGCGCGCGCTGCGCTCGACAAGGTCGGGATGCTCGATCGGGCGATGGCGATGGCGCCGGCACTGTCGGGCGGCGAACAGCAGCGGGTCGAAATTGCGCGTGCGATTGTCAATCGGCCGCAAATCATTCTGGCCGACGAACCAACGACCAACCTTGACCGCGATAGCGCTGCGATGGTGATTAACGCGCTGGCGGCGTTCAAGGAAGCGGGCGTCACCTGTGTCATTTCAACCCATGATGACTATTTTCTGCACCGAGCGAGCAGAGTGGTGTATCTGCGGCAAGGGCAGCTGGTGGACGATCGTCGCACCAGAGCGACAAGGAGTGCGACATGAGCGGCTGGTTTCGTCGGCAGGGATATGCGTTGAGGGCTGCCTGGGGTCACTTGCGCGCAACGCCAGGCAATTTCCTGTTGAACATGCTCGTTCTGTCGATGACACTTGCGCTACCTTTCGCCGGCGCGACGCTGCTGGCGAATGTGCGGCCAATCACCGAACAGCTGGCGGTCGAAACTGAAATCAGCCTGTTCGTGAAGATGAATACGCCGAGGGAGCAGTCGGAAGCCATGGCCGGTTCGATTCGCAAGGTGTTTCAGGAGCGTGGGCAGCAGGTGAAAATCATCTTCACCCCGAGCGAAAAGGCGCTGGAGCAGCTGAAGGAACGCAGCGGTCTGGCAGATATCGTCGGCACCCTGGGGGCAAACCCGCTGCCGGATGGTTACCTGATACGGTTGGAGCAGTACAGCAGCACCCAGGCGGCGGCGCAGATCGAAACCATAGTCGCAGAACTGGAAAAGCTGCCGAATGCGGACAAGGTCCAACTCGATTCAGCGTGGATCAAGCGTCTGGCGGCGCTGATGCAGGTGTTGCGGCTGGCGTTGCTGTTTGTTGCTGGTACGCTGGGTGTGGTCGTGGTGGCGGTGGTGTTCAACACGATTCGTTTGCAGGTAATGTCGCATCTGGATGAGATCCGGTTGCTGCAATTGGTTGGTGCTACTGACGCCTTCATCCGGCGCCCGTTTCATTACACTGGCGCATTGCTGGGCTTTTGTGCGGGCTGTGTTGCGCTGACGACGGTTGCGCTGGCGCTGTTGCCGCTAAATGCGGCGATTGCCGATCTGGCCCGGCTGTATTCATCTGATTTCCAACTAGTGCCGCTGGATGTGCTTGCCAGCGCATTGTTGCTGTTTGTCAGCGCGCTGCTCGGCTGGATCGGTGCGACTTTGTCGGTGCGGCGCCATCTGTCCAGACCGCAATAATTAGGGTCGCAGTCAATTTTTTATTCACTAGATCTTCAAAATGGGGACGTGGCAATCCCCTGTCGGTTCTTGCTATTTTCCTCTGCTGGTTGTTGTTTGTGGGGTGTGTTGCGGCGCTGGTTGGTTTGAGTGTGCTGCGTGTTTTTGTGGGTGCACTGGCGAGTGTGTTGTGTTTTTGGTGGGTGGTTGGCGGGCGCGGAAGCCGTTTAATTACTTATTGGGGACAAAGCAAACCAATATATTGCTCAAGTTTTGAGCGATAATAAATTCACAACAACAAATCCAACTCTGACCCTAATTTTATAATCCTTTCCCATCCTTATTGCGGTCGTTTTGTCGGCTGACATTTATTTCTTTTGATCGCTGTTGCGCGCACTGCTTTCCTTGGTGCTTTCGGCCTCAATTCGCTTGATTTCCATGTCAACCAAGTCGTTCATCTTCAGCGCTGTCGTCATCAATGCTTCGGCGTACAGGCCGATTGCAACCCCTAGATTGGCGGCATTGATTTTGATTCGCTTGTGCAGACGCGAGTCAATTTTCAGGCTTTTCAGAGTAATCATATTTCACGGTTAATACAGGTTTAATAAGTTGTTGACTTGCATTTTATAGCAATTTAATATTCCAGTCGCATTACCTTTTTCCCTTTTTACCGTAAGACCTTTTTAGCAAAGGG
This sequence comes from Burkholderiaceae bacterium, assembly GCA_018262475.1. GTDB lineage: Bacteria > Pseudomonadota > Gammaproteobacteria > Burkholderiales > Burkholderiaceae_D > QZKY01. The sequence goes on along the minus strand of JAGSYW010000056.1, from coordinate 10,260 downwards.
TACTTTTCCCGATTGGCATTATTCTTCTATGGAAGAATTCTCTTTTGCGCATTTGGGAATATTGGAGTTTTCCACAAGAAGCTCGGTTGTTTGCACTTGCCCTTGAAGATATAAAAAATTCAACCCGCAACGCCCGCTTGTGCTTCTGCTGGCGTAACCATTGAGAGAAGATAATGAAACTGAAAAGCCTCGAAGAATTCCTTGAATCAGTCAAGCAGCGTGATCCGAACCAGCCTGAGTTTCACCAGGCAGTGACCGAGGTGATGGAAAGCCTCTGGCCGTTCATCGAGAAAAACCCGCAGTACACCGCCGTACTCGATCGCATCGTCGAGCCGGAACGCTTCATTCAGTTCCGCGTGTCCTGGGTAGACGACAAGGGCAACGTCCAGGTTAACCGCGGCTATCGCATCCAGCACAACTCAGCCATCGGCCCGTACAAGGGCGGTCTGCGCTTCCACCCGACTGTAAACCTCGGCATCCTGAAATTCCTTGCGTTTGAGCAAACATTCAAGAATTCGCTGACCACGCTGCCGATGGGCGGCGGCAAGGGCGGTTCCGACTTCGACCCGAAAGGCAAGAGCGACAACGAAATCATGCGTTTCTGTCAGTCGTTCATGACCGAACTGTATCGTCACGTAGGTTCCGATACCGACGTGCCGGCCGGTGACATCGGCGTCGGCGGCCGCGAAATCGGCTTCCTTAACGGCATGCTGAAGAAGCTGACCAACAAGTCCGACTGCGTGCTGACCGGCCGCGGCCTGGCTTATGGCGGTTCGCTGATCCGTCCGGAAGCAACCGGCTACGGCTGCGTATATTTCGTCAACGAAATGCTCAACCGCGTCGGCAAGAGCATGGCTGGCATGCGCGTGGCGGTTTCCGGTTCTGGCAACGTGGCGCAATACACGGTTGAGAAGTGCATGCAGCTCGGCGCAAAAGTCATCACCGTTTCCGACTCCGGCGGCACCGTGATCGACGAGGCGGGCTTCACGCCGGAGAAACTGGCGATCCTGATGGACATCAAGAACGTCCAGTACGGCCGTTGCAGCGAATACGCAGCCAAGGTGGGCGCGAAATTCGTTCCAGGTGCAACGCCGTGGCACGTGCCGGTCGATCTGGCATTCCCGAGCGCAACCGAGAACGAACTGAACGGTTCCGATGCCAAGACGCTGATCAAGAATGGCGTGGTGGCAGTGGGCGAGGGCGCGAACATGCCGTCGACCGCTGAAGCAGCAGCGCTGTTCGAAGAGGCGCGCGTGCTGTTCGCTCCGGGCAAAGCGGCCAATGCAGGTGGTGTTGCGACTTCCGGTCTGGAAATGTCGCAGGCTGCACAGCGTCTGTACTGGACCCGCGAAGAGGTCGATCAGCGTCTGGCAGGCATCATGAAGTCGATCCATGCGGCTTGCGTGCAGTACGGTACCCGTCCGGATGGTTCCGTCAGCTACATCAACGGAGCCAACATTGCCGGCTTCGTCAAGGTGGCTGATGCAATGATGGCGCAAGGCGTGATCTAAGCATCCGACATACAGACAGTAGTTTTACTGTAATACAGTTGTCGCCCCGGCCGTCGAACAGTATGATGCTGTTCGACGGCCGCTTTTCATGGATGCATCACAAACTTCCAGAAGGTTCACATGGGCGACACACTTCTCTCCGGAAAGACCAGTTTCAAGGCGCGGGCGCTGCTTGTTGGCAGCAGGCTGGAGTTGCGCGCACTCGAAGAAGCCGACAGCCTGGCGCTAACGCCGCTGACCATCGAAGTCGAGGGTGGCATTGCCGTGCTGTACCGTTACGGCGCGGTCGTGCTGTTTGGCGTGGATCCGCTGCACGAGGCGGTCATCCTTAACCGTTTATCTACCCTGATTAGCGCGCCTTTCGCCCACCCGGAAGTCGAGGAAGTCACCGTCCGGGTAAGCCAGGAGGGGCGCGAGGGAATGCGCGGCAGCACGGTTTTCATTTCCGTGGTTGATGTCGAGCGCATCCAGGTCATTGCCGACATACTGGCGAAGAGCGCAGTGCTGGCGCAATATGAAGCCAAGGTGGGGCAAAACATCGAGCGCATCGAGCCGCTGGCAACCGATCTGGAGCGCCACGGCCGGATTGGTGGCAATGCGAAGGAAATGCTGCGGCATATTGGCACGATGCTGCTGTCGGAATACGTAATGGTCGGCCGCGTCAGCATCCCCGAAAAACCTGAGGTGTTGTGGGAGACGCCATCGCTGCAGGGGTTTTACAACCGGCTCGAAGACGAATTCGAGATTCTGGAGCGTCACACCGCATTGGAGCGCAAGCTCAAGCTGATATCGATCACGGCCGAAACGCTGCTGGACGTGATGAACAACCGCCACGCAATTCGGCTGGAGTGGTACATCATCATTCTGATTGTGGCGGAATTGCTGCTGTCGTTATATGACCTGTTTTTGCGTTAGTGGCCAGAATTTTCGTTAAGTCCGCCTTGCAGATGTTTCGCACACAGTGTGAGGCAACCTTGCGCTTGGGTTGAATGTTCCGGCGCAAGAATGACTTTGCCGATGGGCGTTTATGGTTCACAAAGGTGATTTTTCCCTAATCGTGTTTCAAGGCCGTACCGCAGACCGCAATGCGCGCGGGATGGCTGGTGCGGCCATGATGGGTGAGGCACTGGGGCAGCGGCTCGGCATGCGCGCCGACATCATCGGCCAGTCGCAAGCGCCGCAGCGTGGCAACTGGCGGCCGGAGCTCAATGCGGCATTGCCGGACCTGCGCGTGCTGGCGCAAGCCTGCGAGCAGGTTCACGCGGCGCACAGGAAGCCGCTGATCGCGATGGGCCGCTGCGCCAGCGCGCTGGCCACCTTGCCGGTGCTGGCGCGGCACAGGCCAGATGCGCTGCTGGTGTGGTTCGATGCGCATGGCGACGCCAACACGCCGGCGACGAGCGCCACTGGCTATCTCGGCGGGATGGTGTTGACGGCGGCTGCCGGGCTGTGGGATTCGGGGCTGGGCGATGGTTTGCCGTTGGCGAATGTCGTGCTGGCAGGCGTGCGCGATCTCGACCCGGCCGAGCGCGAGCTGATCGACCGCGGCCTGTTGCGATCGGTTCCACCAGGCATAACGATGCCGTCGGAATTGGCGGCTGCGATTGGCAACCGTCCGGTGTACGTTCACATCGATTGCGACGTGCTGGAGCCGGGCATCGTGCCGACCGAATACCGCGTTTCCGGCGGCTTGACGCTGGATGACTTGAACGCCTGCTGCAAGGTTCTGGCGCAAAATGAAATCGTTGGCATCGAGATCGCCGAATTCGAGGCCGTCTGGCCGGAAACTGGAGAGGCAGCGGTGCCTGAGGGTTTGATTGCGGCGCTGGCGCCATTGCTTGACGCGCGCTAGCGGCAAAGCGCTGCCGGCGGCAGCGTAAAATGGTGCTTTGTTTTCAAAGCGGGGAGAGGTTGTGCAAGAATTATTGCTGTTGTGTGGCATTGTCGGCGCCGTTGCCATCGGTGCCGTCAGCCCGGGGCCGACTTTCCTGATGGTGGCGCGCACGTCGGTGGCAACATCGCGCGCAAACGGCGTGGCGGCTGCGTTCGGCATTGGCATCGGCGGCGCCATTTATACCGTAGCGGCGCTGGCCGGCTTGCAGGCGGCATTTGCCGCGGTTCCCAGCCTGTACATCGTGCTGAAAGTGGCCGGCGGGTTGTATCTCGTTTATCTTGGCTATCGCATCTGGGCTGGTGCTTCGCAGTCGTTCGAACTGGCCGCCGAGGCAAACGGGCAGCCTGTGCAGGATGGCAGGCGCGCGTTCTGGCTCGGGCTGGGAACGCAGCTCAGCAATCCGAAGGCGGCGGTTTTTTATGCCAGCATTTTTGCCGCCTTCCAGTCGCAGCATTTTTCGCTGCTGATGAACCTGGCTATCGTGCTGGCGAATTTCTTGGTCGAATTCGGCTGGTACCTGCTGGTGGCGACGGTATTGTCATCGGCCAGGCCGCGCGCCGCCTATCTGCGCTACAAGGCGTGGATCGATCGTTCTTCCGGGGGCGTGATGGCGATTCTGGGCATCAAGCTGATCGCTTCGGCCCGTCAGGCGTAGCGGGCTTTTTCAATCAACTCTGGAGGCAAGCATGAGGCACAGGAAATGGATTGCATGGGGGCTGTTCGCCTGGCTGGGCTGTCTGGCGATGTATTCCGCAATGGCGGCTGAGGTCGAGATTACGTCGATCAAGTCGGTGTTTGCCGCAGCGACGCCGCAAGCCGGCAAGTTTGGCGTGCGGGTCGGCCTCAGCAACCAGACGGACAAGCCACGGCAGGTGAATCTGGTGTGCCTGTACCTCGGCCTGACGCGGCCTGGCACCTATTTCAAGGATGAGCCGCAGGTGCAGAAGCAGTATCAGGTGGTCAGGCTGAAGCCGGGGCAGCAGGTCGAGGTGACGCTGAAAAACCGGTTTTCTGCCTGGCATCCGGAAACGGCCGGGGAGCTGGTGGTGACGCTGGCGGGTGAACAGGTTGCCAAAAGCCTGCCGGTCGCCACGCGGTTCCGCCCGGGCGGGCTGGAGTGACGGCTGCTGTCAAGGCGATGCCATTGCCGAGACGATCCAGGGTTCGAGCCTTTGGCCAAAGGCGACTTCGAACTGGTACTGCGGATTGCCTGGCTGCCGTTCGGCTTCCGGCCGTTTGCTCAGCACATGCTGGAACTCGCGCGGCACGTTGATCTGCCGGGACGATAAGCTGCCGACGGTGCCAATCAGGCGTTCATCATTGTCGCGTTTGACGACTGACGGGCGTACCGTGCCGCGGATGATCGCGTAGCGCGCGCGATCCGGATATTGCGTGCGCAGCGTGCCGTGGTCGAGTCCGGCATCGATCAGATATAAGCGGCTGTTGCCGTTCTCTTCTTGCGCCAGCCGGTTTTGCGCCAGCTTGGCGCGATTTTCAAATTCCTTCTTGCCCGGGTTTGCCGCGAGCAAGGCTTCTTCATTCGTTTTGCGCTGCCGCAGGCGTTGCAGCGCCAGTTCGCGCGCCGGGCCGTCGAGTTCCAGCACTAGCAGCACGGCTTTGCTGCGCTGTTTTGCCGCCGCAGCGCCATCTTGTGCCGGCAGACGGAAACCGAGCGCTGCCAGTTTGGTTTCATCGAGCCATGCCGGGTTGCCGTAACGCGTATCTCCTTCCTTGGCCATCGGCATCTGCCAGTGCAAGGTCAGCGAAATGCCGGAATTTTCGCTGGTGGCGCGCCAGGCGTAGGGCGCGCGCAGTTCGCGCTGGTTCAGGCGCAGGCTGCTGTCCGCATCGCTGCGGTTATGCGCGACGCCGAGCAGCGCCACCGCATTCGCAGCAAGGATCAGCGCACAGCCGGTGAGCAGCGTTTTCATCCGCGACCAGGCAATCATTGCGAACCTCCTCCAAAGAGCGTGAGCGCCGCCGCGCGCAGCCGTTTCAGCACCATCAGCAGCAGTAATGCCGACAGGCCAAGCAGCAGGAAGAACAGGTATTTGGGCATGACGTCCCACCACCAGCCGAAGAATTTGGTGTACAGGAAAATCACGAAGAAGGTGAAGCCGGCATTGATGACTTCATTCCAGCCGCGCCTTGCGCCGAGCCAGATGAAGCCCGCGCTGAAGGCAAAGCCCAATACCTGATAAATGCCCTGCACCAGGCTGCGATCCAGCGGCAGGTAACTGAGGCTGCCCCAGTTCGCCAGCACCAGCATCGGCAAAAACAGCGTCAGCAAGGCGAACGTGCGATAGGTGGCATCGAACCGGGCGAAGCGGTCGTGCCGGATGAGGAGCGGTATGGTAAATAGCAGCACGGCTGCCGGGAAGAAATTTTCCGGCCGTTCGCCAAAGTTAAGCCAGTACAGGCCGCAAAAGACGCCTGTGCGCGCCGACAGGAAGGCAGTGACGCACAGCAGGCCGGCGGCCAGCATTTGCCGCAGATGGCACGCATAGGCCAGTAATAGTGCATACGCGGCCAGCACGATAAAGACGGTGTCCGATGGCGTGATGTTGAAAATCTGGCCGAGCATCGTCAGGTTCAGTGCGAAGCAGGCGAACGCGATCATCGCCGTCAGCTTGGTGAAATAGCCGGAGGCATCCTTGTGCTGCACCCATATCGTGGCGCCGAAGCTGCCGAGCGCCGCCGTCAGCAACAACGCAACCTGCGCGCCGGGGGTGAACCACCCCCAGAACTGGTAAAACAGGAAAAACACGCTGGCGGCCAGCGCCAGCGCGCCGAGCGACGATACGATGCGCATGCCGAGCGATAGCTGCTTGCCGCGCTGGTCGCGGTCGATGTCGAATGTTTGCGCGTATTGCGCCAGCAGCGCGTCGTGATGCGCGGCCAGCGCCTGCCGCTGCAATTCAGTCAGCGCCAGCACGCCATCCTGTTCCAGCCGCGCCAGTTCGCGCCGGAACACGAGGATGTCGTCGGCGTGCTGCTGTGCTTCGGTGCGGTTGGGCGTGGTCATGGGAATGCGGGATGGATGATGTGCCGTCTATTCTAGACGGTTGTTGTGTTGCCAAGCTGGAAAATCGGCTGGCGTTTGCACAAGATCAAGCGCACATTCGCTGGCATGGCCGCACCGGCGGCCAAAAATAACTGACTGGAAATGAATTTTGGGTCAGTAAGACTAAAAAATATACTGGGTGCAGTATTTAAAAACGTCCAGCAAATGTGAGGACTAGAATATGGTTTTGGCTACATACCCCCATCATTTTTGACGCAAGGCGATTCATTCCGGCCGGCGCGGCATGAAGCGAACGACGGTTTCGCCGCTGCTGGTGCTTTGCGGCGGCGGCTTGAACGCGTGGCCGTACAGCACTTCGATCGTTAGCGGGATGCGGCCGCTGGCGTCGCGCTGGCGATCGATCGCTTGCAGCAGGCGGGCATGGGCGCGCCGACCCAGCAGGCCGCGCCGGCGCGCTGCCAGCGGGTTGCCGCCGAGCGCGCGCACCTCGGCCAGCAGCTTGTGCGGCGAATCGTAGCTGAGAGTGAGTTTTTCCATGTCCATCACCGGCGTGGTGAAGCCGGATTGCAACAGCAGGTCGCCCAGATCATGCATGTCGGCAAATGGCAGTACGTGCGGATGGTCGTCGACCGCAGCAAATGCGCGCCGCAGTTCGAGCAGCGTGTCCGGCCCGAAGCAGGAAAACATCAGCAGTCCGTCTGTCTGCAGCACGCGCCGCCATTCGGACAACACCGCCTGCGGTTGCGGGTGCCAGTGCAGCGCCAGATTCGACCACAGCAGGCCGATGCTGTTATCGGCTTGCGGCAATCGGGCGAAATCGGCGCAGTCCAGCCGCGCGGCAGCGCGGTTGGGGAACAGCGCTTGCAGCAGTCGCTGCCACAGCGGTTGCGCGCCTGCAAGCGTGGCGCGGGCGGCTGCCAGCATTGCCGGCGATAGATCTACGCCCGCCAGTTGCGCCGTTGGATAACGCGCATGGAGCAGCGGCAGTTCGTCGCCGGTGCCGCAGCCGGCATCGAGCAGCGAATCAGGCACAAACCGGATCAGGTCCAGCCGCTCATGCATCCGTTTTGCGATCTCTCGCCGCAGGAAAGCCGAGGCGGCAATGCGTTCCGGCGCGGCAAACAGCGTGCGCACGCGTTGTGGATCGATGACATTGTCGGCTGGCGAAGGCATGGAGCAGTTTCCGGTGAGATAATGCGCACAGTGTACCCGCTGCCGTTACCGATGCCGAACCGTTTGCGCACAACATTGCGATCAATCGCCGCCCGCCTGCTGCCGTCTGCGTGCGCATTGTGCGGCGCGGCTGCAGCAGATGGCCTGTGCGGCGGCTGCGAGGCGCAGTTTTTCCGCCGTCGGCCGACGCGCTGTGCCCGGTGCGCGAACCTCTTGCCGCATCAGGGTGGCGGCGCGGTTTGCGGCGCGTGCCTGAAAGCGCCGCCGGCGTTTGATGCAACCTGGGTCGCGGCCGACTATGTGCCGCCAGTCGATCAACTGGTGCTGGCGCTGAAGTTCGGCCACAGTCTGGCGCTGGCACCGTTGCTGGCGCGCCAGCTGCACATGATGCTGCCGCCGTCGGTGGATTTGCCGCAGATGCTGCTGCCGGTGCCGCTGGCGTTAGGAAGGCTGGCTGAGCGCGGCTTCAACCAGTCGCTTGAAATCGCGCGGCATCTGTCGCGGCTGCTGGCGATTCCGTTCGAACCCAGGCTGGCAATCCGGACGCGCGAAACGGCAACGCAATCCTTGCTGCCGCTGCCCGCGCGGCGCGACAATGTGCGCCGCGCATTCACGCTCGACGGCGCGGTCATCGGGCGCATTCGCGGCCAGCATGTCGGTCTGGTCGATGATGTAATGACTACCGGCGAAACACTGAATGAACTGGCGGCGGTGTGCAAGCGGTTTGGCGCGGCGCGCGTGACGAACCTGGTGTTTGCGCGCGCGCTGCCTTGAGAGGAGAAGATTTTGTTTCATGTCGTTCTGGTCGAGCCGGAAATCCCGCCGAATACCGGCAATATCATCCGGCTGTGCGCGAATACCGGCGCGCAACTGCATCTGGTCGAGCCGCTCGGTTTTCCGCTGGATGATGCGAAGATGCGCCGTGCCGGCCTCGATTATCACGAATATGCGGCAATGAAGGTGCATCGCGATTGGCAGGCGTTTCTTGCCAGTGAGCGCCCTGATCCGGCGCGGATGTTTGCCTTCACCACGCATGGCTCGCGCCCGTTTGCCGAACTCGCCTTTCAGCCGGGCGATGTGTTCGTGTTCGGCTCGGAAACGAAGGGGCTGGCTCCGTCGGTGCGCGATGCGTTCCCGCTGTCGCAGCGCATCCGGCTGCCGATGCGGCCGCACAACCGCAGCCTGAACCTGTCGAATGCGGTGGCGGTCACGGTGTTCGAGGCGTGGCGGCAGCAGGGGTTCGCCGGCGGACAGTGAGTCCTTGCTGCCGGAGAGGGCGGGTGATACATCAGTCTGAAAGTGCTAAACTGCTCGATTGCCTGCGCCCCGGTTGCATAGGGTGCAAAAGGAGAACACCATCGATACTACGCTCGTCTACATTCTGCTGGCCGCATTGATTTCCGGCGCTGCCAGCATCTCGCTGGCGGCCTTGCTTTCATTCAGGCTGTTGTCGAAGATGGTTGAGCGCATGGTCAGCCTGTCGGTCGGCATCATGCTGTCCACCGCCTTCTTGCACTCGCTGCCGGAAGCGTTCGAATCGAACGTCGATGCGCATCACCTGTTCATGACCTTGCTGGCCGGACTGTTCGGGTTTTTCCTGCTGGAAAAACTGGCAATCCTGCGCCACTCGCATCACCATGAACATGACGGCCACCATCATCATCACGGACACGATGCGCGCGAGGCGGGCAAGTCGGGTTGGCTGATTCTGGTCGGCGACGGCATGCACAATTTCACCGATGGCATCCTGATCGCGGCCGCGTTCCTGGCTGATCCGAAAGTTGGGCTGATGACCAGCTTGGCGATTTTTGCGCACGAGATTCCGCAGGAAGTCGGCGACTTCATCGTGCTGCTCAACGCCGGTTTTTCGCGCGCGCGCGCCTATTTCTACAATCTGGTCAGCAGCCTGGCAGCGGTTGCCGGCGGTCTGGTCGGCTATTTCGCGCTGGCCAATGCGGATGGCATGATTCCGTATGCTTTGGTGCTGGCATCGTCCGGCTTTATTTATATTGCAGTCAGTGACCTGATGCCGCAAATGCAGCGGCGCGCCACGGTGCGTGAAACGGTGCCGCAGGTGTTGTTGATAGGACTGGGAATCGTGATTGTTTTGTTGCTTACTGGCAACGCTCATGCGCCGCATTAAGCAAAAGTAGTGCTGTTTTTTTGTGCGGGCGGTGTCAAAAAATCAATCATGATATACTTCGACCGTCAATTGCCAGTGCACAGCATTGCCGCGTTTGACTACTCTCCATCTTGCCTGATGAGAAATTAGAACCCGGAACTCGCGTTTCGGTTTTTTTATTTTTTTGCAAGCATTAATTTGACGCCAAGTCGTTGAAAAGACTATAATTGCAAGCTTCCCTTCCGCCCGGGAAAATATAACAAGGTCGCGTCCGCAGGAAATGCGTTGCGGAACCGCCATCAGGGCGTATTCAATCTTAAGGATGTCAAACATGAAAACCTTTTCCGCCAAAGGACATGAAGTCCAGCGCGACTGGTTCGTGATTGACGCGACGGACAAAGTCCTCGGCCGTGTCGCCAGCGAAGTGGCACGCCGTCTGCGCGGCAAGCACAAACCCGAGTTCACTCCGCACGTCGATACCGGCGATTACATCATCGTCGTCAACGCAGGCAAGCTGCGCGTGACCGGTACCAAG
>JAGSYW010000055.1 GCA_018262475.1 Burkholderiaceae bacterium | reverse complement strand
CGGATTTTTAACTGATTCACCTTTTCGAAAAGGATTACAAATGAAAAAAACTCTCATCGCTCTCGCCGTACTCGGCGCTGCTGCTGGTGTAGCTCACGCACAATCCAACGTCACGATCTACGGTGTTGCTGACATCGGCTTCGTCAAAGAATCCGACAAGAAGATGGCAATGGGCGAAAACATCAACAACCGTCTGGGTTTCATGGGTTCGGAAGACCTCGGTGGCGGCCTGAAAGCCACGTTCCAACTGGAACAGCGTTTCAACCTGTTCGATGGCACCCAGAAAGGCAATGAATTCGACGGCGCATCGAACCTGGGTCTGGCTGGCGCAAGCTGGGGTCAAGTCCGTTTCGGTCGTGTAAACAACCTGTCGGTTGAAACCATCCGTAAATTCGACCCGTTCGATCAGTACGGCGTTGGCGGCATGTTCGAAAACAACCTGCGTTCCGCACGTATCAGCAACACCACCCGTTATGACAGCCCGGTATGGAGCGGCTTCCAGTTCGGCGCCAGCTACACGCTGGAAGCACCTGGTCAAGCCACCCCTGTAGCAGCTACCAAAAACGCTGGCTATGCGCTGACGCTGAAGTACAACAACGGCCCGCTGGCTCTGGCTGCCAACTACGACAAGGCTGCTGACTCCAACGATTCCAACAACTGGAACCTTGGCGCTGCTTACTCGTTCGGCCCGTTGAAGGTTTCTGCTCTGTATGAGCAGGCAAAAACCGGCGCAGGCTTCGCTGGTGGTAACTGGACTGCTGGTGCAGTTGATGTCAAAGAGAAAATCTGGTTGCTCGGCGCAGCATACAAGGTCGGTGCTGGCGTAATCAACGCTTCTTATGGCCAATACAAGATCAAAGATCTTGCCGACTCCACCGACAAGAAATTTGCTATCGGCTACACCCACAACCTGAGCAAGCGCACCTCGGTGTATGCAAACATTGCTCACACCAAGTATGACAACAACTCCGTCCTGAATGCTAGCGCAACAGACGACAGCAGCACTGCATACCAAGTTGGTATGACCCACAAGTTCTAATAACTGCTTGTCAGTTAGCTGAACAAAAAAAGGCGCACACAAGTGCGCCTTTTTTATTGCTCAAAACCCATCTCGCCTCACATCCGAAACACGCCCCCCCCCCCCGCCTTGCAGCATCATCCGTGGCGTCAAACACACACTCGCTCCCCTCTGACGTGCTTGTAATCAAACCGTCACTTTGACTCCGTATTCTCGTTTGCATCAGGTTTTTCTCATGCAGAAATATCTGGGTGAGCAGGCTGCGGCCATCCGCCGTTACTGCCGCCAAATTTCGCCAGCAAGCCTTTGCGTTTGTCGGTCAAATACGAATAACTTTCAGAGGAATATGGAATGAAAAAAACGCTTATCGCTCTCGCAACACTCGGCGCCATTGCTGGTGTCGCCCATGCCCAATCCAATGTGACTGTCTACGGCACGGTTGATATTGGCTATGTCAAGGAAACCAACAAAAAAATGAAGATGGACAACATGGTCGACGAGCGCCTGGGCTTCATGGGCTCGGAAGACCTCGGCAATGGCCTGAAAGCCACCTTCCAGCTGGAAAAACGCTTCAATCTGCAGGATGGCACCGCAACCAATGCGATTGATTTCGAGGGCGCGTCCAATCTCGGCCTCGCCGGCAGCTTCGGCCATGTTCGCTTTGGTCGCCTGAACAACCTGACCACAGAAACCATCCGCCAGTTCGACCCGTTTGATCAGTATGGCGTGGGTGGCATGTTCAGGAATTCGATCCGCGAATCGCGCATCGCCAACAGCGTCCGCTATGACAGCCCGAACTGGAACGGTTTCCAGCTTGGCGCAACTTACACGCTGGAAAATCCGGGCGCACTCACCTCTGCGAGCTCCGCAGGCAAAAACGCCGGTTATGGCTTGACCGCGAAGTACAACAACGGTCCGCTCAGCCTGGCTGCGGATTACAACAAGAAAGCTGACAGCTATGATTCCACCAACTGGAACGTCGCCGCTGCCTACGCCTTTGGCCCAGCCAAAGTTTCGGCTCTGTATGAAAAAGCCAGCGTGAAAACGGCTACCACCGATCTCGACCAGAAAATCTGGCTGGTTGGTGCCGAATACAAGATCGGCGCAGGCAAAATCCTCGCTTCCTATGGCCAGATCAAAGACTCAACTGTTGCAGGCGAGCCGACAAACAAGAAATACGCCATCGGCTACAACCACAGCCTAAGCAAACGCACCACCGCTTATGCGCATTATGCACACACCAAATACGATCTCGGCCAATCGGCTTACGGTGGCGAAGATGCCATCAACGGCTTCCAGGTTGGTCTGACCCACAAGTTCTAAAGCTGCCATCAGTTGCCTAAACCGAAAGGCGCACGAGAGTGCGCCTTCCTTTGTTTTCTGCCTCCCGATCCGAGTCTGTGCAGGCGCGCCAGCGACATTCAGTTGCCAACAAACCGCCGGTATCCGTTCGCCCGCAACTCGCACGCCGGACAATGCCCGCAGCCGCGCCCCCAGTCATGCAGATGCCGCTCGCCGAGGTAGCAGGTATGCGTTTCCAGCCGTATCAGTTCAACCAGTTGCTCGCCGCCGAGTTCCTGCGCCAGTTGCCAAGTTTGCGCCTTGTCGAGCCACATCAGCGGCGTTTCCAGACGGATGTCTGTTGCCATCCCAAGACTCAACGCCTGCTGCATGGCGCGAATCGTGTCGTTGCGGCAATCCGGATAACCGGAAAAATCGGTTTCGCACATGCCGCCGACCAATACCGTCAAACCGCGCCGGTAAGCCAGCATCGCCGCCACGGTCAAAAACAGCAGATTCCGCCCGGGAACGAATGTATTCGGCAAGCCGTTAGCCAGCATGGCAATCTCAACTTCGCCTGTCAGTGCGGTATCGGAAATCTCGGCCACCACCGGCAGGTTGAGCAGGTGATCCTCTCCAAGCCGCCGGTTCCATTCCGGTGACACAGCACGAATGCCGTCGAGTACCGATGGCCTGACCGTCAGTTCGACCAGATGGCGCTGGCCATAGTCGAAGCCGATGGTTTCCACGCGTTCGAAACGCGACAACGCCCATGCCAGGCAAGTAGTTGAATCCTGCCCGCCACTGAACAGCACCAAGGCACCGCGGCGTGCATCCATGTTATCCGGTCTGTCCGTCATTTTTTCTCGATCCGCAGCAGTTTCTGATCGCTTTGCGTGCCATCGGCATCATGAAAGCTGACCCGAACCGGAAACCAGTCGAGCGATGGCGCCAGCCACAGTTCAAGCTGCTGCTCTCTCGATCCTTCGGGCAACAGGCGCGTGATGCGCACGGCCTGCACTTCCCCCATTGGCGTGCTGATCTTTTCCTTCCTGATCACCCTGAATGTCCAGGTTTCTGCGCTCTTTCTGCCAACAACAAAGAATTTCCACTCCGAGCCACTGACAAATTTCTGCGGTGCCCCGCGTGCGACGCTCACCAGTTGCAGCATGATGCTGGCGCGATCCTGCTCACCTCCGTGCAGCGGATAGGTTTGCGGCGCATCAGTCAACCGAATAAGGCGATGCTCACGGTCGAAAGTTGCACTGGAAGCCGGCTTGCGCATGCGTTTCTCGGTCAATTGCAGTGGGGCCAATCCGAACGCATCGATCATGCCTTCGCTTTTCGATTCCATCGCCTTGCCCAGCAGCGATGATCGCATTTCATTGTTCAATCCGTAACGATTGCCGGAAACCCGCCAGCGAAGCACGGATTCGCCATTCAACGTCAAACCATGCTGCGAGAATTGCACGGCATACACCAGATCAGCAGATGGCGGCAGCTTGATCCGGTACTTGATGGCGGGATGTTCAACCGCCTGCACTGGCAATGCCAGCATCACCAGCATCGCGACAACTGCGCGCCGCAACCACAATAATTGCATCATCTAACATACTCCAAAACGTGAATCGGTAAACAGCGCATCAGCGCACTGCCTGCTGACGGATTTCAGCCAGCTTCAGCTCAAGGTAATCGCCATTCCTTTCGTTGTAACGCAACTTGACCGGATACCAATCCTTCTCCGGCGCCAGCCACACATCCAGCGTCTGCTCATACGAACCGGGCTTCCGGTTATGCACCAGATGCCATGCCTTTATCTTGCCGATGCCGGAATCGATTTCTTCCAAACCGACAACGCGCACATGCCGGATTTCGGCATCGCGCACGCCTGCAACCACCAGCTGGAATTCTGCGCCATTACTAAATTTCGCGCCCTCGCGCCGCCCTATGCCGGCGAGTTGCCAGATGATGCTTGCCCTGTCCTGCTCGCCCCCCTGCCGCCGGTACGACTGCGTCGATGAAGAGAAACTGACAAGATTGCGATCGCGCTGGAAATGCGTATTCGTCGCCGAACGGCGCAAACGCTTTTCGGTATAAATGATCGGCGCGACCCCATAATCGCGATCGATGATGCCCTCGCTGTGGAAATTCAGCACGCTCAGAAACAGTACGCTAAAGTTGCCGTCGATGCTGAAATTGCTGCCATCGGTTTGCCAGCGAATCTGCCCGCTGCCATGAATTTCCTGCCCCTTGCTCAACGCATGACCGTCAAAATGCAACTCGGCCGATGGCGGCGGCGTCACCTGATAACGCGGGGTGGCCTGCAGCACCGCCAGCCTGGCTGGCGCGGGAATACCCTGCGCTCCGCCGCGAGCGCCGCCAGTACCTAGCGACGAATTCAGTGGCATCGCATCTTCGACGCTGGTGCCCGGCGCCTCTATGCCGGGCGTTCCCTGCTGCAAGACATCACCTCCCGCACCGCCATCACCACTGCCACCGCCGGCATTCCCACTACCGCCAGCCGGCTCTTGACTGACGGCAGCCTGCGGCGCGCTCGCCGTTGCGACCGGCTTTTCTGCCGGCAAGATCACTGGTTGCTCGGCTGTTTCCGGCGCAACCGCCGGTGCCGGCGCAAGCTGAAGCTCGACCGTCACGGACGGCCCGGTGCCGCCGGCACTCAATGCCAGCTTGCGCGCCGGCGCAAATGCCCAGTAAATGGCTGTCAGATGCAGCACGACGACCAGCAGCAGCACCGGCAGCCAGCGCCGGCGGTTCTGTAGCAGCATTGCAGGAAACGTATTCGTCATGATGAAAGTCTAAACGCTTTCGGCCAATTCAGCCAATTACACGATGGCCGCCGGCCAAACGATTAATGTTACCAATTGCAACCGCTGCCGCCCCACATCAGCGCAACAGCAGTTGGAACCGGCGGCTGCGGCTTGATACAATCGCGGCACACACTAGAAAACCATGCCCATGCCACCGACCTTCGAAACCAAACTCTGTTCCCGCGCCGACCTGCCTGCCCGCATTGCCACCCTGCCCAAACCTGTGGTACTGACCAATGGCGTGTTTGACATCCTGCACCGCGGCCATGTGACCTATCTGGCGCAAGCGCGGGCGCTTGGCGCATCGCTGGTAGTAGCTGTGAATACCGATGCATCGGTCAAGCGTCTGGGCAAAGGCGACGACCGGCCTGTGAACTCTTGCGAGGATAGGATGGCCGTGCTGGCGGCGCTCGAATCGGTCAGCCTGGTGGTGCCGTTCGATGAAGACACCGCGCTTGAAGTCGTGCAGCAGGCAACGCCGGACATCTATGCCAAGGGCGGGGATTACGACATGGCCGCAATCCCCGAAGGCCGCGCCGTCGTGGCGCAAGGCGGCAAAGCGGTCGCGATCGATTTCGAGCATGACCGTTCGACCACGGCCTTGCTGAAAAAAGTGCGTCGTCAGTGACGCTGGCGTTCGCGCCAATACAACCAGAGCGCCCAGCTTATCGGCATCAATTCCAGCCAGAACGACCAGTGCTGCAGGTAATCCAGCCGACGCGAGCCTGTCATGTGCGGCACGATCAGCAGCGAATAAGGCTCGTATGCGAACGGCGCCAGCCAGCGGATGCTGCCGGCGAAGCTATCCAGGCACAGGTGGATGAAGGCATTGAACGTGAACACCACCCCCAGCGATGCCCAGAGCCTGTCGCGCGCCAGCCGATGCGAGACGATGGCGCCCAGCAGCAGCGCGCCCCAGAACAGCGGGTAGTGCGTGACATAGGCGTGATGATGATACCGCTGCTGGCCGAAGGTGTAGTAGTACAGGAAATCAAAATCCGGCGCGACCGCCCCGAGCAACGACGCCAGCAGGAGCGCTCGCCAGGAAACGCTGCTGTCAGCAAAACGCCGATGCAACCGTTTCGCCACAACATAACCGGCAGGAAGATGGCCGAGGATCATTTGCCGTCAGATTCGCTGTCGCCTGCTTCAGTTTCACCATCTGCACGCGCAATGCCATCGGCCTGCAAATCCGCGAATCCGAACAATTCGGCATCCATCAGGTGCGACGGCACCACGGTCGAAAGAGAAGAGAAAATGTTTTCGACCCTCCCCGGGTGTTTCTTCTGCCATTCATGCAGCATTTCCTTCATCTGCCGGCGCTGCAGGTTCGGCTCCAGCCCGCACAGGCTGCACGGAATAATTGGAAACTGGCGTACGTCTGCATAGCGCACCAGATCCGCTTCCTTCACATACGCCAGCGGCCGGATCACGATATGCCTGCCATCGTCAGTGCGCAGCTTGGGCGGCATCGTTTTCAGCTTGCCGCCGAAAAACAGGTTGAGGAAAAAGGTTTCGATAATGTCTTCGCGGTGATGGCCTAGCGCAATCTTGGTTGCGCCCAGTTCGCCAGCGACGCGGTACAGGATGCCGCGCCGTAGCCGCGAACAGAGCGAGCAGGCATTGCGCCCTTCGGGGAAATGGCGCTTGACGATCGCCAGCGTATCCTGCCGCTCGATGTGGAACGTCACGCCGCGCTCTTTCAGGTAGGCCGGTAACGTATCCGACGGATAGCCTGCAATCATCGGCTCCAGGTTGACGGCGATCAGTTCAAAATTGATCGGCGCGCGCGTCTGCAAGGTCAGCAGCACATCGAGCAGCGCGTGGCTGTCCTTGCCGCCGGAGAGACAGATCATCACCCGGTCGCCATCCTCGATCATGTTGTAATCACCGATCGCTTGACCGACCTGACGACACAGGCGCTTGTGCAGCTTGTTGTTTTCGTAGGCGGCGCGGATGGCCTTTTTGGTGTGAACCGTTTCGGTCACGCGACGTTTTCCTTGAAGTGGAAAACCTCGACCCCGACGCTCTCGCAATCGGCATACACGTCCGGCTTTTCAGTCGACACGCGCACCGCGTACACCTTCGGATGCGCCAGCAGGATGCGCGCGACGTCATCGCACAGCGTTTCCTGCAGTTGGATATGGCCTTGCGACGTGCGGTTGACCAGCGTGTCGCGCATGAAGTTGTAATCAATCACTTCGGACAGGTCATCGTGCGACGGCGTGGACAGCGCCAGAGGCACATACACATCGACATTGACCAGTATCCGTTGCGCGGCCTTTTTCTCGATATCGTCGACGCCGATGTTGACCGGCACTTCGTAATTGCGCAGGAACAAGCGGCGGCAGTCAGTCAGCTTGTGGCGATTCAGGGATGTCAGCATGATTCAGGTGTTGCTTTCTTGAGGCGGGTTGTTGCGGGTTGTTGCAAAGAGGTTGTTACTGGCTGGATGTGGCGGCTTTCGCGATGAACATCACGTCCTGCCGCGTCGGGATCAAGTGCTGGCCGCCATCGACCGTGATTCTTGCGCCGGTAATCGCGCGCGACTCGATCAGGAAGCAGACGGCAGCGGCAATATCTTCCGGCGTGCTGGATTTGCCCAGCGGCGTGACCGTGTGCGCCAGCGCGAACTCTTCTTCGGTCATGTCGGCCGACACCAGCGTAATACCGGGCGCGACGCCGACCACGCGCAGCTTCGGCGCCAGTTCCTGCGCCAGCATCACGGTCGCGGTATCGAGCGCGGCTTTCGACAGCGTGTACGACAGGAAGCTGGGATTGAGGTTGACCAGCTTCTGATCCAGCAGGTTGACCACCACCGACTGGCTGCCTTCCGGCGTATCTGCATGCAGCGCGCGCGCCAGTAAAATTGGCGCTGCCAGGTTGGTGCGCATGTGCGCATCAAGCGACGCATACGAAAATTGCTCGACGCTATCATGCTCGAAAATTGACGCATTGTTGACCACGCACGACACCGGCCCGAGCGCCGCCACCGCGCGCCGCAGCAATCCCTTGACTGCGTTTTCATCGGAAAAATCGCACGGCAGCGCCACCGCGCGTTGGCCCAGCGCTTGGATGTCGCGCACGGTGGCCTGCGCATCAGCTTCGGAGTGGCGGTAATGCACGACCACGTCCCAGCCGCGCCCGGCTAAGGCCAGCGCAATCACCCGCCCGATGCGTTTCGCTGCGCCGGTAACCAGCGCCACTTTGCGGCTGTCTGCTGTCGTCATGCTGTCTTAAATTTGAGAATACAATTGGGGAATGAAACTTCCTGAACCAGACCACGACGCGCGCGCCGCTTCCGACGCGCTTTGCCGCCTGATAGCCGACGTCATCGCACGGCATGACGGCTGGATTTCGTTCGCGCGTTACATGGAACTCGCGCTGTACGCGCCCAATCTTGGCTATTATGCCGGAAGCGCGGCCAAACTGGGTCGGGAAGGCGATTTTACAACCTCGCCCGAGATCTCGCCACTGTTCGCCGCCGCGCTGGCGCAACCGGTCGCCCGCCTGCTGGCGCAGACCGCGCCGCAAATAATCGAATTCGGTGCCGGCAGCGGCAAGCTCGCGCGTGATTTGCTGACCGAACTGACCCTTCTGGGCGAAAGGGTACAGCGTTACGCGATCGTTGAACTCTCAGGCGAACTGCGCGCACGCCAGCAGGAAACGCTGCGCGACTTTCCGCAGGTTGAATGGCTTGAGCGGCTGCCGGATGCGTTTTCCGGCATCGCGCTCGGAAATGAAGTGCTGGATGCGATGCCGGTGCATCTGGTTAAAAAAACGGCGGCAGGCTGGAATGAAGCCGGCGTCACAACGGATGATTCTCGCTTCACCTTTGCCGAACGCCCGTGCAGCACCGAAATTGCGGCGCAGATCGCAGCCCAGATTCCACAGGCTGACACGCTGCCGGACGGCTACCTGACCGAAATCCACCTGCAAGCCGGCGCTTTCACGCAGACCGTGGCCACAATGCTGGCCGCAGGCGGTACCGGCGCGGCATTTTTGATCGACTACGGCTTCCCGACGCACGAATACTATCTGCCGGAACGCAGCCGCGGCACACTGATGTGCCACTACCGCCACCACGCGCACGATGACCCGTTTTTCCTGCCTGGCTTGCAAGACATCACTGCCCATGTCGATTTCAGCGCCATCGCGCAGGCGGCGCTCGAAAGCGGACTGGAGGTGCTGGCCTACATGAACCAGGCAACATTCCTGATGGCGGCCGGCATCGGCGAACTGCTGCTGCGCACGCCGCCTGACGACGCGGCGCGCTATCTGCCGCAGGCAAATGCGGTCAAGCTGCTGCTGTCGCCGGCAGAAATGGGGGAGCTGTTCAAGGTGCTGGTGGTCGGCAGAAACGTACGCCTGCCCGACGCGCTCTTGCGCGACGACCGCAGCCACCGCCTGTAACCCAATAAGCCCTAAGCGCGGTCACGACCGCACTTAGGGCGCTACTCGACGATACCCAGACCTTTTTCCAGGATGCCTTCGACATAGGCGACGATGTACTGATGCATCGCCTCGCCTTCGAGCGTATTGTCGAGAATCCTGCCAGATGGGCTGCCCTTGAGTTCACCATGCTGGTAGATGCGCGCCTGCCAGTGAACCTCCTTATGGCCGCTGTACTCCGCCTGGTACTGGTAGTTTTCGCCGCCAACCTTGCAGGTATATTCGCCCTTGAACGTGTGTATCCGCTTTGTCATACGCGCCTCCCCTATGAAACGCCGGTTGCCGATGCCGCCTCGCCCTTTTGCGGCGCCACGGTCAGTTCAGGAAATAATCGACCGTTACCACCACCCGCACTTTCTTCGCGATGTCTGATGCACCGACATTCGCGCCTTCACCATCTCCCTGAGAATTCCGGTCCCGGTCAGCGATGGTGAACAGACCCTGGCTGGCGCGGCGGAGCATGCCGACATTGCTGCCGCTATCGGAGGCGAACTGCGTCGCCGCTTCGCGCGCCGCCTTGGTCGCGTCGGCCATCATGCCGGGCTTGACGTCGTTTAGCTGGGTAAAGATGAACTGAGGCTCGTTGCGATCCCAATTGCCCTGCGATGACAGCACCACGCCGGCAGCGGCCAGCCGGTCAGTCATCTGGCTGACTTTCTTCACCCGCTCGACCTCATTCGAGCGCACCTGAATCGTGTATTCGACCAGATAGCGGAACGCCGCCTTGCCTTGCTCGTAATCCTTTGCCTGCCGGTCTTCGACCCGTTGGTTCTGGCTGGCGATTTCCGTTTCGCCGATGCCGTTTTCAGCCAGGAATGCCAGCACTTTTTTGCGCGCCTCGTCTGCCGCCTGGTTCGTTTCGGCCAGTTCATTGCCGGCCACACGCACCCGGATCGGCCATACGGCCAGATCGGCCTTGACTTCCTTTTCCGCCACGCCGCGCACCGTAACGAAACGCTCGCCGCGCTTGCCGCTGCTGATACCTTCGGCCAGAATCGTCGCACTGCCGATCAGCCCAATCGCCACCGCCAGCGCCGCCATGATTTTGGTACCCCTGTCATCGAACGCCCACATCGACATCAGAAACTCCTTCGCTAAGCAGCGCGTCTGGCGCTGCAAACAGACCTGCCTGTCCGTCTGATTGTATCAACGATTGTCCGGCTGATATCATCTTAAATTTCGCCAATCTGAAATGGAGTTGATATGCAACATATGCCCCTCCCGTTCGCCCACCCTTTTATCCGCCATCTGCTGCGCTGCGTGACCGCCTTGCTGCTCTGCCTCGCACCGCTGGCGCAGGCCGAAGCGCCGCAACAGCAGAAGCAGGTTCCCGGCTATTACCGCACAATGCTCGGCAAGATTGAAGTCACCGCGCTGTTCGATGGCGCGTTCCAGCTTGATGTCGCACGGTTGAAGAATGCCCGACCGGAAGATATCCGCCAGCTGCTGGCCAGAATGTTCGTCGACACTAAAAAAATGCAAACCGCAGTCAACACCTACCTGATCAATACCGGCCGCCATCTGGTGCTGGTCGATGCCGGCGGCGGCTCGCTCTATGGCCCGACCGTCGGCAAGATGCTGGCCAATCTGAAGACCTCCGGCTACGCGCCGGAACAAGTTGATGCGGTGATCGTCACCCACATGCATGGCGACCACATTGCCGGCCTGACCGATGCGGCCGGCCGCGCAACCTTCCCCAACGCAACCGTATTCGTGGCGAAGGAAGATAACGATTACTGGCTGTCGGACAAGGTCGCTGCCGCCTCGCCCGCCAGCTGGAAGCGGATTTTCGATGGCGCAAAGAACACCGCCGCCCCCTATCTGGCGCAAAACCGTTGGCAAACCTTCACCCCTGGCACGCAGCTGGTGCCAGGCATCACTGCTGTCGATGCGCACGGGCATACGCCAGGGCACACCGCATTCGCAATCGAATCTGGCAGCCAGCGGCTGCTGATCTGGGGCGACGTAGTGCATAACCACGCGGTGCAGTTCAAGCGGCCGGACGTCACCTTCGATTTTGACGTCGATCCGAAGCAGGCGCTTGCGACCCGGCTGGAAATCTTCAAGAAGGTAGCGAAAAGCGGCGAACTGGTCGCCGGCATGCATCTGCCGTTCCCCGGCATCGGCCGTGTGCGCGCCGACGGCAATGGCCAGTACAGCTGGGTGCCTATCGAATTCAGTCCGCTGGGCACAAAATAACTGACCAAAACACCATTTTTGTTCAATTAGACCCAAAAATATACTAGGGGCAGTATTTTCAAACGACCAGCAAATATGAGGCCCAGCGCGTTGTTTTGACCATATACCCCATCAAGTTCTGCCGCCGTCCGGATAAAACCGGCGGCGGCTGTGCCGATGCATTAGAATGCCACGCCATGACCATCCTGCTGTCCACCCTCAACGCCCGCTATGCGCACACTTCGCTCGGCCTGCGCTATATCGCGGCCAACATGGGGGCGCTGGAAGCACAGACCGAAATCGTCGAATTCATCATCGGCGGCAACACTACCACCATGGCGGAAAAGCTGCTGGCGAAACAACCTCGTATCATCGGGCTGGCGGTTTACATCTGGAATATCGAGGAAACCACCAAACTGGTCGCGCTCTTGAAGCGACTGGCACCGGAAGTGGTCATCCTGCTCGGCGGGCCGGAAGTGTCGCACGAAACCGAATCACAGGAAATCGCGCAACTGGCTGATTACGTCGTCACCGGCTGGGGCGACCTCACCGTACCGCAACTTTGCCAGCAGATTCTGGCCGGCCAGATGCCGACGCAAAAAGTTCATGTCGGCGAACAGCCGCGACTGGACCAGATCGCGCTGCCGTACCGGCTCTATACTGACGAAGACATCGCGCACCGCACGATTTACGTCGAGGCCTCGCGCGGTTGCCCGTTCAAATGCGAATTCTGCATTTCATCGCTGGACAAAACCGCGTGGAAATTCGAGCTTGACCGCTTTCTGGCCGAGATGGAATTACTGCACCAGCGCGGCGCACGCCAGTTCAAGTTCGTCGACCGCACGTTCAACCTGAACACGCAAGCCAGCCGCCGCATCCTGCAATTCTTCCTCGACAAGCTGGCCGCCGCGCCGGACGATCCGGTGTTCGCGCATTTTGAAGTGGTGCCGGACCACCTGCCGGCCGCGCTGAAGGAAAGCCTGGCGCAATTTCCGCCCGGCACACTTCAGCTGGAGATCGGCGTGCAAACCTTCAACCCGGAGGTGCAGGCGCTGATTTCTCGCAAGCAGGACAATGACCGTTCGGCCGAAAACATCCGCTGGCTGATGGAACACACGCACGCGCATCTGCATGCGGACTTGATCGCCGGTCTGCCGGGCGAGGATCTGGCCAGCTTCGCCGCCGGCTTTGACCGGCTAATCGCGATCGGCCCGCACGAAATCCAGTTCGGCATCCTGAAGAGGCTGCGCGGCACACCGATCATCCGCCATACCGACGAGTACAAGCTGGTGTTCGACCCCAATCCGCCGTACACCATTCTGGCAACCGACCGAATCGATTTCCCGACCATGCAGCGTCTGGTGCGCTTCGCCCGCTTCTGGGACATGATCGCGAATTCCGGCCGTTTCGCGCACACGCTGCCGCTGATGCTGTCCGACGCACCGTTTGCGCGCTTCCTGGCGCTGGCGGACTGGCTGTATGCAAAAACGAATGCCACCCACCAGATCGCGCTCGCGCGACTGGCAACACTGGTGGCCGAATGGCTGACCGAACAAGGGATGGAAGCCGATGCTGCGCGCGCGGCCATCGATAGCGATTACGCCGGCGGCGCGATCAAGCCGCACCTGAAGCGCAAACAGGCCGCCGAAACCGCATCGCCACAGCGGCAATCGCGCCATCTGGCGGCAAAAACCGTGGCTGACAGCGCCTGAACAACATTATCCTTGCCAGCCGCGGCAAGGCTCGCTATAATTAAAAGCTACGCTAATTTTTTGTTGCGCGCAGATTCTCGTATCTGCGAACGAACACTTACCCGTTTTAGGAAACACACATGGCAAATTCCGCACAAGCACGCAAGCGCGCCCGCCAGGCAGTCAAGCAGAATGCTCACAATTCGAGCCTGCGCTCGA
>JAGSYW010000141.1 GCA_018262475.1 Burkholderiaceae bacterium | reverse complement strand
GCGGCGCAAGCCTCGGCCAGCGCCGCCGCGAATGGCGCGCCGACCGCGCAGCAGAAACCGCCGGCGGCCAAATCGGAAGCCGACAAGAAGAAGGAACAGGCGGAGAAAGACAAGAAAGCGGCTGAACAGGCAAAACAGGCTGAAGCCAAGGCGAAGAATTGCGAGCGAGCGCGTGAACACCAGCGGACGCTCAGTTCCGGCCAGCGCCTCATGCGCACCAATGAAAAAGGGGAACGGGTCGTGCTGAGCGACGAACAGCGGGCGCAGGAACAACAGGAAGCGCAGCGGGTGCTGGACGAGTGCCAGTAATCGACACGCTGATACGGCAAAAGCTGCCAGTTGCCAGCCAGGCTGCTCTAAGGTGTCGACGCCCGGACAGGCTTGGATGGCGGCGCAGCAGCCGCGCTCTTGGCCGGATCGACAATTTGCACGAACACCTCGCCATCCTTGATCATGCCGAGTTCAGCCCGCGCCCGTTCCTCGGTCGCGCCGGTGCCCTCCTTCAGGTCGCGCACTTCGGATTCCAGCTTCGCATTGCGCGCCTTGGTCTCCTCGTTCTTCTGCTGTGCCGCAGTCACCTGCCGTTCCATTTCCCACACGCGCAACCATCCGCCCTTGCCCAGCCATAGCGGATACTGGATCAGCAGCAGCAGGATGGCCAGGATAAGGGTAATCAGACGCATGGAAACAGCGAGGCCAGACGCGGGTTCGAAACCCGCGCCTTTCGGGCTTATCTCAGGTTATAGAACGCATCGCGGCCCGGATAGCTGGCGATTTCGCCCAGATCTTCTTCGATCCGCAGCAACTGGTTGTATTTCGCGATCCGATCAGAGCGCGACATCGAGCCGGTCTTGATTTGCAGCGCATTGGTGCCGACGGCGATATCGGCGATGGTCGAATCCTCGGTTTCGCCGGAACGGTGCGAAATCACTGCGGTGTAGCCGGCGCGTTTCGCCATTTCAATCGCGGCAAAAGTTTCGGTCAGCGTGCCGATCTGGTTGATTTTGATCAGGATCGAGTTGGCGATGCCTTTCTGGATGCCTTCACGCAGGATATTGGTGTTGGTGACGAACAGGTCATCACCCACCAGCTGCACCTTCTTGCCCAGCGCCCTGGTCAGGATTTCCCAGCCTTCCCAGTCGCCTTCGGCCATCGCATCCTCGATCGAGATGATCGGGTACTTGTCGCACCAGGTGACCAGCAGGTTGGTGAAGTCCTGCGCCGACAGCGTCAGGCCCTCGCCCTCGAGGTGATATTTGCCATCCTTGTAGAATTCGCTCGCGGCGCAATCGAGGCCGAGCGCAATCTGCCTGCCCGGCTCAAAGCCAGCCTGTTCGATCGCCTGGATGATCAGCTTGATCGCTTCCTCATGGTTAGCGACCGACGGCGCAAAACCGCCTTCATCGCCAACCGATGTCGTCAGGCCACGCTCCTGCAGGATTTTCTTCAGCGTCTGGAACACTTCGGCACCATAGCGCACCGCTTCGCGGAAGCTCGGCGCGCCAACCGGAATGATCATGAATTCCTGCAGATCGAGATTGTTGTCCGCGTGCGCACCGCCGTTGATGATGTTCATCATCGGCACCGGCATCTGCATCGAGCCGGAACCGCCGAAATAACGGTACAGCGGCAAGCCCGCCTCCTCGGCTGCAGCCTTCGCCACAGCCATCGACACCGCCAGCATCGCATTCGCGCCCAGGCGGCTCTTGTTTTCGGTGCCATCGAGTTCGATCAGCGTGCGATCGAGGAATGCCTGCTCGCTTGCATCCAGCCCCATGATCGCTTCCGAAATCTCAGTGTTGATGTGCTCGCAGGCTTTCAGCACACCTTTGCCGCCGTAACGGCTTTTGTCACCGTCACGCAGTTCGATCGCTTCGCGCGAGCCGGTCGATGCGCCGGACGGCACGGCAGCGCGCCCCATTACACCTGATTCCAGCAACACGTCGCACTCAACCGTCGGATTGCCGCGCGAATCAATAATTTCACGACCGATGATGTCAACGATGGCACTCATGCAGTTCTCCTAATTATGTTTGTTATTCTTTACGACAAATCGGATTCAAGGAACCCGGCTTTTTTCACCACGCGATCGATATCGACCAGCGTGGTCAGCAATTCTTTCATACGAGACAACGGCACCATGTTCGGCCCGTCAGACATGGCTTCCGCCGGATTGGGATGGGTTTCCATGAACAGGCCAGAAATTCCGGCCGCTACCGCGGCGCGCGCCAGCACTGGCACGAACTCGCGCTGCCCGCCGGATGACGTTCCCTGCCCACCCGGCAACTGCACCGAATGGGTGGCATCAAACACCACCGGGCTGCCCGTCTTGCGCAGTATCGCCAGCGAACGCATGTCGGAAACCAGATTATTGTAGCCAAATGAGGCACCACGTTCGCACACCATGAAGCTATCGGCATCAAGACCCGCTTCACGCGCCGCGCTGCGGGCCTTTTCGATCACGTTGCGCATGTCTTCCGGCGACAGGAACTGGCCCTTTTTGATGTTCACCGGCTTGCCCGAACGCGCGCAGGCTTCGATGAAATCGGTCTGGCGACACAGGAAGGCCGGCGTCTGCAATACGTCCACCGTCTGCGCCACCTGCGCGATTTCCGCCTCGGTATGCACATCGGTCAGCACCGGCACACCGATCTGCTTCCGCACTTCTGCCAGAACATCCAGCCCGGCATCAATGCCTGGGCCGCGAAAGGATTTGCCCGACGAACGATTCGCCTTGTCGTAAGATGCCTTGAAGATGTACGGCATACCCAGCGCTGACGTGATCTCCTTCATTGTGCCGGCGATGTCAAGCGCCATCTGGCGCGATTCAATCACGCACGGGCCGGCAATCAGGAAGATCGGCCGCTCAAGGCCAATGTCGAAACCGCAAAGCTTCATGCAGCCGTTCCTTGCTGTTGTTGTTTGTATTTAATCGCTGCTTCGATGAACGAAATGAACAGCGGATGGCCATCGCGCGGCGTTGATTTGAATTCCGGATGATACTGCACACCGACATACCAAGGATGCGCATTCTCGCCTGAGCGCGGCAACTCCATGATTTCGCACAGGTTTTCCGATGGCGTGCGCGCCGACACAATCAGCCCTGCCTGCTCGATCCGGCTCAGGTAATGATTGTTGGCCTCGAAACGGTGACGATGGCGCTCGGTGACCACACTGCCGTAAATTTCCGAAGCCAGTGTGCCCGGCTTGATGGCGCAGGTTTGCGCGCCGAGACGCATCGTGCCGCCGAGGTCGGAATTCTCATCGCGGCGCTCAACCTTGCCGTCGAAGTTCTGCCATTCGTTGATCAGTGCTACCACTGGCTGTTCGGTATCCGGGTCGAACTCGGTCGAGTTTGCCTTCGTCATGCCCGCCATGTGGCGCGCATATTCAATCAGCGCCACCTGCATGCCGAGGCAGATGCCGAGGTATGGAATCCTGTTTTCACGCGCAAATTTCGCCGCCGCGATCTTGCCTTCAACACCACGCTTGCCGAAACCGCCCGGCACCAGAATCGCATTGTATTTCGCCAGATGAGCAACGCCCTTTTCCTCGATTTCCTCGGAATCCAGATATTCGATGTTGACGTTGCAGTGCAGATGGATGCCCGCATGGCGCAGCGCCTCGATCAGCGATTTGTACGACTCGGTCAGATCGACATACTTGCCCACCATGCCGATGTTGACTTCGCTGGTTGGATGTTCGAGCGCATAGACCAGCTTGCCCCAGACTTCGAGATTGGCCGGCGGAGGCGACAGATCGAGCTTCTTGCACACGATGTCGTCCAGTCCCTGGTCGTGCAGCATCTGCGGAATCTTGTAGATCGTATCCGCATCCCAGACCGAGATGACTGCATCTTCCGGCACGTTGGCAAACAGCGAAATCTTGGCGCGCTCGTCGTCCGGAATCGGGCGGTCGGCACGGCACAGCAGCGCATCCGGAAAAATGCCGATTTCGCGCAATTTCTGCACACTGTGCTGCGTCGGCTTAGTTTTCAGTTCGCCCGATGAGGCAAGATACGGCACCAGCGTCAGGTGCACAAACGCGGCAGCATTGCGGCCGGCGCGAAGGCTCAACTGACGCGCAGCTTCGAGGAACGGCAGCGACTCGATGTCGCCCACGGTACCGCCAATTTCAACCAGCGCAACATCGTAGCCATCCGCGCCGCGATAAATGAAATTCTGGATTTCATTGGTGATATGCGGAATAACCTGCACCGTCTTGCCAAGATACTCGCCGCGACGTTCCTTGCGGATCACCGATTCGTAAATCTGCCCGGTGGTGAAGTTGTTCACCTTCTTCATCTTGGTCGAGATGAAGCGCTCGTAGTGGCCGAGATCGAGGTCGGTTTCGGCACCGTCATCGGTGACGAACACTTCGCCGTGCTGGAATGGACTCATCGTGCCCGGATCCACGTTGATGTACGGGTCGAGCTTCATGATGGTGACTTTGA
>JAGSYW010000140.1 GCA_018262475.1 Burkholderiaceae bacterium | reverse complement strand
AATACCAGTCCTGTTTTCTTGGTCACGATGCGCCCCTCAGTTTGTTTCAGATTTGATCAGGCCGGGCTTGATCTGCAAGCGCGCCCTGATGTTCTTGCCAGTGGTGGAATAATTGCGGATGACGTTGAACGTCTGGCAGTCCGCCACCTCAACTTCCAGATCGGCTTCGCGTGCGCCAGCCTTGCGGGCGATTTCGACCAGTTTTTGCTTGCCGACTGCAATCAAATCACTGACGGAAAAGTTCGACGGAATATCGGCCTGGACGCCTTCCTCGGCAATGCTCAGCACACGCGCTTCCGTATCGGCCATCATGTTCAGCTCGACCGTGGTACGCGCCATCGCCGCGCCACTGGCATTGATCACATCCGAATTGTCCGGCACCACATGCGGCAGCCCGAGCATCGAACCCACTTTTTGCGCAATGTACGGCGCCGGGCCACCAACCACCAGCAATTCCTTCGGCGCGATCTTCTTGCCTTCGAGCAGTTCGTGAATCGTGTATACCGGCTTGCTGTTGATTTCCTTCACCATCTCGTTGATCTTGGCCACGATCAGCTCGCTGGCGCGATCGACGATCGCATTCGCTGCTTCGGTCGTCGTCTTGCCGAGTTGCGCGGCAATCGCCTCCATCGCCTTCGCTGCCTTGTCCTTTTGGCCGATGTCCGCCAGGCCGAGGAAAATCAACGCATCGGTCGGCGTCGGCACCGGGCCGTCAAACGCCATCGCATTGCCCTTGCGCTCCGGACCAATCTGCAACTGGCCGTTGACTACCTGCACGTGGCTGTCGCCGCCCACCGCAATCGAATGCGTCAGCAAGCCGCGGATCAGGGTCTTGTGTTCTTCAATTTGCACGCCCTGCGGTTCGAGCAGCGGCGCGCCGTCGGCGAACAGCGCGATGTCGGTGGTGGTGCCGCCGATGTCGATCGAAACCGAGTCCTTGTCAGCCGAGATATACGGCAGAACGCCCATGATGGTCGCCGCCGGGCCGGACAGAATGGTCTGCACCGGATAGTTCCTCGACTGCTGGTAATCAATCGTACCGCCATCGGCCTTCAGGATGTACAGCGGCACATCCACGCCCAGCCCTTTCAGGTAAGTCGAGAGCTCATCCACCAGCCGGCTGTGCAGGCTCCAGATCGCTTCGTTCAGATAGGTGGTCGAAATGCGGCGCGGGAAATTCAGTGCGCCTGACAGCTGATGCCCGAGCGTGACATGCTTGGCCTGCTCCGCGAACATCGACTGCACTTTTACCTCGTGCGCCGGACTGCGGGTCGAAAACTTGCCGACCACGCCAATGTGATCGATCTGCCGTTCGGCAAACTGCTTTTTCAGCTCGCGGATTTCACGCTCGTCCACGCCTTCCGCTTCCAGCCCGCGGTGGTTCATATAGCCTGACACGAATACCGCGCGGTCATTCAGCGGCAGATCCTTGTGCGACACACCCGGCCCGCTCATCACGATCATGCCGACCTTGTCGAGCTGCTTTTGCGCCACGGCATTGGTGGAAATGGTGGTGCTGAGCACGACGCGCTGCAGCTGCTTGATGTCTTCCGGTCTGGCCACGGCTTCGGTGGCTTGCGTGACGGATTTGAGGATGTTGCTCTTGTCCGTCAGCACCTTCGACTTGCGAATGATGTTCCGCCCCTGCATCAGCACGGAATCGGTGTGGGTGCCCCCCACGTCAATACCAAGGATCATGCTTTCCCCTCATCATGGGTACAGTCATCCAGCAACTCCTGCAGCCGGCTCCGACACCCTGTTAAAAAGCCGGCAAAGCGCCTGCCTTCTCAGTTCAAAAGCTTCATTGTGCCATAAAGGGCGACTGTTCCCAACAGAGAATTGCAAGCTTCAAAACCCCTGCATTCGAACCAGCATCACTCCTGAGAGCCTGATGAATGGCGCTCTTGCAGCCATGCCGAAAACTCGAACGCAGGAAGCGGACGGGAAAAAAGATAGCCTTGCGCGAAATCGCAACCAGCAGCAATCAGCAGATCGCGCTGGGCTTCGGTTTCAACTCCCTCGGCCACCACCTTAATACCCAACTTGTGCGACATCACGATGATCGCTTCGCACAGCGCCATGTCGTCAGAACCAATCGCTAGGTTCTGAATGAATGAACGGTCGATCTTGATGTAGTCGATGTCGAATTTTTTCAGATAGGACAATGATGAAAAGCCGGTGCCGAAATCGTCGAGGGCAACCTGGATGCCAGCATCCCGCAGCGCCAGAAAATGCTGAAGCACATCATCGCTGGCCTCAAGCAACAGCCCTTCTGTGATTTCGACCGCAATCGCAGCCCCGGAAACACCAAGCTGCGGCAAACGGCTCATCCAGGATTTCAGCGCGCCATCGTCCGCCCGGAATTGCGCCGGCGAAAGGTTGATGCTAATTTGAAAATCCGGATGCATCGCATCGCGCCAGGCGGCAGCCTGTAGGGCAGCAGTATTGAATACCCAGTTGCCGATGGCATCGATCATGCCTGTTTCCTCGGCGATCGAAATGAACTCTGCCGGATTGACCAGCCCGCGCACCGGATGCTGCCAGCGTATCAACGCTTCTGCCTTGCGCACTTCACCGCTGCCCAGTTCTACCAGCGGCTGGTAGTACAGTTGAAATGGGTAATCGACCAGCGCCGCGCGCAGATCGTTGGTCAGCGTCATCCTGTTGTTCGCAATTTCCTGCATTGATGGCGTATAAAGACTGAAGCAATTTCGGCCGCGTCTTTTTGCCGCATACATTGCATGGTCGGCATTCCGGAGCAAATCTTCGACGCCCAGCCCATCCTGCGGATAAAACGTAATACCGATGCTGGCAGACACATGAGAAACATGTTCTCCCAGCGCGAACGGCTCGGCCAACCGCTTCAGGATTTCGCGCGATACACGTTTGACACCGCCATGGTCACCCAGACAGTTCAGGATGATGATGAATTCATCGCCGCCCAAACGTGCAATGATGTCGGATTCCCGCACGCACTCCTGCAACCGCTGCGCAGCCATCCACAACAGCCTGTCACCCACGTCATGGCCGAGAGTATCGTTGACATCCTTAAAGTTATCGATATCGAGCGACAATAGCGCGAGCTGCGAATTATCGCGCCGCGCCTGCTTCATCGCCTGCTCCAGATGACTGCGGAACAACTGCCGGTTTGGCAATCTGGTCAGTACGTCGAAATTGATTTGACGCCAGAGCAGTTCTTCCAGTTCCTTCTGGCTGCTGATGTCGCACACATAGCCATCCCAGACAGTGCTGCCATCGCTCAGCCGCTTCGGCATGGCTTCGGCCAGCCGCCAGCGCAAGCTGCCATCAGACAGGATGGCGCGGAATTCGCGCCGGCACGGATGCATAGATTGGCGAGAATCATGCAGAGCTCGAACAACAGCATTGCGGTCAGCGGGATGAACTGCTCGCAGCAGCAAGGAGGCGTCTTTGCGCAGGGATTCCGGCGAAATGCCATACAAATCGAAAACCGACTGACTGATGTATGGATAATATGCGCGGCCATCCGGCTCCAACCGCAACTGGAACACCGTTCCCGGCATTTGCGCAAACAGGTTCGACAGCAATCGGGGCCTGCCGCAGTTCGCCAAAACACTTGGCGCAACATTTTCGGATGCCTGACAGTCCACCTCACAATCTCCATCATTGCCGCGTGACAATTGGGCATCCGCCATATCACCCCCATCTGACTTGTGCGTTCAAACCAACATCGCTAAGCGCTTCCACTCTCCCAGGCTTCGCCGATCACAATCAGCAAACAGATCAATCGAAGCCTGGAAATTCATCCCTAGGCTAGAATTCCTCCCAATCGCCTTCCTTGCCTGCCTCGGCCTTTGGCGGTGCCAATTTGGGCGCACTGGACGGAGCAGCAAGCGCCTTTGCAGCCGGTTTTGCCGCCAGCTTGGGCTGCGTGACCAGTTTCAGATTAGCAGCCGGCTTGCTGCCAGCCTGCTGCCGCTTGGTCGCCACGACCACAGTGCCAGTGCCCGTCTTGAAAACGCTGACGGCCTCCACCAGATTCGCCGCCTGATCCTGCAGCGATTCCGCCGCCGCAGCCGCTTCTTCCACCAGCGCCGCGTTCTGCTGCGTCACCTGATCCATCTGGCTGACCGCCTGGTTCACCTGCTCGATGCCGTCGCTCTGCTCCTGGCTGGCGGCCGTGATCTCACTCATAATGTCATGCACCTGCTTGATGCTCGACACCACTTCATCCATCGTCGAACCAGCCTGCTCGACCAGCTTGCTGCCAGCTTCGACCTTTTCGACCGAATCGTCGATCAGCGTCTTGATTTCGCGCGCTGCCGAAGCACTCCTTTGTGCCAGGCTGCGGACTTCTGTTGCCACCACCGCGAAGCCGCGGCCCTGTTCGCCGGCACGCGCCGCTTCGACTGCCGCATTGAGCGCCAGAATGTTGGTCTGGAACGCAATGCCGTCGATGACGTTGATGATGTCCGCCATC
>JAGSYW010000139.1 GCA_018262475.1 Burkholderiaceae bacterium | reverse complement strand
GCAGATTCCTGACGTGCAATGTTGACAACAATTACGGCACCATTCTAACAAGCCAAAATGACAGCTTCATGCGTTTGCGCAAACATTGGCATTTCTGTTTGCTGCCGAAAAAATCTGTGTCATGCTGGCGCCAGTTGTCCATGCCAAGGAGGAAAAATGAAACGCACCATTTCAAGTTGCATAGCCAGCTTCGTTCTATTTTGGTTCATGGCGTGTGCGGCGCTGGCGCAAAGCGGGCCGCCGCAGGAAACAGGTGATTTTCTCACGCCGGATCTGGTGGAGTTGACCAGGCTGGACGCCGGTTTCAAGCTCGATATCCGTTACGCGAGCAGCAATAATTTCGTCGGCCAGCCGGTGTATGGCGAAGCGCGCTCTTTCCTGCTGCGTCCGGCGGCTGAATTGTTGCTGCGGGTGCAGAAAAGGGCAAACGAGCACGGCTACGGTTTGCTGATTTTTGATGCCTACCGGCCGTGGTCAGTGACCCGGGAGTTCTGGGAGAAATTTCCGCAGCATCGCGAATATCTGGCCGACCCGGCCAAGGGTTCGCGCCACAACCGCGGCTGCGCGGTCGATTTGACGCTGTACGACTTGCGCACTGGCAACGAAGTGCCGATGCCAAGCGGCTATGACGATTTCAGCGAACGCGCCCATCCCGGCTATCAGGGCGGTACGCAAGAGCAACGTGCCGCACGCGATTTGCTGCGCAAGCTGATGGAAGCCGAGGGTTTCAGCGTGTATGAAAACGAATGGTGGCATTTCGATTACCGCGATTGGCAGCGCTGCCCGCTGATGAACCTGCAATTTCATCAAATCAAAGGGGTATAAAGCATAATTAAGCTGCTTGGCCACAATTTCTGAGGGTGTTTTGAAATACAGGGGGTAGTATTTTTAGGGTCAAAATGCTCGTCCGGCACGCCGATTTTTGGACAAATGCGTCATCATTTCTAGTGCTTTTTCATATTTACAAGATAACCCATTGAAATAATTTGAGTTTTTCTTCAAACTTTGATTAAAACTGGCGCGCACAGAATTGGAAATCGGCGTCGGTAATTCTGGATATAGGCGATGAATCAAACTGAATTTTTTGTTTTGCTGGCTGCGGTGCTGGCTGTATTGCTACTGGTACTGGCGTCGCTGTCCGTTGCACTGCGCCGGCGCGAGCAGGATTTGACGCCGATGCTGGCGCAGTTGCAGCAGGCAAACGAGCGCACCGAACGCGAGCTGAGGCAACAGGTGCAAACCAGCGCGCAGGCAACGCGGCAAGAACTGACCGGCAATTTCGCGCAATTGCAGCAGACGCTGGCGGCGCAGATGAGCAGCGTCGCGACGGTGCAAAACAATCAGATCGACGGCTTTTCGCAGCAGCTGGCAAAGCTGGTCGAAGGCAATGCACAGCATCTGGAAGCGATGCGGCAGGCAATGGTGCAGCAATCGCAGGCGGCGCGCGAAGAACAGTCGGTCACGCTTAAGCGCTTTGGCGATACGCTGAACCAGACGCTGGCGACGCTGACCGAATCGAATGCACAGCGGATGGCAGAAGTGCGAGCAACCTTGGAGCAGAAAATTCAGGCCTTGCAGAATGACAACGCTGCCAAACTGGAGGAAATGCGCAAGACGGTCGATGAAAAATTGCACGCAACGCTGGAGCAGCGGCTGGGCGAATCGTTCAAGCTGGTGTCCGAGCGGCTGGAGAAGGTGCATCAGGGGCTGGGCGAGATGCAGCAGTTGGCGGTTGGAGTTGGCGACCTGAAGCGGGTGCTGACGAACGTGAAAACGCGCGGCACCTGGGGCGAAGTGCAGCTGGAAATGCTGCTGGAACAGGTATTGACGGCCGAACAGTTCGCAAAGAACGTCGAAACCGTTCCGGGCAGCGGCGAGCGGGTGGAATTCGCGATCAACCTGCCGGGCAAGGATGACGATCGGCGTCCGGTGTGGCTGCCGGTCGATGCGAAGTTCCCGAAGGAGCAGTACGAGCGGCTGGTCGAGGCGGCCGAGCAAGCGGATGCAGAAGGGGTGGCCACGGCAGGGCGCGAGCTGGAGCGTGCGATCCGGCAGGAAGCGAAAACGATAGCCGACAAATATCTGTCGCCGCCGCTGACGACCGATTTCGCCATCCTGTTCCTGCCGACTGAGGGGTTGTATGCGGAAGTGATGCGCCGTCCAGGTCTGGCGGACGATATTCAGCGCGCCCACCGCGTCAGCATTGCCGGCCCGTCAACACTGTCGGCATTGCTCAACAGCCTGCAGATGGGTTTCCGCACGCTGGCGCTGGAAAAACGGTCATCGGAAGTATGGCAGGTGCTGGGCGCGGTCAAAACCGAGTTCGGCAAGTTTGGCGAAGTACTGGCGACGACCAAGGCAACGCTGGAACGGGCGGCAAAGAACATCGAGAGCGCCGAAGTGCGCACGCGGCAAATGTCGCGCAAGCTCAAGTCGGTTGAAGCATTGCCGTTAGAAATGGCACAGCAATTGCTTGGAGTTGATGGTACGTCGCTGGCTACGACAGAGGAGCAATAGAGCCAATTTATGATTTCGCAAACGAGAATGGTTTCATGTTCTGCTGGTTTCCGGAAGCGGTGCTAGAATCCGCGCCGTCGTTGCGGCAGCAAACAGCAGGAGCGTCATATGGATACCATCGAATTTGAACGGGTTACGCTTGCGGAAGCCAAGCAGATTATTAAGGAAGAAAAGGAAGCTCTGAAGCCGCCAGCGGAGGACTGGTCCGGCAGGCGCATGCCTTCGTTGCCAGAAGAGCTGCAATTGCAGCAACTAACTCGTGAATGGATCCTAGGTTTGCCTGACGAAGTGCGCCCCCTGCGGCTGGCGCGCCAGTTTCCGCGTATAGCCAACAAGATCGCTTCCGTCTGGAAAACGCCTACTGCTTGTGACAAGGTACTTGATGGCTTGATGATCGATCACCGCGGCACGCGCCAGGGCTTTCCCGAAGCTGTGGCGCTGGAGATCGGCAGGCTGAAATCGTATTACTCGACCCAAGTGTTTGCCGAGCGGCACGATACTTGGACGCTCGCCTGACGGTTTTTTGAACCAGGGCTAGACCAGACCCTCGAACATCATCACATCGACCGAATCGCCAGAGGCGACATTGCCGCGTTCGTCCGGCAACACAACGATGCAGTTGGCGTCGGTCATCGAACGCAGAATGCCTGAACCTTGCGAGCCGGTGAGCGATACCTGCAAATCGCCATCAGTGCCGCGTGACACGATGCCGCGCTGATATTCGGTGCGGCCAGCCTTTTTGCGGATGGGCGACAGCGACTTTACCCGCGCCATCGGCAGCGGCGCAGCATCGGCACCCATCATCTGCAGCAGCGCTTCGCGGGCAAAGAAATAGAAGGTCACCATCACTGCCACCGGATTACCGGGCAGGCCAAACAGGAATGCGCTTTTGCCATTCGAACTGATGCGGCCAAATGCCATTGGCCGCCCTGGCCGCATGCCGATTTTCCAGAAATTCATTTCGCCCAGACGAGCCATGATTTGCTTGGTGTAATCGGCCGCACCGACGGAAACGCCGCCCGAGGTGATGACCGCATCGGCATTTTCACAGGCGCTTCTGAGCGCAGCTTCCAGCAGCGCCGGATCGTCTCTGACCACGCCCATGTCGATGATGTCGCAGCCCAGTCGCGTCAGCATGCCGTGTATCGTGTAGCGGTTGCTGTCGTAGACGCTGCCTTCGTCCAGCGGTTCACCCAGCGAGCGCAATTCGTCACCGGTGGAAAAGAACGCCACTCGCAATTTGCGTCGTACAGGCACTTCGGCGATACCCAGTGATGCCAGCAAGCCGAGGTGCGCTGGTCGCAAAATCGCGCCACGTTTCAGAGCAACTTTTCCGGCAGACAAGTCTTCCCCCTGCAGGCGGCGGTTGTCGCCTGGTTGCACTGCGCCCGGCAAAATGGTGATGCGTTCGCCATCAGTTTTAACGAATTCCTGCGGCACTACGGTATCGCAACCGGCCGGCATCATTGCGCCGGTCATGATTTGCACGCACTCGCCAGCAGCGACCGTGCCATCGAATGCCTGGCCGGCATAGGAGGTACCGATGACGCGAAAAGCATTTTCGCCCGGCTGCAGTTCAGCGCCGCGGAAGGCGTAGCCATCCATAGCTGAATTGTCGTGCGCCGGCACATTGATGGGGGAGACCATGTCTTGCGCCAGCACGCGGCCGAGCGCGCTGCGGATGGCAACTTTTTCGAGCGCTTCAACCGGCTTGAGGAATTCGCGGATGATGTGCTGCGCCTGCTCAACCGGCAGCGCTTCCGGGTCGTAGCCGGTCACGCAGCTGACGATGTCGGATAGCGAGCGGTTGGTCATGGTGTCGTTTCCTTTGCGGTGTTATTCGGTGCACAGGCGCGCAATTCATCGAGTGTATTAATGTTGCGGAATGCAGTTTCATCTTTGAAATAGACTTCAGCCACTTTGAGCGGCGCATACCAGCCGCC
>JAGSYW010000054.1 GCA_018262475.1 Burkholderiaceae bacterium | reverse complement strand
TACTGAGTGGCGGCGTGCTGATCCGCGACTGGTCGAAACAGAACAAGACCTGGTTCGCGGCGGTGCAGACGGAAAAGAAAATGATGTTCATCATCCTGATGCTGATTATTGCGGTGGCGGCGTTCAATCTGGTGTCAACGCTGGTGATGACGGTGACCGAAAAGCAGGCCGATATTGCGATTCTGCGCACGCTGGGCGCATCGCCGGGGTCGATTATGAAAATCTTCATCATCCAGGGCGCGGTGGCCGGTTTGCTTGGCACGGCGGTCGGAGTCGGGCTGGGCGTGCTGATTGCTGCCAACATCGACGTCATCGTGCCATTCATCGAGCGGCTGATGGGGGTGCAGTTCCTGCCGAAGGAGGTGTACGTGATCAGCACCATGCCGTCCGAGCTGCGCTGGTCTGACGTGGCGACGATTGGCGGCTCGGCCATCGTGCTGTCTTTCCTCGCCACGCTGTATCCGAGCTGGAGCGCGGCGCGGGTCAAGCCGGCGGAGGCGCTGCGCTATGAATGAAACCGTGGGTGAAGTGATGAACGATACTGTGCTGTCCTGCCGCGAACTGGGCAAAACCTACACGCAGGGAAATTACTCGGTCAAGGTGCTGGCAGGCATCGAGCTGGACGTGCACCGCGGTGAGCGGGTAGCGATAGTTGGCGCTTCCGGTTCCGGCAAATCGACCCTGCTGCACCTGCTGGGCGGGCTGGATGCGCCGAGCGCAGGTAGTGTCAGCCTGCTCGGGCGCGATTTCGCCAGTCTGGATGAAACGGTGCGTGGCCAGTTGCGCAATGAAGCGCTAGGTTTTGTCTACCAGTTCCACCATCTGCTGCCGGAGTTTTCGGCGCTGGACAACGTGGCGATGCCGCTCTTGATCCGCCGCGTGCCGCGCGCCGAGGCACAAGCCGTGGCGCTGGCGATGCTGGCGCGGGTCGGGCTGGAAGCGCGCGTCAGCCACGTGCCGGGTGAACTTTCTGGTGGTGAGCGGCAGCGGGTGGCGCTGGCGCGGGCGCTGGTGACGAATCCGGCTTGTGTGCTGGCGGACGAACCGACCGGCAACCTCGACCGCGCCACCGCGCAACAGATGTTCGACCTGCTGCTGGAGCTGTCGCGCACGATGGGCACCGCGTTCGTGATCGTCACGCACGATGTCGAACTCGCCAGCCGCTGCGACCGCGTGTTGCGTTTGGCGGACAATGGCTTGCAGGCGCTGGTTTCTGACTGATTGCTGCTGGGGTATATAGTAAAAACGTGTCACTGGACCACATTTTTGCTGGCCTTTTAAAAATACTGGGTGGAGTATATTTTTTGGCCTTACTGACCCAAAATGCGTTTCTGGTCAGTTATTTTCCGCTCTGGTAGGCAAATTATCTCGACAAAAACGATTTTTTGCCTGGAGTATTAGTGAAAATTTGTGTTTTATCCAGAATTTGTGGGGGATTTTAAAAATACTGGGGTGAGTATGTTGGTATGTGAAGCTGGTTTCAAGCCTGTATAACTGCCGCTAAAGGTCAAGCCGATGTGGATCGACACCCACTGCCATCTTGAAGCGCCGGAATTTGCCGGTGAGGAAGACGCGCTGGCGCAGCAGGCGGCGGCGCTGGGCGTGAGCCAGATCGTGATTCCGGCGATTGATCGCGACAGCTTTGCCCGCGTGGCGGCGCTGGCGCAACGGCAGCCGAATTGCAGCTATGCGCTCGGCATTCACCCGATGTACGTGCCGCAGGCGGCCGATGCCGACCTCGATATATTGCGCCAAGCGCTGACAGCCGCGCAGTCGGATCCCAAACTGGTGGCGATTGGCGAAATCGGCATGGATTTTTTCATCCCCGAATACACCGAATCCCCACTGCGTGAGCGGCAGGAACACTTCTTCGTCGAACAACTGAAGCTGGCGCGTGAATTCAACTTGCCGGTGCTGCTGCACATCCGTCGCGCGCAAGACGTGATTCTCAAGCACCTGCGCCGCATCCGCCCGCCCGGCGGCATCGCGCACGCATTCAACGGCAGCTTCCAGCAGGCTCAGGCGTTCATCGAACTCGGCTTCAAGCTCAGCTTTTGCGGCACGTTCACGCACGAACGGGCGCAGCAACTGCGACGGCTGGCGACGGAATTGCCGCTGGAATCGCTGGTGATCGAAACCGATGCACCTGACCTCGCCCCATCCTGGGCTGTCAGCCGACGCAATTCGCCGCTGGAGTTGCCGAGAATTGGTGAAGCGCTGGCCACCCTGCGCGGCGTCGAGCCGGAATTGCTAGCGCAGGCGACCACGGCCAATGCGCTGGCGGTTCTGCCACGGCTGGCGGCATTGACGGGGCCGTAGTCATGCTTGCCGCAGTCGCCGGTTTTGTCAGCGGTGTGCTGTGGCTGCAATCCCAGCCCGATCTTCTCCTGCCGCTGGTGCTGGCGTGCGTGTTCGTTTGCGCAGTGCTTGCAGGCGGACTGGCATGGCGCTGTCAGCAGGCGAAAACGGGCCTTTTTCTGCGCCTTGTTGCTGGCACGCTGTGTGGCGTTTTCTGGGCCGGGCTGCAGGCGCAATACGCGTTGCAACATGAATTTCCGCCGGAGCAGGAAGGGCGCAATATTACTCTGATAGGCACCATCGACAGCCTGCCATACCGCTTCGAGCAAGGCGTGAGGTTCCAGTTTGCGCTTGAACGCGCGTTCGATGGCGAGGCCGAAATTGCTGGCATGCCGCCCAAGGTGTCGCTTTCGTGGCAAAACAGTTATGGCACAGAATCGGCGGCGCCGGTGCCTGAGGTTCGACCCGGCGAGCGCTGGCGCCTGACCGTGAGGCTGAAACGGCCGCATGGCAATGCCAATCCGCATGGTTTCGATTATGAAGCGTGGCTGCTGGGGCAGGGGCTGCACGCCACCGGTTACGTGCGATCCGATGACAAGGCATTGCGGCCGAACCAGCGGCTGGATGCGTTCGTGTTCAGCTTTGGCAACATGATTGAGCGCACGCGCGCCTGGCTGCGCGACCGGATTCTGGCCGCATTGCCGGACAAACCCTATGCGGCGGTAATCGTCGCGCTGGTGGTTGGCGACCAGCGTGGCATCGGCCAGTCGGACTGGGCGGTGTTCAACCGCACCGGCATTTCCCACCTGATTTCAATCTCCGGCCTGCACATCACGATGCTAGCAGGGATGGTGGCCGGGCTGACGCTGGCCTTGTGGCGGCGCTCGTTTTTCACCCGGGCGCAATTGCCGCTGGTGCTGCCGGCACAAAAGGCGGCGGCGCTGGCCGGGGCGTTGACCGCGCTGCTGTATGTGCTGCTGTCCGGCTTTGGCGTGCCGGCGCAACGCACGCTGTACATGCTTACGGTGGTGGCGCTGTCGCTGTGGTTCGGCCGCATCACGCAGGTGTCGCAAGTGCTGGCTATTGCGCTCGGCGTGACCGTGCTGCTCGATCCGTGGGCGGTGCTGTGGCCTGGCTTCTGGCTGTCATTTTGCGCGGTCGCGGTGATTCTGTATGCATCGGTTGGCCGCGCGAGCAGGACAGAGGGTGACGACATGCCGCGTTCTCGGCTTTGGTTGGGCGAACTCAGGTCGGCGGCGCACATGCAATACGCGGTCACGCTCGGTCTGGTGCCGCTGACGATGCTGCTGTTCGGGCAAGTGTCGCTGATCAGTCCGCTGGCGAATGCGGTCGCGATTCCGCTGGTCAGTCTGCTCGTTACCCCGATGGCCTTGCTCGGCAGCGTGCTGCCGGCGCCGTTGTC
Organism: Burkholderiaceae bacterium; assembly: GCA_018262475.1. Lineage (GTDB taxonomy): Bacteria > Pseudomonadota > Gammaproteobacteria > Burkholderiales > Burkholderiaceae_D > QZKY01. The sequence goes on along the minus strand of JAGSYW010000054.1, from coordinate 10,305 downwards.
CGGCTGGTTGCTGACGGGTGCGCACTGCCTGATAGACTGGCTGGCAGCCGTGCTGGGTTGGATGAGCCGGTTTGAATTTGCGGTCTGGTCGGCGCCGTTGCCATCGGCGTGGGTGTTTGGATTCGCGCTGGCCGGCACCATCTGGATGCTGGCGCCGCGCGGCTGGCCGGTACGCTGGCTTGGCGTGCCTTGCTGGCTGCCGTTGTTGCTGGGAACGCCGACGCAACCATTGCTGGGCGAAATGCGCGTGGTGGCATTTGATGTTGGCCAGGGGTCGGCGCTGCTGGTTGAAACCCACGCGCACCGGATGCTGGTCGATAGCGGGCCTGCCTATTCGCCGAAATCTGATGGCGGCAATCGCGTGATCCTGCCTTACCTGAAAGGGCGCGGCATCCATGCGCTCGACATGATGCTGATCACGCATGCCGACAATGACCATGCCGGCGGCGCATTGTCGGTGCTGAAGGAAATGGCGGTGGGCGAAGTGCTGTCGTCGGTGCCGGACAACAATGAGATTGCGCGTATAGCGAAGAAATTCAGTCGCTGTGAAGCAGGGCAGAACTGGACATGGGATGGTGTGCAATTCGAACTGCTGCACCCGGAAGCGGCCAGCTATGCCAGTACGAAATGGAAGAGCAATGACCGCAGTTGCGTGCTGAAAATCACTGCTGGCACGCATTCGATACTGCTGCCGGGCGACATCGGCTGGGTGCAGGAAGATGAGCTGATTGGCAGCCAGGGGAGCCATTTGCGTTCGACCGTGCTGCTGGCATCGCACCACGGCGGCAGCAAGACCTCGACCTTGCCGTTCCTGCAGGCGGTGCAGCCGGAATCGGTGCTGTTCCAGTCAGGCTACCGCAATCGTTACGGCCACCCGAAGCCGGAGGTGCTGCAACGGGTTGAAGCGGTCGGAGCCAGACGGCTGCGCACCGATGAATCCGGCGCGATCACGCTAGAATTTGGCCAGACGTTGCGTATTGACGCTTATCGTGAAAGTCATGCGCGCTACTGGTACCGGCGTTAATCCTTTTGTTTGCTCTTCATGCCGCTGGTGGCCAGCAGAGCGACGGCAAATGCGGCTGCCAGCAGCAGGAAGGTTTCGGCATAGGCGGATGAAGCCGCAGCTTCGCCGGCACCATGCATAGCAGCACGCCATTCGAGGAACACGGCGGAAATGGCAACGCCGAACACGCCGCCGATTTGCCGGGTGTAGCTGATGACCATCGACGATTGGCCAAGCTGGTGCGGTTTCATGCCGCGCAGCGTGGCTAGTGTCAGCGAAGGCAGGATCATCGCCAACCCGAAACGTCCCAGCACAGTGACGCCGACCAGTTCGAAGTAGCTGATGCCGCTGCCCTTGAACGCCAGCAGCAGAAATGACAGGCAGAACAGGCCCAGTCCGCCCATGGTCAGCAGTCTTGGCGGATAGCGGTCTGCCATGTGGCCTGCCACAGGCAGCATAACCGCTAGCGTAATGCCTGCAGGCAGGAGCGCCAGTCCGGCTACGGTGGCGGAAAAACCGAGCGCGTTTTGCAGGAACACCGGAATGAGGTAGGTCGAGGCGTAAATGCCAAAGCCGTAAGCCAGTGAAACGAGTATGCCGATTGAAAATGCCCGGTCGGCAAACAGCTCGAGCCGGACGATCGGATGCTCTGCCCGAGTTGCATGCCGGATGAACCAGCCCATTGGTATCAGCGTGCCAGCGAAAAACAACAGCGTCCACCATGATTGCACCCCATTTTCATTCAGGTTGCTTACACCTTCGACGCTGACCAGCGCCGTCAGCCCAAGAAGCGCCACGCCAAGCCAGTCGAACGGCGCGGATTTCAGTTCATGCGGTGGCGGCATCAGGTACAGCGCGGCAACGCTGGCGATTACGCACATCGGCAGGTTGATCAGGAAAATTGCTTCCCAGCCGAATTGATCGAGCAGCACGCCGCCCAGAGTGGGCGCAACCGCAGGCGCCAGCACAATGCTGAATGACAGGATGCCGGTTGCGCGCCCCTGGATTTCAGGTGGGAAGGTGCGCATGACCGTCAGCATGCCAAATGGTTGCAGCATGCCGGCTGCCGCGCCCTGCAGGATGCGGGTGAAGACCAGAAATGAAAAGTTGCTGGCCATGCTGCCAGCCACGCTGGCTCCGGCGAGCAGTAGCACGATGCCCAGAAAGCAACGGCGGAAACCAAAGCGATCCAGCAGCCACGGCGTTGGCAGCATCGAAACGGTCATCGCCGCCATGAAGCCGGTGATAGCCCACTGGATTTTGTCCTGACCGAGGCCGAACTCGCGCATCAGGGTCGGAATGGCGACATTGAAGCTGGTGGTCGATAGCACGGCGGCCACGCTGCCGAAAGCGACCGTCAGCAGCGCCATCCATTTGTAGCGCGCGCCGAAGCGGCTCTCAAGAGCTTCGAGGGTCGGTGCGCGCGGGATGAATTTCATGCGATGGAATGCCTGACGCTGAAACGCAGGATGCTAGCAGGAAGCGGCAGCATGCTGGTTCAGACCTGAGTTTGCGTTACCGACTGGCGGAAGCGAGCGATGGCGGCGACGAAAAACACCATGCCGACGCCGGTCATCGCCAGAAAATCAGGCCAGACCGTGTCCAGCCCTGCGCCGCGGTACAGTATGCCCTGTGCCAGTCGCACGAAATAGGTCGTCGGCGCGCCCAGCATGATCATTTGCACGATTTCCGGCATGCTTTCGCGCGGCGTGACGCCGCCTGAGAGCAGCTGCAGCGGAATGATTGCTAGAATGATCAACAAGCCGAGCTGCGGCATCGAGCGTGCAATCGTGCCGAGGAAAATCCCGATCGAGGCAGCAGAAAACAGGTATAGCGCCGCGCCGCATAAAAACAGCGGCACCGAACCAGCAATCGGCACTTTCAGGATGCCCTGAATCACGATGGTCAAGCCGACGCTGGCGCCAATCAGCACCACCAGCCCGTTGGCCCAGATTTTCGCCATCATGATTTCGAATGGTGACAGCGGCATCACCAGCAGGTGTTCGAGCGTGCCATGCTCGCGCTCGCGGATGAAGGCTGCACCTACGAGGATGATAGTCAGCATCGTGATGCTGCTGATGGTTTCCATCACGCCGCCGAACCAGAAGCCGGTGAGGTTGGGATTGAAGCGGGCGCGGGAAACGAGGTTGATCGGCAGGGGGGAAGTGTCGCGCTTTCCGGTCAGATATTCGTTCAGTTCACCAGCGAAAATGCTTTGGATATAGCCGGCACCGATGAATGCCTGGCTCATCTGCGTGGCATCGATGTTCACCTGAATCGTCGGCCGTCTTCCTGCTTGCAGGTCGCGCTGGAAATTGACCGGGATCACGATCGAAAACGTGTAGCGCCCCTGATCCATCGCCGGGTCCATTTTGTCGAATGGAATCAAGTCCGGCGGATTGAAGTAGGGCTGGGTGAGTGCGCCGATCAGCCGCTTTGATAGTGGCGACTGGTCTTCGTCCACCACCGCTATCGGTGCGTTGCGCAATTCCTGCGATACGCCGACCGAGGCGGCGTAAATCGCGCCGGTGAAGGCCCAGCAAATAAGGATCAGCAGCACCTTGTCGGCCCACAGGCTGCGCAATTCCTTGATGCCGAGGCGGTAGATGTTGATTAGCCGGTGACTTTTCATAGCGTTTCCTGCTTATTTTTCCTGTTTCTGCAGCAAGGCCAGCGTGATCAGCGTTAGCGCCGGAATGAAGGCTGCCAACGCGACCAGATGCCAGACCAAATCGCCAAATCCGAGCGCCTTGGTGAATACGCCGCGGCTGATGACCAGAAAATAGGTCGCCGGGAAAAACTGCCCGATCCAGTAGGCTGCGCCGACTAGCGATGCCACCGGCGTGGTCAGCCCGGAAAATTGCACCGATGGCAGCATCGTCAACAGCGCGGTGCCGAACAGCGCGGCAATCTGCGTTTTGGTGAAGGTCGAAATCAACAGGCCGATGCCGGTGGTGGCGGTGACGTACAGCAGCGCGCCCAGCGTCATGGTGGCGAAGCTGCCCTTGATGGGGACGCCGAACATCCATACTGCCTGCGCGCACAGGCAGAAATAGCTGAACATCGCGACCGCGATATACGGTAACTGCTTGCCGAGCAAAAATTCCAGCCGCGATACCGGCGTCACGTACAGGTTGGTGATAGAGCCGAGTTCCTTTTCGCGCACCACGCCGAGCGCCATCAGGATGGCGGGGATGAATACCAAGAGTAGCGGAATTACCGCCGGCACCATGGCGTAAATGCTGCGGAAATCCTGGTTGTAGCGGTAACGCAAGGCGATGTCGGTCGGTATCAGTTTCGGTGTGGTGCCGGTCGCGGTGGTGATCAGGTCGATCAGGTATTGCTGGTGCAGTCCGCGCACGTAACCGAGCGTGGTTTCGCCACGGAACGGCATCGCACCATCGACCCAGGCGGCGATTTCCGGGTTGCGGTTGCGGCGCAGGTCGCGGCCGTAGTTCGGCGGGATCTCGAGCGCGACTGTGAGTTCGCCCGAGTGCATCCGGCGTTCCAGTTCGTCGCTGTCACTGATCGGTTTCTGTTGCAGGAAATAGCGTGAACCGGCGATGTTTTCAATGTAGGCGCGCGATTCCGGCGACTGATCCTGATCGAATACCGCGAAACGCAAATCCTGCACATCCATTGACACGCCGTAGCCGAGCACCGACATCATCAGCACCGAACCAAGCAGCGCGAACGCCAGCCGAATGGCATCGCGCCTTAGTTCCAGCGTTTCGCGGTAGGCGTAACCGAACAGGCGCTTGAGGCTGAAGGGCGAGAAATGCAGCGACTTGTCCGCGACTGCCGCTGCCGTCTGCATTTCTGGCGGCGCGCTCTTGCCGGCCACGTCTTCGAGGAAGGCGATGAATGCATCTTCCAGCGTGGCGACATTTTTCTGTGCCTTGAGTGCATCCGGCGTATCGCTGGCCAGCACCTGGCCGGCGTGCATCAGCGAAATGCGGTCGCAACGCTCGGCTTCGTTCATGAAGTGTGTCGAGATGAAAATGGTCACGCCTTGTTCGCGCGACAGTTCGACTAGCAGTTGCCAGAACTGGTCGCGTGCAATTGGATCGACGCCGGAAGTAGGCTCGTCCAGAATCAGCAGCTTCGGTTCATGCACCACCGCCACCGCCAGCGACAGCCGCTGCCGGATGCCGAGCGGCAGGTTGGCGGCCGGCATTGTCAGATAGGGTTCGAGGCCGAACCGTTCCGTCAGCGCGCTGATGCGTTGTTCCCTTTTTTCCGGCGGCAGGTGAAACAGCCGCGCATGCAAATCCAAGTTTTGTGCTGTCGTCAGTTCGCCGTAGAGTGAAAACGATTGCGACATGTAGCCGACCTGCTTGCGGGTTTCAAGATTGTCCGCATCCAGCAGCTCGCCGAATAGGCGTGAACGGCCCTCGGTTGGCGGCAAGAGGCCGGTCAGCATTTTCATGGTCGTGGTCTTGCCGCAGCCGTTCGAGCCGAGAAAGCCGAAGATTTCACCTTTGGATATGGTGAAGCTGACATGGTCGACCGCGGTGAAATCGCCGAAACGCTGGGTCAGCCCTTCCGCTTCGATTGCCCATTCGTGGTCGCCAGCGGTGCGCGGGGGGATCACCAGTTCCGCATGTTCTCGCTGTTGCTCTTCCGGCAGCAGGCGGATAAATGCGTCTTCTAGCGTGGCGCTGGCAGATTGCGCCTTCAGTTCGGTTGCGGTGCCAGTGCCGATCACGCTGCCGTCGTTCATCGCCACCAGCCAGTCGAAACGATCGGCTTCTTCCATGTAGGCGGTGGCAACCAGCACGCTCATGCCGTGGCGCTGCGCGCGGATGGCGTCGATCAATTCCCAGAACTGGCGGCGCGACAACGGATCGACGCCGGTGGTCGGTTCGTCCAGAATCAGCAGATCCGGGTCGTGGATCAGAGCGCAGCACAGGCCAAGTTTTTGCTTCATGCCGCCGGAGAGTTTGCCGGCAGGGCGCTCTAGGAATGGATGCAGGCCGGTGGCGGTGGTCAACTGGTCGATGCGCCGCTTGCGTTCGTCGCTATCCTGGCCGAATAGACGTCCGAAGAAATCGAGGTTCTCGAATACCGACAGCGTCGGGTACAGGTTCTTGCCCAGCCCTTGCGGCATGTAGGCGATGCGCGGCTGCAGCCGTGCGCGGATGTGACGGTTGCCGATGTCTTCTCCCAGCACTTCGACCTGCCCGGACTGGATTTTTCGCGCACCGGCAACCAGAGCCAGCAGCGACGATTTGCCGACCCCGTCCGGCCCGATTAGCGCCACCATGCATCCGGCCGGCAAATCAAGCGTGACGTGCCGCAACGCGGCCAGATCGCCATATTGCAGGCCGACGCTGTGCAGCCGTGCGACAGGCGCGCCCTCCATGATTATTGCCCCAGCTTCGCGGGCCAGGCGGCGTCCGGTTCAGTCCGGACATAGGCGATGCCCGGCATGCCCGGCTTGGCCATGTCGGCATGCTGCTTGATCCATTCCGGCTCGACCTTGACCTTGATGCGGAACATCAGCTTTTCGCGTTCGTTCTTGGTTTCCACTTCTTTGGGCGTGAATTGCGACCGTGGCGCAACGAACGCCACCTTCGCCGGAATCGGTGTGTTTGGTAATGCATCGAGCACGATCTTCGCTTCGCTGCCGAGCGCGACCTTGCCGGCTTCCTCCGCCGGCAGGTAAATCGACATGTAAACGTCGGACAAATCGAGCAGCGTGAATGCCTTGCCGCCGGCTGCGAGGTATTCGCCCGGCTCGGTCAGACGGTACAGCACGCGCCCGGCGATCGGCGCGAGCAGGCTGGTGTCCTTGATGTTGACGCGCAGCGCATCGACCCGCGCATCGGCTTCGCTGACCTTGTTTTTTGTCGCCGCCAGGGACGCATCAGCGGTTTGCAGCGCGCTGATGTCGCGGTCGAGCCGGTCGGCGCTGATGAATCCCTTCTTGATTAGTTCGCGCGTGCGCTCCAGAGTGACTTTCGCCAGTTTCTGCTGGCTGACTGCGCTGACAACGCCATCTCGCGCCTGTTGTGCCGCTGCTTCGGCCGCACGAAGTTGTGCCGCGAGTTCATCGGCATCCAGTCTGGCAGCAACCTGACCCGTGTTTAGATTGTCGCCTTCTCGCACCAGCACGGCGGCGACTTTGCCGGCGACCTTGGTCGCGACATCGACTTCGGTTGCTTCCAGGCGGCCATTGCCGCTGGCAATTCCCTGCTGGCTGGATGAAGGTTTGAAGAAATGCCAGCCAACAGAGGCGGCGGCAATCAGAAGTACCAGCAGCAGAATCAGCTTCCGGTAACGGAGGTGGAAAGACATGAAAAGCTCCTCATTTCGCTGATGCGTGGAAGAAAACTTTCAGGTCAATTATAGCGAGTTCGAGTTGGGAAATTCTGTATTTTTGCTTGAGAATAGGCAAATGTCTGGCAGTTGCCGTATACGAGGTCAGTGTGACTCTGATGCCATGTCGCGCAGCATTCGTTGCATTTCAGGGGATTCGCGCAGCATTCGTCGGCCAAGCAGGCGCAGTTCGTCAACATCCTGTTTCGGGAGCGCTAGCGTAGTTGGAATAGCCATGAATCGCTCACGCTCAACTGGATCGGCAATGTCGCGCAGAGAAACCTCGACCACATAGAATTCAATGTCGCGGCCAAACTTCTGCTTAAGCGCCAGTTTCCATTGAGCGACGGTTTCGCGAAACTGGATCAACGATTCCCGCGAATTGTGATTGATTGGAATGTCGGCCAGTGCCATGGCGACTCGGCGCATTGATGGAACGGCAGGGCTGCGATCCGCTTCCAGGCTCGGATCGGTTTCAGCAGAAACAATCACGAACACAACCTTGCGCAGATTGCCAAAGCCGATCATTCGCCCCAGATTGGCCGCACTGCCCGAAAATATTGAATGATCCAGGCTGCCGCCGATGCCGATGTTATCCACCAGCCCACCATCAACCAAGTGCAGATATGGGCGGCGCTGATCATCAAGGTAGCTGCGCAGTTCCTGTAGACGAAGTTGCTGCCGCGGCGGCAATTTAGACCAGTCTCGCTGAAGCTCCTGTTTGGTCGCATTGTCACAGGTGCCAGCGTAATTCTTCAGTGTCAGGGGGCTGAAAACTACTGGTACTGCAGCCGAGGCGGCAACCGCGCGGGCTAGAGGGATGGCGTTCAGGTCTGCGCAGATCAGGTCAAACTGTTCTTGTGTAAAAGGAAAGCGCGCACCGGTGGACATGTCAGTCGAATTTAAAATCAGGTATGGACGGTTTCCCTGTCTGGCCAGATCGGCGAAGGTTGCGCCGTGAAACAAGGAGTGGTCGAACTTGTTGGCCACGATTTCGATCCGCCCATAGGTGGGAGACCAGAGCTGGGTCAGGATTTCGAGCGAGAAAATTTTGTCCTTGATGCTGTTTTGGTAATCCTTGTACAGGAAATTGTCCGGGAACTCAGCAAAATGCCGTTGCTGCTTCAGTCCATAATGCGCAGCGGTAATGCTGCCGCCCGAAACCGAACTGATGACATCGACTTCATTGAGCAAAATGCGTTCGCGCCCCTCCCATTTGATGCGTGTTTCGGCCAATTCTTCGAGTACGCCGTGCGATAATGCTGCCGCCCGAGTGCCGCCACCGGAGAAGAATAGAGTCACTGCCAGGCTGTCGCTGCTGCTGCCACTGCCCAGATTTTCAAAACGGTATTCCGATTTTTTGGCTTCACCATTTGCCGCAGGATTGATGGGGTAATGTGCGGTGGTCGAGCAGGCGGTAAGCAGCAGCGCAAGAATCGAAATCAGCAGGCTGAATATGTGCGAGGGTCGTATTGGATTGGTACGCATATGGCTGCTGTGTTTCAAGGCTGTTTCAGACGATTGCGGCGGTGAGAAATATACTGGCGAGGGTATTTTTTGCAGCCAAGCAATTCATAGGACGGGGGGCAGTATTCGGTCATATACCCCCATGCTTTATGAATTATTGGGCTAAAAAGGCCGTATCCATACCGGTCTCAGATGCGCCTGTTCCGGCGTTTCGATGGCGCGGTCGATCTGCGCCAGCAGCTTTTCCTTATCCTTGCCCAGCACGCCTTTCAGCACCAGCTGGTTCGACGCATGGTCGCTGCGGTAAATAGTCGATTTCAGTTCCAGCGCATTCATCATCGTGCGCAGTTCGACGAAGCGTTCGTGCTGGTTCATCAGTTCGTACTGGCCGCCAAAACCGGCCTGAAAACGCTCGATGCCTTGCGGGTGGTTGATTACCAGCGAGGCCAGGTATTCCGGCTGGGTCTTGTTGAGCAAGAGGGCGGAATTCAGCGCGTGCTGTTCATAAAACCGCTTGCCGCCGACGCCGCTGATGATCATTACTGAACGCTTGATGCCGGCATCGCCGAGCTTGTTCAGCGCATCGACCGTACCGTCATGCGTTTCGCCCTTGTTGATCGATTTCAGCACGAAATCATCGCCCGATTCCGCGCCAACGTACACCAGATCCAGCCCGGCATCGTGCAGCGCTTTCAGGTCTTCGACCGACTTGCGCGTGACATTGTTGGGTGAACAGTAGGATGCCACGCGGCTGACTTCCGGCAGGTGTTTTCGGAGCGCGTCCAGAAGCGTCAGCAGGCGGCGGTTCGAGAGCGAAATCGCATCGCCATCCGCCAGGAACACGCGCCGCACGCCGCGCAGGTTCTGGCCGGCCCATTCTATTTCGCGCAGCACGTCTTCTTCCGGCTTGACCGAAAACTTCTTCTGCGGCTGGGTATACATGTCGCAGTAGGTACACTTGTTCCAGCTGCAGCCGTTGGTGATCTGGAAAATTAGTGAACGCGCTTCGCTTGGCGGCCGGAATAACGGCTCGATGTAGGTGATGGGTGATGGGTGATACATGTTTTATTGCAAATTGGCTTGGGCAATCAATCGGAAAAGCATAGCAAATTTGTGGCCGAACTGCTCAGGATGCGAGGGCCAGCGCTACGGCTTCCGCCACTTTGATGCCGTCGACCGCCGCCGACAGGATGCCGCCGGCATAGCCTGCGCCTTCGCCGGCCGGATACAGTCCGTTGACATTGATGCTTTGCAATGTTTTGTCATCGCGCTTGAGGCGAATAGGCGACGAGGTGCGCGTTTCCACGCCGGTCAGCACCGCGTCTTCGCGGGCAAAGCCCTTGATCTGCTGGTCGAACGCCGGAATTGCTTCGCGGATGGCTTCAATCGCATAATCAGGCAGCGCGGTGGCGAGATCGGTCAGATGCACCGCAGGCTTGTATGACGGAGTCACCGCGCCGAATTCGGTCGACGGGCGGCCAGCGAGGAAATCGCCGACCAGTTGCCCCGGTGCG
>JAGSYW010000053.1 GCA_018262475.1 Burkholderiaceae bacterium | reverse complement strand
AACCATTTAACAATACCAGTTGCCATTAGAATTTCCTATTTCAGTTAAGTCGGACTGTTATCCATTGGATCGTGAAAAGCAAGCGAAGAAAGACCAAACATTACTGCACCACTACCTCGAACCGCAATGAAGTATTTTTATATTACATATAATAGGCGTCTTTCCGCAAGCAATTATTCGTTTTTTGCACCTAAAAGCGGGTTTTTTCCTCTGAAATCCACACATGCCGCAACAGTGATAACGGTCATACTACAACATCGTTTCTCTCCAGCAATTATTGAGCCGCAAACTGGCTTATAAGGGCCACGCTCCCGCAAGAATTTTTTCCAACCATAATGCCCCGACCACCGTCTTGACGTCGGTCACGTCTCCACGCCGCACCCAAACGAGCAAATCCTCTGCGCTCACACGCAGGGTTTCGATGAATTCCTCCTCATCCGGCCGACTTTCGCCAGCCGTCAGACCACGCGCCAGAAAAATATCGAGAAACTCGTCCGAATATCCGAGCGCGTTATGCACACGGCAGACAAATTGCCAGTTCGTCGCGGTATAGCCAGTTTCTTCCTGCAACTCCCGCTTGGCGCAAGCAAGCGTCGCTTCACCCGGGTCGATTTTCCCGGCCGGGAATTCCAGCACTGCCTGTTCGATCGGATAGCGGAATTGCCGCTCCAGCAGCACGGAACCATCATCAAATAATGGCAGGATAACAACGGCGCCGGGATGACGAATGAATTCGCGCGATGCGGTATTACCATCAGGCAAACGCACAATATGACGCTCAACTTGCAGGAAATTTCCCTGAAAAACGGTTTCTCCGCTGATGCGAGTTTCCTGCAGATGCGGACAGGCGCCCTGAGGCGCGCGGGATAGTGGCTTGTTCATGCTACGAATGTTCCAAATTCGCCGAGAGTGTGGCGATGTATTGACGAATGATAATCCATCCGCAAAAGGCCTGCCGCAAAATTTGTGCGAACCGTCCGCCAGCGGCAACCGCTCCGGACTTAGCTTCCCCTATAATGTTTTTTGCACCAGACGCTGCGGCCGCCGGCTGTTGCGCCCTTAACCCTATTTTTAGGAGAAGATGCCGTTTTCAGGGCATCGTGACGACATGACCACTCTGATCTTTTCCCATCCCGACTGCCTCGAACATCGACCGGGGCCGCACCATCCTGAGTGTCCGGAACGCCAGACAGCGGTACTCAATGCGCTAAAGAAAGAGGAATTCGACGACCTGCTGTGGCGCGACGCGCCAATGGCGAGCAAAGAAAAGGCGCTGCTGATCCACACGCAGAAATACGTCGATTTCGTCGAGCGCAGCAACCCGAAACACGGCTACACCCCGCTCGATGGCGGCGACACCATCATGTCGAATGGTTCCTGGCGTGGTCAGATGCGCTGCATCGGCGCGGCCTGCGCCGGCGTCGACGCGGTGATGAAAAAGGAAGCAAATAATGTCTTCTGCGCCACTCGTCCATGCGGCCACCACGCGGAAGCGGATCGCGCGATGGGATTTTGCATCTTCAACCAGGCGGCGATTGCAGCTGTGCATGCGCGCGATGTGCATGGACTGAAGCACGTCGCGGTGGTCGATTTCGACGTGCACCACGGCAACGGCACGCAGAACTCGTTCTACAATCATCCAGAACTGTTCTACACATCGTGCCACCAGTCGCCGTTCTACCCCGGCTCGGGCGCAAAGCACGAAACCGGGGTCGACCATAACGTGGTCAACGTGCCGCTGTCGCGTGGCTGCGATTCGGCTACCTTCCGCACCCGCATCCGCAACGAAATGCTGCCGCCGCTGCGCGAGTACGCGCCGCAACTGATCATCATCTCGGCCGGCTTTGATGCGCACTACAAGGATCCGCTCGGTGGCCTGAGCCTGACCGACGACGATTTTTACTGGATCACGAAGGAATTGATGAAAATCGCCGACGAAACCGCCGAAGGGCGCATCGTCTCGATCCTCGAAGGCGGCTACAGCCTGGAGGGATTGGCCAGCGGCGCCGCGGCGCACGTGCGCGCGCTAATGGGCAAGTAATCACCAGTGGGCGGCGCTCCGTGCCGCCCGGCGCAGGCCAGGAGCAGCGGTTTTCTTCAGCGGCACTGGCGCGCACTCCGCCGAATGGGCGGATGCCCCCACAATCGCGGCGGCCAACCTGCCGCGATTGTTTTTGTTGGGGTATATAGTCAAAAACCCGTCCCAGCCTCGTTTTTACTGGCTATTTTCAAATACTGGCTGAAGTATATTTTTTAGCCTTACTGACCGAAAATTCATTTGAGTCAGTTATTTTGGCTGCCGCGCCACGCCGCATGACGTAAGCCGCTCAAAGTCTGGCCGGACGGACTCTGCAAACCCGGGGCGGAGTTACTCGCGCGCGATGCTGGTGACGCCGTGCACATGCCGCAGGCGCCGCATCAGGCGCGCGAGGTGGTCACGGCTTTCTACCTGGATGATGAAGCGCATCTTGGTAAATTCGTCGCCCTTGCCTTCATCCATGCTGACAAAGGTAATGTTGGCATCGGATTCGCTAATTTCGGACGCAATTCGCGCCAGCAAACCCATTTCATCCTTCGCCAGCACGGTCAGACGGCAGTCGAAGCGGCGCTTCAGCTCTTCGCCCCAAGCGACCGGAATCCATTTTTCCGGCTCCTTCGACACCAGCCGGCGCGCATGTTCGCACTCTGACGAATGCACCACCAGGCCACGGTCGAGATTAAGCTGGCCGACGATATCGTCGCCGGGGATCGGGCGGCAACATTCAGCCAGCTGCACCGACATGCCTTCGCTGCCGTAAATCAGTACCGGCTCGCTCTTCGTCGGCGCAGTTTTACTTTCACTACCGTCAACAGCACCAGCCTGCGCACTGCTGAGCAGGCTCGCCACACGGTGCGCCACCAGCACTGCCAGCCGTTTGCCGGTGCCGATGTCGGCATAAAATTCGTCCTGAGATTTCGCGCCTGATTCGCTGACGATCCGCTCCAGCACTAACGGCGGCAATTCCTCGCTGAGATTTTGCCCATGCAAGGCTTGCGCCAGCAGCCGCTTGCCGAGCTCAATCGAATCCGCCATGCTGGCGGTGCGCAGGTAGCTGCGGATGCACGAGCGCGCCTTGCCGGTGCGCACGAAAGTCAGCCACGACGGATTAGGGCGCGAAGTCGGCGATGTAATGATTTCAACAATGTCGCCATTCTGCAATTCGGTCCGCAGCGAAGCCGGTTCGCCGTTGATCTTGACCGCCACTGTCTGGTCGCCGACATCGGTGTGGATGTTGTAAGCAAAATCGAGCGCGGTCGCGGCGCGCGGCAAGGCGATTATTTTCGCCTTCGGCGTGAACACGTAGACCGAATCCGGAAACAGATCGAACTTCACATGCTCGAGGAATTCGACCGAGTTGCCGGTCTGCTGCTGGATGTCGAGCAGCGATTGCAGCCAGGCGATGCTGTGCTGCTGGATGTCGGTCAGGCTTTCGTTATAGTCTTCCTTGTACAGCCAGTGCGAGGCAACGCCGGATTCGGCCACATGGTGCATTTCGCGCGTGCGGATCAGGAATTCCAATGGCGAGCCAAATGGCCCGACCACGGTCGTGTGCAGCGACTGATACTTGTTCAACTTCGGAATGGCGATGAAATCCTGCACCTTGCCCGGCATTGGCTTGTACATAGAATGCAGCACGCCGAGCGCCATGTAGCATTCAGGCAGCGTGTTGACTACCACGCGGAAGCCGTACAAGTCATGCACCTGTGAAAACGACAGGTGCTTGTTGCGCATCTTGCGGTAAATGCTGAACAGGGTTTTTTCGCGGCCGAAGATGTCGGCCTTGATGCCGGCCTTCTCCAGCGCCCCCTTGACTGTGTCGCTGACCGAGCCAAACAGTTCGACCCGGTTGCCGCGCGCATCGACGATCGCCCTCGCCAGCGCCTTGTGCCGAAACGGATGCATGTTGGCGAACGACAGGTCCTGCAATTCGCGGTAAAGGCTGTTGATGCCCAGCCGGTGCGCGATTGGCACATAGACTTCCATCGTTTCATGCGCAATGCGGCGGCGCTTGTCCGGTCGCATCGAATCGAGCGTGCGCATGTTGTGCAGCCGATCTGCCAGCTTGATCAGGATGACGCGCACGTCGCTCGCCATCGCCAGCAGCATCTTGCGGAAATTCTCGCCCTGCGCCTCGACGTAATTCTGGAACTCGATTTTTTCCAGTTTCGACAGGCCATCGACCATCGCCGCCACCGACGGCCCGAAGCGCTCGATCAGCTCTTCCTTCTTGACGCCCTGGTCTTCCATCACGTCATGCAGCAGCGCCGCCATGATCGCCTGCGCATCCAGCTTCCAGCTAGCGCAGATTTCGGCCACCGTGAGCGGGTGCGAAATATAAGGTTCGCCGGACATGCGTATCTGCCCGAGATGCATCTCGTCGGAAAAGCGGAACGCTTCCCGAATGCGTGCGATGTCCGACGCTGGCAGGTAGGCGAGTTTTTTCGTCAGCGTCGAAAGCGTGACCACGCCGGGATTGGCGGACACGGCAGACGCCGCTTCCGGTTCGGACACGGCGGAAACAGCCGATTGACGGGCGCGCTTCGGCTTCCGCCGGGCGGTATCAGCCGGCGTGGTATCCATGGCTTTCAGCGAAGGTGATCGCAGAAATTGACGGGAATCAGCCAGTGACTTTTTTCAGCATTTCAATGCCGACCTTGCCGGCAGCAATTTCACGCAATGCCACCACTGCCATCTTGTCTTTCGCATCAACCTTTGGCGTATGACCTTGCAGCAGTTGGCGTGCGCGGTAAGTTGCGCACAACGTCAGTTGAAAACGGTTCGGGACATTCTTCAGACAATCTTCAATGGTAATGCGTGCCATGCTGTACTCCTAATAAATGATCAGTCCGCAGTCCGGGCAGCGGTTGGTGCAATGCCCAGTTCGGAAAACAGGCTTGCGTTACGCGCCGCTTGGCGCGAGAAACGGCAACGCGCTGCGGAAACAACAGCAGTCAGTTCCGACAAGGCGGTTGCAAAGCTTTGATTTATAATAACATATTCACACTCTGCGGCATGCGAAATTTCGCTCTCGGCCGCCTGCACCCGGCGCGCAATCACGTCCGGCGCATCCTGGCCGCGCTTGGTCAGCCGTTCTTCCAGCGTCGCAATCGATGGCGGCAAGATAAAAATCCCGACTGCATCCGGAAACAGTTTCTTGACCTGCTGCGCGCCCTGCCAGTCGATTTCCAGCAGCACATCAGCACCGGTCGCGATGTGTTCTGCAATCCGCGGCGCCGATGTGCCGTAATAGTTGCCGTAAATTTCCGCCCACTCAAGGAATTCGCCGCGCTCGCGGCTGGTCAAAAATTCCTCCACCGACAGGAAATGGTATTCACGACCATTCTGCTCGCCTGGCCGAGGCGCCCGCGTGGTGCAGGAAATCGACAGCCGGATCGACGGATCGTGCTCCAGCAGCGCCTTGACCAGCGTCGATTTGCCGGCACCTGACGGTGCGACAATCATGATCAGGCTGCCTGCTGGCCTGGTTGCCGGTTCCATGCAGGGTGACCTCGATTCACTGGCGTCGGTGTTATGCATCGGCTCCATCGTCACCAAATCTTCCACCACGGCGTATCCTTTTTCGGGCCGCCCTTCAAATAAATGCTATCCGGATAATTTTTGCGGAATATGCGGTCGGCGTCATCGCGCAAATCGTTCAGCCCCAGCCGGTCGTACGAACGCACCATCACCAGCAGCGCTTCTTCGGTCGCTGGCGTATCGGGATATTTCTTCATCGCCTGCTGCGCCCGGTTGGCGGCCGCCAGATACGCGCCGCGGCGGTAATAATAGTTGGCGACATGCACTTCATAATGCGCCAGCGCATTGAGCAAGTACCTCATCCGCAGCAGCGCATCCGGCGTATACTGGCTGTTCGGAAATTTCGTCACCAGCAGCTTGAAGGAATCGAATGCGCTTTGCGCCGCCTTCGGATCGCGTTCGGTCAGGTCTTCCTTCGACAGGTAATTCAGCCAGCCGACACGGTCATTGAAATTCGCCAGCCCGCGCAGGTAATACATGTAATCAACATTCGGATGGTTTGGATGCAGCTTGATGAAGCGTTCAATGGCAGCCAGTGCCTGCTCCTGCTCGCCCTGACGGTAATAGCCGTAGGCAATTTCCATCTGCGCCTGCTGCGCATAAACGCCGAAAGGATAGCGCGATTCCAGCTTTTCGTAATACTGTACCGACTTTTCATAATTGCCGGATTGCGCCTCGGAGCGCGCCTCTGAGTATAATTTCTGCGCCGACCAGGATTTGGTCTCATCGATCGGCTCGGAAAAGATACCGCAGCCCGACAGCAAAACCGCTAAGGATAGCGCCACAAGCGAGAGCAATTTTTTAGGCATGGTTTTTGTAAAAAAACGACAGAATGTAAGTGCCCGATTATAGCCGATAGGAAGCGCCGCAATGGCAACAGCCACACCAAAAGATATTCCCCCACCAGACGACAACGATGAATACGGGCTGGAAGAACAGCCCACCGCGCTGCCAGCCGCACCCACCATCGAGCTGAAACTGGCCTTTGCCGATATTGGCGAAAGGCTGGACAAGGTACTGGCGAAGCACGTCAGCCAGTTTTCCCGCAGCCGCATCCAGCAATGGATCGAAGCTGGTTTCGTCACGCTCGACGGCCAGCCGGCTCAAGTCAAGACCACCGTGCTCGGCGGCGAAACGGTGCGCATCGAACCGCAGGCAGCACCGGAAGACACCGCGTTCCAGCCGGAACCGATTCCGCTGACTATCGTGCATGAAGATGCGCACCTGCTCGTAATCAACAAGCCGGCCGGGCTGGTGGTGCATCCGGCCGCCGGCAACTGGTCCGGCACACTGCTCAACGGCCTGCTGCATCACTGCCCGTCGCTGGCCGGCGTGCCGCGCGCCGGCATCGTGCACCGGCTGGACAAGGATACCAGCGGCCTGCTGGTGGTGGCGAAAACGCTGGAAGCGCAAACCGAACTGGTGCGCCAGTTGCAGGCACGCACCGTGCATCGCGAATATCTGGCGCTAGTCTGGGGCGCGCCGCACCTGAAAGGCCGTGTCGATGCCGCAATTGGCCGCCACCCGCGCGACCGGCTGAAAATGGCGGTACTGACCAGCGCCACCGCCAAGCCGGCGGTCACGCACTTCGAACGGCTGGCTGAAGGCGTACTCGACCGCCATCGCGTCAGCCTGGTCCGCTGCCAGCTGGAAACCGGCCGCACGCACCAGATCCGCGTGCACCTGCAATCGATCGGCTTCCCGCTGGTCGGCGATACGGTCTATGGCAAGTCGCATCTGGCGCGCTTTTTCAACCGGCAGGCGCTGCACGCCTATCGTCTCGGCCTGATGCACCCGGCTAGCGGCGAGGAATGCCAATGGCAGGCACCGTTGCCGGATGATTTTGCCGCACTGCTGACAGAAGCCGGCATCGCCCCTTCTTCCCTTGCATGAAAGCGAGCCGCAAACGATGAACCTCCTCACCCCAGAATGGCCCGGCCTGCCGGACAATGTCGGCGCATTGCTAACCCTGCGCAGCGGCGGCGTCAGCCTTGCGCCGTATGACGATGGCGCCAGTGGCGAAAACGGATTCAACCTGGCCTCGCATGTCGGCGATAAGCCTGAACACGTGCGCGCCAACCGCGCGATGTTGCGCCGCCTGCTGCCGTCAGAACCGGCCTGGCTGACGCAGGTGCATGGCACCCGCGTGGTTGATGCCGCCACTACCTCCGATGCACCTGAGGCCGATGCCAGCATTGCCAGCAAAAGAGGGGCGGTGTGCGTGACGATGACCGCCGACTGCCTGCCGGTGCTGTTTGCCGATGCCCAAGGGTCTGTGGTTGCGGCTGCCCACGCAGGCTGGCGCGGCCTGGCCGATGGCGTGCTGCAGGCAACAGTCGAGGCAATGCGGGTGCGCGGCGCAAAAGACATTCTTGCCTGGTTCGGCCCGGCCATCGGCCCCCAGGCGTTCGAAGTCGGCGACGATGTGCGGCAGGCATTTGCCGCTGGCGGCATCGCGCCCGAAGGCGGCTTCTTACCGATTGATGGTTCGCCAGGAAAATATCTGGGCGACATGTACGCGCTGGCAAGGGCCGCGCTGGCGCAAGCCGGGGTAACCAACATCGCCGGCGGCGGCCTGTGCACCGTCACCGACTGGCGCCACTTCTACTCGTTCCGCCGCGATGAAGTCACCGGCAGGATGGCGTCGCTGATCTGGTTGAAATAAACGCGCCCAGGCTAAAACCGCGCCACGGCGGCACCTCAGGCGCCGCCGCTTTCAGAGATTTAATGGGGTATGTAGCCCAATTATCCCACTGGGCCTCAAATTTTATGGCTGTTTTAAAATACTACCCGGAGTATATTTTTTAGCCTTACTGACCAAAAAGTCATTTCGGTCAGTTATTTTTTGCCCGGCCGAGCCAAGCGGCGCATCCGCTGCGCGCCATCCAGGCACACCGGCCGCCCTGGCGGCCAGCAATCTGGCCAGCAAATCCGGCCGATAGCCCCTACAATAGCGGTATTCGTTTTCCCCATCACCCCCCATGCAAAAAAAATCCCGCTCTACCCCGCAAATCGGTTTCGTCTCGCTCGGCTGCCCGAAAGCGACCGTCGATGCCGAACACATTCTGACGCAGTTGCGCGCCGAAGGCTATGAAACGGCAAAGTCCTACCAGGACGCTGACCTGGTGATCGTCAACACCTGCGGCTTCATCGATGCCGCCGTACAGGAATCGCTCGATGCCATCGGCGAAGCGCTGGCCGAGAACGGCAAGGTGATCGTCACCGGCTGCCTGGGCGCCCGAAAGGAAGCCGACGGCAGCGATTTCATCCTGAAAGCCCACCCGAAAGTGCTGGCCGTGACCGGCCCGGACTCGCTGGCGGCAGTGATGGACGCAGTGCACCAGCATGTGCCGAAACCGCACGAACCGTTCATCGATCTGGTGCCGCCGCAAGGGATCAAGCTGACGCCGAAGCATTACGCCTACCTGAAGATTTCCGAAGGCTGCAACCACGGCTGCACCTTCTGCATCATTCCGTCGATGCGCGGCGATCTGGTGTCGTACCCGATCGGCAACGTGATGAGCGAAGCGGAAAAGCTGTTCCGCGCCGGCGTGAAAGAATTGCTGGTGATTTCGCAAGATACCGGCGCCTACGGCATCGACGTCAAGGCGCGCACCGGCTTCTGGGGCGGCAAGCCGCTGAAAACCGACGTCACGACGCTGGTGTCGGCGCTGGGCGAACTGGCGGCGCAATTCGGCGCCTGGGTGCGGCTGCATTACGTCTATCCGTATCCGCACATCGACCGCATCATCCCGCTGATGGCTGAAGGCAAGATCCTGCCCTATCTCGACGTGCCGCTGCAGCATGCACACCCGGATGTGCTGCGCCGGATGAAGCGCCCTGCCAGCGGCGAACGCAACATCGAACGCATCCAGGCCTGGCGTGCGATTTGCCCCGAGATCACCATCCGCTCGACCTTCATCACCGGCTTCCCCGGCGAAACCGAGGAAGAATTCGAATACCTGCTAGATTTCATCCGCGAAGCGCAAATCGATCGCCTCGGCTGCTTCCCGTATTCGCCGGTCGAAGGCGCAGCGGCGAACGCCTTGCCAAACCCTGTGCCGGAGGAAGTGCGCGAAGAACGCCGCGCGCGGCTGATGCTGCTGCAGGAAGAAATCTCGGCCCAACGGCTGCAGGCCAAGGTCGGCAAGACCGTGCGTGTGCTAATCGATGAAGTTGCCCGCACCGGCGCTGCCACCGGACGCTCATCGGCCGACGCGCCGGAAATCGACGGCGTGGTGCACATTGCCCGCCCGTTCGACCCGCGCATCCGGCTGGAAGTCGGCAATTTCGTCGATGTGGTCGTCAAGCGCGCCGATACGCACGACCTGTGGGGCGAAATTACAGAATAACTGCCTAACCGCCTATTGCGGAGGGAACGCCATGAAAGACAAAAAATCCATCGCCACGCTGCTTAACCACAGCGATTACCGCCCACTCGAAGGCTTTGAAGCGCTCCCACCGGCCATCCACCATGCGTCGACGGTCCTGTTCAACAACGTGGCCGCGATGCGTTCGGCACGCTGGCAGGACAAGTCGGCCTACACCTACGGCTTGCATGGCACGCCAACCACCTTCACGCTGGAGGCGCGGCTGGCAGAAATCGAGGAAGGCAAGCACTGCATCTTGACGCCGAGCGGGCTGGCGGCGATTGCGATGGTCAACTTCGGCCTGCTGAAATCCGGCGACGATGTACTGATTCCGGATAACGTCTACGGTCCAAGCCGGGAGATGGGCAACTGGCTGGCGCAGGACTGGGGCATCAGCGTGCGCTTTTACGACCCGCTCATCGGCAGCAACATCGCTGGCCTGATCCAGTCCAACACCAAACTGGTGTGGGCGGAAACGCCCGGTTCGGTGTCGATGGAAGTGCCAGACATTCCTGCCATCAGCCGCGCTGCGCACGAAAAGGGTGTGCCGCTGGCGCTCGACAACACCTGGTCGGCTGGGCTGGCGTTCAACGCGTTTGAACATGGCGCAGACATCGTGCTGCAAGCACTGACAAAATACCAGTCCGGCGGTTCGGATGTGCTGATGGGCGCAGTCATCACGCGCGATGATTCCATTCACCACCGTATTGCCACCGCGCATGGCCTGCTGGGTTTTGGCGTCGGCCCGGACGACGTTTACCTTGTGCTGCGCGGACTGCAAAACATGAAAGTGCGCTTCGATGCGCACGACGCGGCGGCGCACAAAGTCGCCGCATGGCTGAAAACGCGACCGGAAATCGCCAAGGTGCTGCACCCGGCGTTCGACGATTGCCCCGGCCATGACATATGGAAACGCGACTTCACCGGTGCCGGCGGACTGTTTTCGGTGCTGTTCGACCCGCGCTATGCGGAAGAACAGACCGACCGCTTTGTCGACAGTCTGCAACTGTTCAAGATCGGCTACAGCTGGGGCGGATCGCACAGCCTGTGCGTGCCTTACCGCATGTCATCCATGCGCAATTACTGGCTCAGCGAAGGCAATCTGGTGCGCTTCTATATCGGGCTCGAAGATCCGCAGGATCTGATGGCGGATATCGAGCAAGCGCTAAAAAAACTATGATCTGCCGCACCTGAAACCCGGCAACCATCACTCACTGATTATTTTTTTGTTCAACGTATCATGACCGCCTTAATCAACGCACGTATCCTGGCGCAGGAAAATTTGCCATCCCCAGCCACCATTCAGCATGAAATTCCGCAGACGGCAAACTCGCTTTCGGTAGTGGCCAACGGACGCGCGACGCTGGAAAAAATCCTCGACCGACATGACCCGCGTCACTTTGTCCTGGTCGGCCCCTGTTCGATCCACGATCCGGTGGCCGCGCTGGACTATGCGCATCGGCTAAAAGGACTGGCCGACGAAGTGGCCGACGTGCTGGTTCTGGTCATGCGCGTCTATTTCGAAAAACCGCGCACGACGGTTGGCTGGAAAGGCTTGATCAACGACCCCAACCTCGACAACTCGTTCGACATCGTCAAAGGCATCCGCCTCGCCCGCAAGCTGCTGCACGACATCAGCGAAATCGGGCTGCCGATCGGAACCGAAGCGCTTGATCCCCTGATGCCGCAATACCTGGGCGATTTGGTCAGCTGGAATGCCATTGGCGCACGCACGACCGAATCGCAGACGCACCGCGAAATGGCCAGCGGCCTGTCCACGCCGGTCGGCCTGAAAAACGGCACCGATGGCGGCCTGTCGATCGCCATCAACGCGATGCAATCGGCTCGCATGCCGCACGCCTTCCTCGGCATCGATTTGGACGGCTGTTCATCCGTCACGCGCACCGCAGGCAACCCGTACGCGCACTTGATCCTGCGCGGCGGGAAAACGCCGAACTATGGCGCGGGCGCCATCGCCGAAGCGGAAGCCATGCTGCGCGAGGCAAAACTGCCATCGTCGATCGTGGTCGACTGCAGCCACGGCAACTCGAACAAGAATTACGCCAACCAGACCCACGTGCTGAACGATGTGGTACGGCAAATCAGCGAAGGCAACCGAAGCGTGGTCGGGGTAATGCTGGAGTCCAACCTCGTCCCAGGCGCACAGAAAATTCCGGCCGACCTTTCCAGGCTGGTCTATGGTCAGTCCGTGACCGATGCCTGCATCGGCTGGGATGAAACGGCAGAAGCCATCCGCGAAGCTGCGGCAGCGCTCAGAAGGCTTTAACCACGAGGGGCGGCCCGCCCCCGTAAGGCGCTGTACCAGCTCTCCTGCGCCAGCACCATAAAACAAACAGGATGCGCCCGACACCACGCACGCAATGAACTGCATGCGCCTCTTCACCACATTGCCAACACTTCTGTCAGATAACCGACGATGAGCGCTGAATTCCTGCTCGCCACCTTCGCCTCCTTCTTTGCGGGGCTGATCGACGCCATCGTCGGCGGCGGCGGCATGATACTGCTGCCAACGCTGTTCGCCACCTTTCCTGCCGCACCGCCTGCCACACTGCTTGGCACCAACAAGAGCGCCAGTATCTGCGGCACACTGTTCTCGTCGTGGCAATACAGCCGCCGGATTACCCTGCATTGGCGCGTGCTGCTGCCTGCAGCCTTGCTGGCAATGCTGGGTTCGCTGGCAGGCGCGTGGACGGTCACCGCACTGGCCCCAAGCTTCCTGCGCCAGATGCTGCCTTTCATCCTGCTGGGCGTATTTCTCTACACCATGATGAACCGCAATCTCGGCACGACACACGCACCGCGCTACAGTGGAAGGCATGAGATCGCAATGGCCTGCGCCATCGGCATCGGCATCGGCTTTTATGACGGTTTTTTCGGCCCCGGCACCGGCAGTTTCTTCATCTTCCTGCTGGTACGGCTCTTGGGCTACGATTTTCTGCACGCTTCGGCTTCGGCCAAGGTGCTGAATGTCGCCACCAATCTTGCCGCTTTGGTTCTGTTCGCGATGAAAGGCCTTATCTGGTGGCACCTAGGGCTCAGCATGGCCATTGCCAACATATCAGGCAGTTTCATCGGCTCGCGGCTGGCGCTGAAACATGGCGCCACATTTGTGCGCAAGATTTTCCTGCTGTCCGTCAGCGCGCTGATCCTGAAAGCTGGGTACGACGCATTTTTTGCCTGACGCAGGCGCCGGGTGCACAGGAAGATTTCACACTTTCGACGGCAGCACCACACCTTGCGCATAAAATTCGCGGAACCGTTTCAGCATGCCGGCCGGTTCCGTCTCCACCAGTATCAGATCGGCATGCGCCTGCCGCACGAAGCCTTGCGCCACCTGGTGCGCGACAAAACCGAGCAGGCCGTCGAAAAAGCCGCTGGCATTCAGCACCCCAACCGGTTTGGCGTGATAGCCAAGCTGCGCCCAGGTCAGCACCTCGAACAGCTCCTCCAGCGTGCCCAGCCCGCCCGGCAGCGCAATGAAACCGTCGGACAGCTCCATCATCATCGCCTTGCGCTCGTGCATGTCTTTCACGATGTGCAGCCGCGTCAGCCCCATGTGGCCAACTTCCTTTTCCATCAGCGCCTTAGGAATCACGCCGGTTACGTCGCCGCCCAGTCGCATCACCTCGTCGGCCACCTCGCCCATCAGGCCGATGTCGCCGCCGCCATACACCAGCGCAATCCGGTTGCTGACCAGTTCCGCCGCCAGCGCCCTTGCAACGGCCGCATAAACCGGCGAATGGCCGGATGACGAACCACAATACACACAAATGCTTTTCATAATGCCCTAACCGTTACGCCGGCCACAAAGAATACCAAATTAATACACATCAGAATACATATGCGCCGCACCAAAATATTGACACCAAGACATTTTATCCGCCAAAATGATAGGCCAACTTGTTGCAACCGTGAGATCGCATTATACTAATGCCAGTTATCAGGCGACGGCATGGCCTGCCCCACCCAAATACAGGCCTTTTTGATAACTTCCCCAAAAGGGCAATTGCGAATTTCCCATGCTCGCAGCATCGAGGGCCCCAAAATTCAGGCCTCTTTTGACAACTTATCAAAACAAAAAGGTGGATGTAATGAATGCCATTCCTTCGGCTTTTGCCGATGCAGTACAACAAGCGCCGGACGCATGGCGCGGCTTTAAAGGTGAGGGCTGGCGTACCAGCGTCGCCGT
>JAGSYW010000001.1 GCA_018262475.1 Burkholderiaceae bacterium | reverse complement strand
CACGCTGCGCCGCAATCCGGACATCAAATGGCGGCAGACGCCGGAAACGGTGGCCGAGATGCAGCAAAAGCAGATCGCGATCCTGAATTCGGCTGCGCGACTGGTGAAGGCGGGCGGACGGCTGGTGTATGCAACCTGCAGCCTGCTGCACGATGAAAACGAGGACGTGGCGGCGCAATTCCTCGCCTCGCACCCAGATTTTGCGCTGGTGCCGATGAAAGACGTGCTGGCCGAACAGAGGATTCCGCTGGAAATGAATGATTATCTGGCGCTGCTGCCACACCGGCACCAGACCGACGGCTTCTTTGCTGCGGTGTTCGAGCGCAAGGTGGCGGCAAAGAAAGTGGCGGCGCAGACATCCGCAAAGCAAAATCAGGGCGCGGATGCATGAAAAACGCATGATGGAAAAGCATCGATGAAAATCACGCTATCGGGCATGCTGCTTGATGTTTTGCACGACCTGAGCGAACCGGGGGTCGTGTGGCAGATAGGCACGCTGCTGATTTCCATCGCCATCAGCTGGCACCTGGCTCGGCTGGCGCAGCGTAAACTGTTGTCGGCAGAAACGATTGCGCAGGGCTTGCGTCTCGGCTCGCGCAGTATCGTGTATTTCCTGACGGCGCTGTTTTCATTGGTGCTGGTGGCGGTAGCGAAGCCGGTGCTAATGCAGTGGCACAGCGTGAATGTGCTGCGCGCATCGCTGTCGTTCCTGCTAGCGTTAAGCCTGTTGCGGTTTGTACTGCTGGTGATGCAGCCGCTGATCATCAGCATCGGCTGGATCGGCAGTCGGCTGGAATTCCTCGAACGGATACTCTCGGCACTGCTGTGGTGCTGGTTTGCGTTGCACATCACCGGGCTGTGGAATGAGTTGATGCACTGGCTTGACGACATCGTGTTCATCATCGGCGCGAAGAAAGTCTCGATTCTGGCGATGATGCAGGCCGGTATTTCTGTGGTCATCACCCTGTTGCTGGCACTGTGGGGCGCGGCGGTAATCGAACAGCGGCTGATGCGCATTGAGGAAGTGCATCTGTCGTTCCGCGTGGTGCTGTCACGTCTGTCGCGCGCGCTTTTGATGCTGGTGGCGGTGCTGGTCAGCTTGTCGATGGTCGGCATCGACCTGACCGTGCTGTCGGTATTCGGTGGCGCGTTGGGTGTCGGTCTGGGCTTTGGCATGCAGAAAATTGCCAGCAACTATGTGTCCGGCTTCATCATACTGTTCGACCGCAGTCTGGCGATTGGCGACATGATCGCGGTGGACAAGTTTTACGGTCGGGTAACGAAGATCGATACCCGCTTTACCGTACTGCGAGGGCTGGACGGCATCGAATCGATTATCCCGAATGAAATGCTGGTTTCCGGCGCGGTGCAAAACCATTCATATTCTGATCCGCACATCTGGGTGACGACCGATGTTAGTGTCGGTTACGACACCGATATCGAGGCATTGCTGCCGGTGTTGGAACAGGCGACGGCGACGGTGCCGCGCGTATCGAAGGTGCGGACTCCGGCGGCGACGCTGGTCAAGTTTGGCGCTGACGGGCTGGATTTGCGCGTCGGTTTCTGGATAGACGATCCGGAAAATGGCACTGGCAAGGTGCTGTCGGACGTGAACCGCGCAGTCTGGAAAGTATTGCAGGAATGCAAGATCGAAGTGCCGTATCCGCAGCGCGTGGTGCGAGTGCTGGACGAACGTCCGCAAACAACAGGCAGCGCGCTTTAGGCAGGGCAGCTGTACAGGCCTCAGCAGGGAACTGCAAAGAGAAAAGCGGGAAAAGAATTTTCCGGGCTGAATCGCACCAAAGCATATTCCATCCGGTATTCGGGGATGCCTTGAAAACTCAAGCCGAATGAATGGGTTTCAGCTGGCGTTGCCCCCCCGAGAGGGGGGGTGTTTCAGGGGATGATGCTCCATAGCACCTTTGCGAGAGATTACCAGGAAAAGGTTCCAGCCGAATAACGGTCACAGTGCCCCATGTTGTACAGTGGCCGATCGTGGTCGGGATGGTTGTAGTACTTTCCAAGCTGTTGCTTGTGCTTTTTCTCGGAAATCAGGCAATAAATGGCAATGCCGCAGAAACTGGCAAAAGTTAGCACCGGAATGGCGCCGATTAGGAGCGGAATGATAGGTAACATAGCAGTAATGGTGCGAACGACGCACACCGACAAAAAACAAATAGACAGAACAAACCCTGTCTCAATGACATCATTCAAACAGCTTGTCAGCATGCTTGGGGTGGCGCCATTTGGGACGCTTGCATATACGCATATCCCGTGCCATGTGGTAAAGAAAAGTGGTGCGACGAGGTTATTCTCTGTTTTTTCTTTTAATTTCAAAAGCTTGTGATAATGTCGAGATTTTCTTCATCATCGTCATTTGCAACAGGGAATCAATCTCGTTGTCGTCATTTTTTGTCGAAAGCTGACTGTCGATGATTTTTCGACAATGCTTACGCTGTCAGTTTTCAGTGCCGGAGCGAGTCAGTGCGACGAACACTTCGGATCGGATCAGCCAGCGGCCACCTTGCTTCACCCACTGCGCCGCATAACGTCCGCCGATGACAGGCGCCGCCTTGGCATTTCCAGGGTGGCCGGACCAGCGTCCTTCCTCGAACGCGAGCGGCCAGTGCGCGCTGACCTCGACCGACACCGCTTCGCGTTGATAAACCAGTGGCGTATCGTCATTGGGCTTAAGCGCCGCCAGCGCTTGCTCCACACCGTTGACCGCTTGGCCTAGCGCACGGCGCACGGTGATGTCCTCGGTCCAGAATGTCGGGATGGCCTCGAAATCGCCTTGGGCGATGGCGGCGGTTTGCGCCGTTCTGGCTGCGCGGATTTGGTCGGCATCAGATAGGTTTCGTTCGTTCATGCTAGATCGGTTGATGGCTGACTGATGGTCTGCTGGTTGGTCTGCAGGTGGTGTTGAAAAGAGTGGCTGAATTCTATTTGCCTTTGCGGCAAAAGCCGCCATTCGCTCTGGTTCTGTTTTCCTGCATTGCGTGGGCTCTGTCAGAACGTCCAAATAACTGACTCAAACTGACGTTCTGGTCAGTAAGGATAAAAAATATACTCCTGCCAGTATTTTAAAACAGCCACCAAACAATTGGCCTAATAGCCTATTTTGCGTATATACCCCAAAGGTTATCAGGCCGGGAGCGTGACCTCGGTGCTTGCGGACACCGTTTGGTTTGCCTGCGCGCGTGCTGACGCGGCGGCGGTGATCAGTTCCTCTGCCGTGGCATGCACGTCGGAGGCATAGCCGGCGATGCCGCAGCTGATGGCATAAAGCACGTGGCGGCGATCGTCTTCGGCCTTGAGCGCGGCCAGCAAGTGTTCAAGGTTGCCGGCAATCCGTTGTGCATTGTCCGGCGCGCAGTTGGGCAGGATTATCAGGAATTTGTTGCCACCAAGGCGCACGGCGAAATCGGAGCTGCGGATCAGGCCGGTCATGATGTTGGCGGCGGCGCGGATCAGCCGGTCGCCTGCCGCATGGCCGTAAATTTCATTCGTCTGTTTCAGCCCGTCGAGGTCGGCGTGAATCACTGTTAGCGGACTACTTTCGCGCCACGCGCGTGCCATTGCTTTTTCCAGGAACATCAACCCGGTGCGGCGGTTGGTCAGGCCGGTCAGTTCGTCGTAGCTGGCATAGTATTCGTGGCTGTGCTGCGCCTGCCGCAGTTCGTTGATGTCGGTGAAGCCGAGCAGCAGCGCGTCGCGTCCGCCAAAGCGCAACGCGCTGGTCGATACCAGCGATTCGACCACGTCATTTTTCCGGTCGAGCAGTGCGATTTCGAATTCGTTCAATGTTCGGGCGCCCTGAATCTTATCGATAAAATCGCGGTTCGTGCCGGAACCGGGCGCGAGCAGGCTCTCCAGCGCGAGGCCGTCCAGTTCGCCTGATGCGCGGCTAGTCAGTTCGAGCAGCTTGCGGTTTGCTCGCACAATAGCGAGGGTTTCCGCATCAACTAGCAGCATTGCGCTTGGGCAGGCGGCCAGCAGTTGTTCCAGATCCTGTTCGCGCTCGGCCAGCAGGTCGGCGTCCTGCCGAATGCGTTGCGCTAAGGGAGCAAGGATACGCAGTACAGCCAGGCAGAACAGCAGCAGGGCAGCGCCTGCCAGCACGATGCCGAGCCAGCGGATTGCGCCGCCGCCGGGCCAGAACGGCAGTAGCGCCAGCGCGGCCAGCAACACAGCCACCGGCACCAGTGAGCGGATGGCGAGGCGAGGCAGGTCGGGTGCAAGTTCGGGAGGCCGTTCGGTTGTCTGGTTCATTCGTGCCTCCGGATGGTGAATTATTGCCGGTAGACGTCAGCGCCTTTCGGCATGACGAACTTGAACTGGCTGGATGAAACCGGTGGGTTGCGGTCGAATTTGTGGAACGTCAGAGCCGAGACCTGGCCGAACGAGTCGTGCAGTTCCATCGCCACAGGCACACCGTTTTTCATGCCAATGCCGATCTGGCGGAAGGTGGTGTCTTTCGCTTTCGGCACAGCTTCCAGCCATTCGATGCCCTGTTTCGTGCCGGCTTCCTTCAGCGTGAAATTCTGTTCGACCCGGTTGCTGCCGAACAGGATCGCCGCCGGGCTGGAACCGAGCGCATTGCCGAGCTTCCTGACCGTGACCTGGTTCAGATCCTTGTCGTAGATGAACACATCCTTGCCGTCCGCCTGAATCACCTGTTCATATGGCTTGTGGTAGGTCCAGATGAATTTGCCCGGGCGGGCAAAGACGAAGCTGCCGCTGGAGCGTTTCGCAACGCTGGCTTTGCCATCGGCCATTTTCACCAGATGCTGGCTGAATTCGCCTTTGGCCGAACGGGTGGATGCAATGAAGGTCTTGAATTGTTCAACCGCGCCAGCCTGCGCCAGCGCAGGCAACAGGGCAGACATGGTGATGGCAGCGAGAAGGGCGCAACGGGCGCCGAGGCGGTTAAGCATTTTTATTCCACGTTAGAGTTGGGTACCAGAATATCGCGGTTGCCGTTCGATTGCATCGCCGAAACAAGGCCGCTTTGTTCCATCTGTTCGAGCAGACGCGCGGCGCGGTTGTAGCCGATGCGCAGATGGCGCTGCACCAGCGAAATCGATGCGCGCCGGTTTTTCAGCACGATCGCAACCGCCTGGTCGTACATCGGATCCGCCTCGCCGCCGCTGCCATTCATGCCCGGCATGCCATCCGCGCCGGCTTCCAGTGTGCCACCTTCGAGGATACCTTCGACATAATCCGGCTCGCCGCTTTCCTTCAGGTGGCTGACAACGCGATGCACTTCGTCGTCTGACACGAACGCGCCATGCACGCGGATCGGCAGGCCGGTGCCGGGCGGCAGGTACAGCATGTCGCCCAGACCGAGCAGTGTTTCCGCACCACCCTGATCGAGGATGGTGCGCGAATCGATTTTGCTGCTGACCTGGAACGCGATGCGGGTCGGAATGTTGGCCTTGATCAGGCCGGTAATCACATCGACCGACGGTCGTTGCGTGGCCAGAATCAGGTGGATGCCGGCGGCGCGCGCCTTTTGCGCGATGCGCGCAATCAGTTCTTCGACCTTCTTGCCAACCACCATCATTAGATCGGCCAGCTCGTCAATCACGATCACGATCGATGGCAGTTTTTCCAGCGGTTCGGGCGCGTCTGGCGTGAGCGAGAACGGGTTCGGGACATGTTCCTCGCGCTTGGCCGCTTCGTCGATGCGGTTGTTGTAGCCCGCCAGATTGCGCACGCCAACGTGCGACATCAGTTTGTAGCGCCGCTCCATCTCGTTCACGGCCCAGTTCAGTGCATGGCCTGCCTGGCGCATGTCGGTCACGACCGGTGCTAGCAGGTGCGGAATGCCTTCGTAAGTCGACATTTCCAGCATTTTCGGGTCGATCAGGATCAGCCGCACTTGCTGCGGGTCGGCCTTGTACAGCAGTGACAGGATGGTGGCATTGATCGCGACCGACTTGCCGGAACCGGTGGTGCCGGCGACCAGCAGGTGCGGCATCCGCGCCAGGTCAGCTACTACCGGGTTGCCAGCGATGTCGCGGCCGAGCGCAACCGTTAGCGTCGAGGCGCTGTCATTGTAGACTTTCGAACCGAGGATTTCAGTCAGGCGCACGATTTGCCGTTTCGGGTTCGGCAACTCCAGCCCCATGTAATTCTTGCCCGGAATGGTTTCGATTACGCGAATCGATGTCAGCGACAGCGAACGCGCCAGATCGCGTTCCAGCCCGACGATGGTGCTGCCCTTGACGCCTGTGGCCGGTTCGATTTCGTAACGTGTGACCACCGGCCCCGGATAGGCGGCAATCACTTTCACCGACACGCCGAAGTCCGACAGTTTCTTTTCGATCAGACGGCTGGTGAATTCCAGGGTTTCAACGCTGACAGTTTCCTGTGGCGGCGACGGCGGGTCAAGCAGGGATAGTGGCGGCAAACTGGAATCAACCAACTCCGTGAACAGCGCCGCCTGTTTTTCCTTTTCCACCCGTTCCGAGCGCGGTACGATGGTCACTTGCGGTTCGATCCGGATCGGCGGCGCCTCGACAATGCGCGCGCGCTCCTGCACTACCGCATCTTCGCGCTTGATGGTGGCGGCTTGGCCGAGGCGGCGATCTTCTTTCGCCGCCTGCAGGTTACGGCACCAGACGACCGTGCCTTCAATCGCGCCGCCGATTTTTTCTGCCACCAGCAGCCAGGAAAGATGGAAATACAGGCTGAAACCGAGTGCGAACAACAGCAGCAGCAACAGCGTTGCGCCATTGAAGCCAAGCGCGCCATACAGCGGCGCGCCAATTATTTCGCCCAGAATGCCGCCGGGTGCTCGTGGTAACTGTGCCTTGAGCGTATGCATCCGCAGGAATTCGATGCTGGTGCTGCTAATGATTAGCAGCAGGAAACCGAGTACGCGCACTGGCTTTTCGAAGCTGTGCAAAGGTTCAGGTTCGGGTTGCAGCGCCAGTTGGCGCGCCAGGCGACGCCAACCACGCCAGAACCGGTGCAGCAGCAGGATGCACCACCACCAGGCGGAAATGCCGAATACGTACAGCATCAGGTCCGACAGCAGTGCGCCAAAACGGCCGCCCCAGTTGGCAATGCGTGGTACCAGACTGGCATGCGACCAGCCCGGGTCGGCGCGATTGTAGGTCAGCAGCACCAGCATGACAAACAGCGTCAGGGTGGCAAGCGCCAACAGCCAGGATTCCGATAACAGGCGCTGAAGCCGCGTCGGCATCTGCGGTTCATTTTGCGGTTCGGTGTTGCGGGTATAGGCTCTGCTGGTTCTGCTCATTATGCTTCGTGCGTTAATGCGGGGGCGATATTTTGCCCTGTTCGTCTATAATTTCAAATCTTAACCCGTTTCCGGCAGTAAAGCCGAAAAATCGGACGGCCGCATGTGGCGCATGGCGCAGTGCGGTTACGACGATGGCCCCATTTACCGATTGCAGACAACTATGTCCAATGCCAAACATGCTTCTGTGCTGATCCTCGGTTCCGGCCCTGCCGGATATACCGCTGCCGTTTATGCGGCGCGCGCCAACCTTAAGCCGGTACTGATCACCGGCATCGAGCAGGGCGGCCAGTTGATGACGACGACCGAAGTCGAGAACTGGCCGGCCGACCCGATGGGCGTGCAGGGGCCTGAACTGATGCAGCGTTTCCTGCAGCACGCGGAAAGATTCAACACCGAAATCGTTTTCGATTACATCCATACTGCGAAACTTTCAGAAAAGCCGATACGGCTGATTGGCGACAACGCGGAATATACCTGCGATACGCTGATTATCGCCACCGGAGCTTCGGCTCAGTACCTTGGCCTGCCATCCGAACAGGCGTTCATGGGCAAAGGAGTGTCCGCCTGCGCGACCTGCGACGGCTTCTTCTATCGTGGCAAGGAAGTGGCCGTGATCGGTGGCGGCAACACTGCAGTCGAGGAAGCGCTATATCTGGCCAATATCGCTTCGAAGGTGACGCTGATTCACCGGCGGAACAAGTTTCGCGCTGAACCGATCATGATCGACCGTCTGATGGTCAAGGTGGCCGAGGGCAAGGTGGTGCTGGAAACGGAGCAGACGTTGCATGAAGTCATCGGCGACGATTCTGGTGTCACTGGGGTGCGGCTGCAATCGACCAAGGATGGCGCGCTCAAGGAGGTCCCGGTGCATGGCTTGTTCGTGGCAATTGGCCACAAGCCGAACACAGCGATTTTCGATGGTCAGATCGAGATGATCAACGGCTATATCAAGACCGGCATTGCTCAGGATGGGATGGTAACCGCCACCAGCGTGCCGGGCGTATTCGCTGCAGGAGATGTGCAGGACTTCATTTATCGTCAGGCGATTACCAGCGCTGGCACAGGCTGCATGGCGGCGCTGGATGCGCAGCGCTATCTGGAAGGCATGGACGCTTGAGCAGGGTTGCTTCATGTCTGAATCGTTCAAGGATCTGGCCGACCTCAAGAAACTGGGCAAGGCGCTGAAAAAGCTGAAGGAAGAGCAGGAGGCGACCGCGCGCGAGCGTGCGCGGCAGGAACGCGAAATGCAGTGCGAGGCCGATATTTTCCGGCGTGCGGTCGGGGATGTGACGCCACTGGCGCGACAGAACAGGGCAGATGTCATGGCATCGCCGCCGCAACCGATCCCGCACCAGCGCCATGCGGACGAGCGCGAAGTGCTGCGCGCTGCAATGTCGGACGAATTCGATGTGACCACGCTGCTCGAAGTTGATGAGGCATTGAGCTACCGGCGCGATGGCATTGGCCCAGACGTGGTGCGCAAGCTGCGCAAAGGGCACTGGGTGATTCAGGATGAATTCGATCTGCATGGCATGCGGCGCGATGAAGCGCGCGATTCGCTGGCCGATTTTCTGCGCGAAGTCACGAAGCGCGGCTTGCGCTGTGTGCGCATCATCCATGGCAAGGGACTGGGTTCGGTCAACAAGGAACCTGTGCTGAAAAAGATGGTACACAAATGGCTGGTACAAAAGGACGAGGTGATTGCCTTTTGCCAGGCGAAGGCGGCCGATGGCGGTTCTGGCGCGCTGGTGGTGCTGCTCAAGGGGCGTGGCTGAAAGGCTGGCAGGTTTCTAACATAACGGGGAGAGTAGATGCACGCAGGATTGAAGAAGTGGGGCGCGGCCTGTGCGATTGCGCTGGCGGCAATGGCGCTGGCAGGATGCACGTCGAGCACTGACCTGGAAAAGGAATATACCGCCAAGGCGCAAAAAGGCGATGCGGAAGCGCAGCATCAGTTGTCGATGTTGTACCTGACCGCGAACGGTGTCGATCACAGTGACCGCAAAGGCACGCTTTGGGCACGCAGGGCTGCCAACCAGGGGCACTCGGAAGCGCAAAACAATGTGGGCGAGATGTATGCCAGCGGCGTGACGGTGAAGAAGGATCTGGTTGAGGCGGTCAAGTGGCTGACGCTGTCATCGAATCAGGGTTTTGGCCCGGCCACGCGGCGGATGAAGGATCTGGAAGAAACGATGACACCGCAGCAGGTCGCGCAGGCGAAAGCGCTGGCGAAGGAATGGAAGCCGGTGAAGGAATGAACTCTGGCGCGGCAGTGTGCCGCGCCATCACTGACAGGCCGGGGCTGTTGAAGCGGTCCCGGTTTGCGTCAAACCGCTTCAGGCCCTGTTTCGCCAGTACGGATGCGGATCACCTGATCGACATCGTGCACGAAAATCTTGCCATCGCCGATTTTTCCGGTGCGGGCTGAATTGATGATCGCTTCGATCGCATGTTCCGCGATCTTGTCGTCCACCACAACTTCGATTTTTACCTTCGGCAGAAAATCGACCACATATTCCGCGCCGCGATACAGCTCAGTATGGCCTTTCTGGCGGCCAAAACCCTTTACTTCGGTAACAGTCAGGCCGGTAATTCCGACCTGCGACAGCGCTTCGCGCACTTCGTCGAGCTTGAACGGTTTGATGATGGCGGTAATGCTCTTCATGAATGCTCCTGAAAATGTGACTTGAACGATTCTAGCCTATTCGCGGTACTTTGACGTGATTGGATAACGCCAGTCGCGGCCGAAGGCGCGATGCGTGACGCGGATGCCAATCGGTGCCTGGCGCCGCTTGTATTCGTTGATGCGGATCAGGTGGGTGATGCGCTGTACATCTGCGGCGGCATAACCGGCGGCGACGATCTCGGCCGCGCTCTTGTTTTCCTCCATATACAACTGCATGATAGGGTCAAGCACCTCATACGGCGGCAGCGAATCCTGATCGGTCTGATCGGGTTTCAGTTCGGCCGACGGCGCGCGCGTCAGGATACGTGTGGGGATGATGTTCGACACGGTGTTGCGGTAATGGCACAGACGGTAAACCAGCGTCTTTGCAATGTCCTTGATCACGGCAAATCCGCCGGCCATGTCGCCATACAGCGTGCAGTAGCCGACCGCCATTTCGCTCTTGTTGCCGGTGGTCAGCACGATCGAGCCATGCTTGTTCGAAAGCGCCATCAGGATCGTGCCGCGTATTCGCGCCTGAATATTTTCCTCTGTCGTGTCTTCGTCCAGTCCAGCGAATTCCTTCGACAGGATGTTTTTGAAAGCGGTGAAGCAGGGATTGATCGGGATTTCATCGTAGCGCACGCCTACGCGGCGCACCATGTCGCGCGAATCGGCCAGCGAGATGTCGGCCGTGTATGGCGAAGGCATCATCACCGCGCGCACCTTGTCCGCACCCAAGGCATCAACTGCCACCGCCAGCGTCAACGCAGAATCGACCCCGCCTGATAGGCCAATGATGACGCTAGGAAATCCATTCTTGCCGATGTAGTCGCGTACGCCCACCACCAGCGCTTGGTAGACCATCGCTTCGATTGAATGGTCGCCTTCAAATGGTTGCTTGCGCGGTTCTGCACCATCGAATTCGACCATGCGCCAGTCTTCTTCGCAGTGTCGCAACTGCAGGCACAGTTCGCCACGCCGGTTCATCACGAACGAATTTCCGTCGAACACCAGTTCATCCTGTCCGCCGACCAGATTCGCATACACCAGCGACATGCCGGCAGCCAGCACGTTTTCGCGCATCATGTCGTAGCGCACATGCTGCTTGTGCATGTGGTATGGCGAACCGTTCAGAATCAACAGCACTTCGGCGCCTGCGGCGCGTGCCGCCTGCGGCGATTCAGGGAACCAGCAGTCTTCGCAGATGTTCAGGCCGAATTTCGTTCCCTTGAGCTCGAACACGAACGGTTCTTCGGCCGAAGCGAAATAGCGCACTTCGTCGAATACCATGTAATTCGGCAGCTTGTGCTTGCAGTAGGTGCCGAGCAGTTTGCCCTCGACTATCACCGAAGCGGCGTTGTAGCGCTGACCGCCGCGCAGCAGCGGGTGGCCAACAATCACGTGCAGCCCCTTCAGGCTGGCCAGTTCGGCAGCCAGCTCATCGAGCGTCTGCTGCGTAAGATCGAAAAATGCATTGCGCAGCAGCAGGTCTTCCGGTGGATAACCCGAAATTGACAGTTCCGGCGTCAGCAGAATATCGGCTCCTGCGGCAGCGGCGCGGCGAGCCATTTCGGCGATTCTGATGCGGTTTCCGCTGAAATCGCCGACAGTGCAGTTGATCTGGGCGATGGCGACTTTGATGGTCATGACATTGACAAGGTTTATGCAAACAGTTGCGGGAATTATCGCACGCGCTCACCGGCAAATACAGGTTACGGGTAAAATCGGAGTTTTACATTGTTTTCGCGCAATCATCATGCAATACGTTTCTACCCGTGCTGGTAAGGGCAGCGCCGCTGCACCGCGTTCGTTTTCCGAAATCCTGCTCGAAGGTCTGGCACCCGATGGTGGGTTGTACCTGCCGATCGAATACCCGCAAGTGACAGGCGCTGAACTTGATGCATGGCGCAAACTCTCCTACGCCGATCTGGCATTCGAGCTTCTGAAGAAATTTGCCACCGACATCCCGGAAGCGGATTTGAAGGCGCTGGCGCACAAGACTTATACCGCCGAGGTATACTGCAACGCGCGTCAGCCTGAGGATGCGCCGCAGATCACGCCGCTGTACCCGCTTGAAAGCGTGGGTGGCAAGACGCTGATCCTGCAGGCGTTGTCGAACGGCCCGACGCTGGCGTTCAAGGACATGGCGATGCAGTTGCTCGGCAACCTGTTCGAATACGCGCTGGCGAAGCAAAAGGCGGAACTCAACATTTTCGGCGCGACTTCCGGCGATACCGGCAGCTCGGCCGAATATGCGATGCGCGGCAAGAAGGGCATCCGCGTGTTCATGCTGTCGCCGCACCAGAAAATGAGCGCGTTCCAGACCGCGCAAATGTTCAGCTTGCCGGATGAAAACATTTACAACATCGCAGTCGAAGGCGTGTTCGATGACTGCCAGGACATGGTGAAGGCGGCGTCGAACGATCTGGCGTTCAAGGCGAAGCAAAAGATCGGCACCGTGAACTCGATCAACTGGGCGCGCGTGGTGGCGCAAGTGGTGTACTACTTCCGCGGCTACCTTTCTGCCACGACGTCGAACGAGCAGAAAGTGTCATTCACCGTGCCGTCCGGCAATTTCGGCAACATCTGCGCCGGACACATCGCGCGCATGATGGGCTTGCCGATCGACAAGCTGGTGGTTGCCACCAATGAAAACGACGTGCTGGACGAATTTTTCCGCACCGGTGTGTACCGCGTGCGCAAGTCGGCCGAAACTTTCCATACCAGCAGCCCGTCGATGGATATTTCGAAGGCATCGAATTTCGAGCGCTTCATCTATGACCTGACAGGGCGCGATGGCGACCGCGTGCGCGCCCTGTTCGGCAAAATCGACACTCATGGCGGCTTTGACTTGTCCGGCCAGTCTGGCAGCGATGGCGATGAATTCAAGCAAGTGGGGCAGTTCGGCTTTGAATCCGGCAAGTCGGTGCATACCGACCGGCTGCAGACGATCCGCGATGTGTACGCCAAGTATGGCGTGATGATCGACACCCACACCGCCGATGGCGTCAAGGTCGCGCGCGAACATGCGCAACCCGGCGTGCCGATGATCGTGCTGGAAACCGCGCTGGCGGCAAAGTTCAACGAAACGATACAGGAAGCACTGGGTAAGGATGCGCCGCGTCCGGCCGGGTTCGAAAACATCGAGGCGCAGCCGCAGCGTTTCGATGTGATGCCGGTCGATGCCGAAAAAATGAAGGCCTACATCGCCGCCCGCACCGGGTTGTGATGCGACTGGCTGCACTAATATAGAGGTTTTGGGCGGGGTATGAGCTGAAAACAATGTGCTTGGCCACGTATTTCCTGGCGATGTAAAAATACTGGCCGGAGTATTTTTTGAGCCACCGGAACGGCATTGCAACCAGAAGAACAAATGATGAACCAACCGAAACCATTGCTGACCGTGGCCGAGGCGCTGGACTTGCTGCTCAAGGCGGCCCGGCCGATAACCGCTGTTGAGTGGGTGCCTACGCTGGAAGCAAATGGCCGCGTTCTGGCTGAAGCGCAAGTGTCGCAGCTCGACGTGCCGCCGGCGGACAATTCCGATCGCGATGGTTATGCGGTACGGATGGCAGACTGTGCCAGCGGCAAGGCGACACTGCCGGTATCGCAGCGCATTCCTGCTGGCAGTGTGCCACAACTGCTGCAGCCGGGAACGGCGGCGCGGATTTTCACCGGTGCGCCGATTCCGCCGGGCGCGGATGCGGTGGTGATGCAGGAAGAGTGCATAGCCGATGGCGACCGCGTGACCATCAATTACCAGCCGAGCGCTGGCGAATGGATCCGGCCGGCGGGAGGCGACATCCGCCGCGGCAGCGTAATCCTGCCGGCCGGCACGCGCCTGCGGCCGCAGGAGCTGGGGTTGGCAGCATCGGTCGGACAGGCAGAGTTGCCGGTCGTGCGCCGTCTGCGGGCGGCGGTGTTTTTTACCGGCGACGAACTGGCAATGCCGGGCGAGGAACTCAAGCCGGGAGCGATATACAACTCGAACCGCTTCACGCTGCGCGGTCTGCTGCAGAACATGGGGTGCGACATCACCGACTACGGCATCGTGCCCGATTCGCTGGCAGCCACCCGGCAAACGCTGGTGCGCGCGGCGCAGGAAAACGATCTGATCATCACCTCCGGCGGGGTGTCGGTCGGCGAAGAGGATTACATCAAGCCGGCGGTCGAGGCCGAAGGGCGGATGAACATGTGGCAAATCGCGTCCAAGCCGGGCAAGCCGCTGGCGTTTGGCGAAATTCGCTGTGTCGCCGGCAGGGATGATGCGTTCTTCATCGGTCTGCCAGGTAATCCGGTGTCGGTGCTGATCGGCTTTCTGCTGTTCGTCAAGCCATTCATGCTGCGCCTGCAAGGGGTGCAAAAGGTTGCGCCGACGGCCTATGCGATGCGAGCCGATTTCGCGCAGCAAAAGGCCGACCGGCGCAATGAGTTCCTGCGCGCCCGCATTAACGAGCAGGGCGGACTGGATCTGTTCCCGAACCAAAGCGCCGGCGTGCTGACTTCGACTGTTTGGGGCGATGGCTTGATCGACAATCCGCCCCACAACCTGATTGCAATGGGCGACATCGTCCGTTTCCTGCCTTTCAACGAACTTCTTTACTGACCATGAAAATCGAACTGCGCTTTTTTGCCAGCGTGCGCGAAGCGGTCGGCACCGCCTCGGAAAACGTGAGCCTGCCGCCCGAAGTGACCACAGTCGGCGCTGTGCGCGCGTGGCTGGTTGCGCGCGGCGGCGCATGGGCGGAAGCATTGGCCGAAGGCAAATCGCTGCGCATGGCGTACAACCATGTGATGACCGAGGCGGATACGCCGATTACCGAAGGCTGCGAAGTCGCATTTTTCCCGCCGGTGACCGGCGGCTGATTTCAACCCGAACTGCCCGTAGCTGCGTTAGCTTCGTCTAGCCGTACTTTCGTACTGCCTGCGCCTCGCAGCCTTGCTACAAATAGTTCGAGATTGAAATACGGGATTTTATGAGCGCAACCCCAACAATTCACTGGCAAGAAGACGGCGAAATGCGCGAGGCGCGCTGGCGCTCGGAAAACCATGCACCGCCGCCGAAACGGGTGGTCATCGCCGACGATACGATGCCGGCAGACAAGGCCTTCAGTCTGGCTTCCGAAGGAACTGCGCTGCTGTGGCGCGGCGATTTCCAGAATGCGCGTCAGTTGCTGAACGCGATGGCGCGGCGAGCGGCTGGCGCCGGACGCAAACCGCGCAAGGCGAAAACGGTGCCGTCGTCGCCGATTGAAGCGTTTCACCTGCACCGGCAGGCACAGTCGCAACGGGCGCGTACGCTCGGCATGCTGCTGGTGCCGCTCGATCCGGACTACACCGTGCCGCTGCGGCGTTCGCCGGATGTGCGCGCGGCATGCGAGGAGGCTTACGGCTCGGTTGGTGAAGCGTCGGTGGTGTCGCTGCGCGAACTGCTGGGCCTGATCGGCGCGCATGAATGGCGCAAGAAAGGAGTGCAGGTTGCCGCGCTGGGCGCATGCATCCATCCGCACTATGGCGTGTTTTCGCCTGTTCGCGGTGAGTATTTGCAACTGGTGGCGCAAGCGCCGTTGCCATCGACTGCATTGGCGTTCGACATCGGCACCGGCACCGGCGTGATTGCCGCCGTGCTGGCCAAACGCGGTGTTCGGCGCGTGGTTGCGACAGACACGGACCCGCGCGCGCTTGCCTGTGCGGTCGACAACATCGACCGGCTAGGCTTGAGCGGCCAGATCGAACTGCAGTTGGTAAACTTGTTTCCCGAAGGAAAGGCGCCACTGATCGTTTGCAACCCGCCATGGGTGCCAGCGCGGCCGAATGCGGCGATTGAGCGCGCGGTGTACGACCCGGACAGTGCGATGCTCAAAGGCTTCTTGTCCGGTTTGGCGGCGCACCTCGAACCCGGTGGCGAGGGCTGGCTGATTTTGTCCGACCTTGCTGAGCACCTTGGCTTGCGCGATCGTGACCAATTGCTGGCATGGATAGATGACACTGGACTGAAAGTCCTCGCACGGCACGATATCCGGCCAGTGCACCCGAAAGCGGTGGACGACAACGACCCGTTGCATGCGGCGCGTTCCGCCGAAGTTACATCGCTTTGGCGGCTGGGGCAGCATGCCACTTGATAGTGCTAGCATAGCGCCTGCTTCTTATCCGTAGCGCGCGAGACTGCGGGTTAAATGTCACGTCAAATGCAGTCGCTAAGAAGTCTCCTCTTTACGGATTTTAAAGACTTTAACTGTTTCCACCAGACTCTTGGATAGCGCCCGCAGGGATTCAGCAGCAGCTGCTGCCTCTTCAACCAAGGCGGCGTTTTGCTGTGTAACAGAATCCATCTGCATAATGGCCCGGTTCACTTGTTCGATGCCATCGCTCTGCTCCGTGCTGGCTGCCGTGATTTCTTCCATGATGTTTCGCACGTTCCGAATGCTATCCACCACTTTTTTAACCGTTTCACCGGCATGCTCAGCCTGTTTGCTGCCATCCTCAACTTTGCTGACAGAGTCGTTGATCAAATCCTTAATTTCCTGTGCTGCTTTTGCACTGCGCTGTGCCAGATTACGCACTTCTGTAGCAACCACGGCAAAACCTCGGCCTTGCTCACCTGCGCGTGCCGCCTCAACCGCTGCATTCAGTGCAAGGATGTTGGTCTGGAATGCGATGCCATCAATGACGTTGATGATATCCGCCATTTTTCTTGATGAATCGTCAATAGAGTGCATTTTTTGAACGACTTCCTGAACAGCATTTCCTCCATTTGTGGCGATATCTGACGCAGAAATCGCCAGTTGGTTTGCCTGACTGGCATTCTCGGCATTCTGTCTGACGGTTGAGGTAAGTTGTTCCATCGACGAAGCCGTTTCTTCCAGGGAGCTTGCCTGCTCTTCAGTGCGGGTCGATAGATTTTGGTTGCCTGATGCGATCTGTGCAGTTGCTGTTGCGATTGCCTCCGAGTCTGAGCGAACCTGCTTGACGATATTGGCAAAGCTGTCCCGCATGTTCTTCATGGCATACAGCAGGCTCGTATGATCGTTGCCTTTAAGTTCAATGTCGATGTACAGGTCGCCAGCAGCCAAATGTTGTGTAATGTTGGCTGCGTCTTCGGGTTCGCCGCCAATTTGCCGAAGCACGCTACGCGCAATCAAGATGCCCGCCAGTAGCAACAATATGCCCAATGCAATGGTGCCAGCGCCAAATTTCAAAAGCCGGCCCATAATCGTTGCTTGTACGGTATCAATGTACACGCCTGAACCCACCATCCAGCCCCACGGTTTGTACCCCTGAACATAGGAGACTTTTTCGATAGGGTCCTTTGAGCCTGGTTTGGGCCATAAATAGAAGACGTATCCTTTTTCGGATTGTTCTACCAGATTGGTCATTTCAACAAAAAGTCGTTTGCCGGTAGGGTCGCTTATGTCAGACAGATCGGTGCCGATCAGATTTTTCGAGACGGGATGCATTACCATGATGGGATGGGCGCTGATGGTATTGACCCAAAAATACTCCTGTCCGTTGTAGCGCAGCGCTTCTAGTGTTTCCAGCGCACGTTGTTTCGCTTCCTGCTCGCTTAGCTTGCCGCTTTGAGCCAGATTTCCAAAGTGTGCAATGGTTGCATGTGCGGCCTCAACTACCTGGCGTACGGTAGCCTTTCTCTCCTCAAGTATCAGGGTTCTCTCTGAATAGAGGAAGGAACCGGAGATGACTACAACACCAATGAGCGCGCAAGCGACCAACCATCCCAGTTTTGTCGCTAGCCGCATGGAGGACTTTTTCTTGTTTGCCGACATATAACTCCTTTGTGAAACTGGTAAATTTCAACGATCCATGGATTCAGGGAAGAAGAGAGTTGTTGCCATAAAGCATAGTTTCTGTGCGTTCAGCTATTGGGTTTTGTGAAATAACAAATTTTCTGCTGAATTTCGAGCCTCATGGCGGCGTATTCGAGGTTGGAAAAGTTTTTTGGATTGTCGGTCATGAGCAGAGAAAGTGCTGCCATTGTTTCTGGTGGGCGATCTGTGAATGTTCTGGTACTTTTCGGTATCTGCCATGGTGAGTATGAAAAAAGATTTCTGGCGGCCACATCTTCGTCGATATCAAATACAATTCTGACGATAATTTCCTGCATAAGAATGCCTTCATCGTATTAACCATCCTGTATCCATGACTGCTCGTGTTCAGACTGAAGATTTTGATCTCACCACCGAAGTGGCAACCTTGCGCGCAAATAACCCCAAGGTTGGGGCGGTGGCTGCCTTTGTAGGTACAGTGCGGGATTTGCACGATGGCAAGGAAGTGACGGCGATGGAACTGGAGCACTATCCCGGCATGACGCAGCAGTCGCTGGAAGCCATTATCATCGAAGCCAAGCAACGCTGGAATTTTTTCGATGCACAGGTGATTCATCGTGTGGGGCCGCTCAAGCCGATGGATCAAATCGTGTTGGTAGCGGTTGCGGCCATGCACCGACGCGAAGCGTTTGCTGCGTGCGAATTCATGATGGATTACCTGAAAACCGCAGCGCCATTGTGGAAAAAGGAACAGACGTCTGACGGCGCGCGCTGGGTCGATGCACGTGACTCGGACGACACGGCGATGGCGCGCTGGAATGAAAATGGAGGAAAAGCGAAATGAGTTTTGCTGCCGTTGGCGTTGGCGCGGTGCTTGGAGCGTGGTTGCGCTGGTGGTTGGGAGTATGGCTGAATCCGGTGCATAGCCACCTGCCGCTCGGCACCATCGTCGCCAACCTGGGCGGCGGTTTCATCATCGGGTTGTCGGTCGCGTTCTTCAACAGCCATCCAGGGCTTGCGCCAGAATGGCGGCTGATGGTGATCACCGGCTTTCTGGGCGCGCTGACGACATTTTCCACTTTTTCCGCCGAATCGATGCTGTTGCTGCAACGCGGTGACTACTTATGGGCCTTTGGTCACTCCGCACTGCACCTGACAGGCTCGATTCTGTGCTGCATTCTCGGATTTGCGCTGTACCGCAACCTGGCAGCCTGAAGTCTCAAAAACGGTGATTCATGCCGATGGCGATGCCGCCAATGGTGCCGCAACCGCTGCCGCACAAGATGGATTGCTGGCCG
The DNA here is from genome assembly GCA_018262475.1 of Burkholderiaceae bacterium. Taxonomy (GTDB): domain Bacteria; phylum Pseudomonadota; class Gammaproteobacteria; order Burkholderiales; family Burkholderiaceae_D; genus QZKY01. Next base: position 26,455 of record JAGSYW010000001.1, on the reverse strand, counting down.
TGCCGGATTCTGGTCCAGTCAATGTAGGCTGAGGTGCGCTTGCTCAGCCAGTGAACGTAACCGAGCGAATATTTGCGGTCGATGCCGATGCTGGCGCCGCCGGTTTCCGCTTTCAACTGCTGGTATGACGCATTGATGCTGTCTTGGCCGAGCTGGTAAATCATGCCGAGCAGGAAATTGCGTTCCAGCAGGTCATCAGTGTAGCCGCTGCCAATCCACTCCTTGCGGCTGATGGCGCGTTCGTACAGCGCCGACAGTCGCAGCGGCCCGAATTCATGCGCGGCACCCACCGTCCAGTATTGCGAACTGGCTGAATTCGCGCGCCGGTGGAATCCCAGCGCCAGTGCGGTCGGTCCACGGTTGTATTTCGCCAACAGGCTGAAACCGGCATTTTGGTGCTGGTTCGAAGGATGTTCATCATTGCCGCTGAGCTGATACGCCAGACCGAACGCATAAGCGCCAAAGGCAGGGCTATCCCAGCGCACGGTATTGTCCTGCCGCCCGTTGCCAGGCAACCCGCCTATGCCCATGCGTGCGTTGCCGCCAGCCACCACGTTGCGCTGATGGGTGGTGATGCCGTCGTCGTACCACGGATCGAAATCCCACATCGTTTCGGTCACCATCTGGTTGATGCGGCCGAAACGCAGCTTGCCGAAATGGCCGGCCAGGCCGACATTCGAGCCGCCCTGAAACGCATAGGAGGTTGGTGCAATGCCGTCGTAGGCGGTAAAACGCTGTTCGAGCTGGAAAATCGTTTTTGTGCCGCCGCCGAGGTTTTCTTCGCCCTCCAAACCGATCCGGCTGCTCGACCTTTCTTCCATCCGCAGCTTGTTGCCGCTCCATTTCATGTAGCCCATATCAAGGTTGCCATACAGCATGATGTTGGCCAGCACATTCGCGCTGCAGGCATACAGCAGGCAGGTCAGGAGCAGGGAAGGCAGTCTATTTCTCATGCGTGGCAGTAGTTGGGCTGGCTGAAAAACCGGATGATTTTCGCACTGCTTGATCCAGGTCTAGTTGCGTTTTGTCACGACGATTATTCTTTGCTTGAAAACACGGCTGCCCGACCCAATAGTCGGATCATTCAGAATTTATCAGGAGCATGAACGATGCGGCAAGACAAATTGACCACAAAGTTGCAGGAAGCAATTTCGGATGCGCGCAGTCTGGCGGTCGGCAACGACAACCAGTACATTGAGCCGGTGCATCTGCTGGCGGCTCTGTTGCAGCAGGACGACGGCGGCGCGCGTTCGCTGCTGCAGCGTGCCGGCGTGAATGTGGGCGGGCTAGCGGCGGCGTTGAAAACCGCGTTCGATCGCATGCCGAAGGTGAGTGGCACCGGCGGCGATGTGCAGGTCGGGCGCGAGCTGATGGCGCTGCTGAATTTGGCAGACAAGGAATCGCAAAAGCGCGGCGACGAGTTCCTGGCGAGCGAAATGATCCTGCTGGCGCTGACCGAGGACAAATCCGAAGCTGGTCGGCTGGCAAAGGAAAGCGGCCTGACGCGGAAGGCGCTGGAAGCGGCGATTGATGCCGTGCGCGGTGGCGCGAATGTGAGTTCGGCCGATGCCGAGAGCCAACGGGAATCGCTGAAGAAATACACGCTCGACCTGACCGAGCGCGCCAGGAGCGGCAAGCTCGATCCGGTGATCGGCCGCGACGAAGAAATCCGCCGGGCCATCCAGATTTTGCAACGCCGCTCGAAGAATAACCCGGTATTGATCGGCGAGCCGGGCGTGGGCAAAACCGCGATCGTCGAAGGGTTGGCGCAACGCATCGTGAATGGTGAAGTACCGGACAGCCTGAAGGGCAAGCGCGTGCTGTCGCTCGACATGGCGGCGTTGTTGGCTGGGGCGAAATACCGCGGCGAATTCGAGGAACGGCTGAAGGCGGTGCTGAAGGAACTGGCGCAGGACGAAGGCCAGAACATCGTGTTTATCGACGAAATTCACACCATGGTTGGCGCGGGCAAGGCCGAAGGCGCGATGGATGCGGGCAACATGCTTAAGCCGGCGCTGGCGCGCGGTGAACTGCATTGCGTCGGTGCGACCACGCTGGACGAATACCGCAAGTACGTGGAAAAGGATGCGGCGCTGGAACGGCGTTTCCAGAAGGTGATGGTGGATGAGCCGAGCGTGGAGGATACGGTGGCCATCCTGCGCGGCCTGCAGGAAAAATACGAAGTGCACCACGGCGTCGATATTACCGACCCGGCGATCATTGCCGCGGCCGAACTGTCGCACCGTTACATCACCGACCGCTTTCTGCCAGACAAGGCGATCGATCTGATCGATGAAGCCGCGTCGAAAATCAAGATCGAGATCGATTCCAAGCCGGAAGTGATGGATCGGCTGGAACGCCGGCTGATCCAGCTCAAAATCGAGCGCGAAGCGATGAAAAAGGAAACCGACGAAGCCTCGCAAAAGCGGCTGTCGTTGATCGAAGAAGAAATCGGCAAGCTGGAACGCGAATATGCGGATTACGAGGAAATCCTGAAGGCGGAAAAGGCTGGCGTTGAAGGCACCAAGCACATCAAGGAAGAGATTGACCGCGTGCGGCAGCAGGTCGAGGAAGCCAAGCGCAAGGGCGATTACCAGAAAATGTCCGAGCTGATGTACGGCAAGCTGCCGGAACTGGAAAAGGCGCTGGAAATCCAGAGCAGGAAGGATGCGCAGGCAGAGGGCGGCGAACAGGCGGGCAAGCCGAAGCTGCTGCGCACGCAGGTCGGGGCAGAAGAAATCGCCGAAGTGGTGTCGCGTGCGACCGGCATTCCGGTATCGAAAATGATGCAGGGCGAGCGCGCCAAACTGCTGCAGATGGAAGACGAACTGCACAAGCGCGTAGTTGGTCAGCATGAAGCGGTGGTGGCGGTATCGGAAGCGATTCGCCGTTCGCGCGCTGGCCTGGGCGATCCGGGTCGGCCTTACGGCTCGTTCATGTTCCTTGGCCCGACTGGCGTGGGCAAGACCGAATTATGCAAGGCGTTGGCCAGCTTCCTGTTCGACACCGAAGAAGCGCTGATCCGCATCGACATGAGCGAATTCATGGAGAAGCATTCGGTGGCGCGGCTGATTGGCGCGCCGCCGGGCTATGTCGGCTACGAAGAAGGCGGCTACCTGACGGAAGCGGTGCGCCGGAAGCCGTATTCAGTGATCCTGCTGGACGAAATCGAAAAGGCGCACCCGGACGTGTTCAACGTGCTGCTGCAAGTGCTGGACGATGGCCGCATGACCGACGGGCAGGGGCGCACGGTGGATTTCAAGAACACCGTGATCGTGATGACCTCGAACCTCGGCTCGCACATGATTCAGTCGATGCAGGGCAGCGAACCGGCGGTGGTCAAGCTGGCAGTGCTGGCCGAAGTGAAAACGCATTTCCGGCCGGAATTCATCAACCGCATCGACGAGATCGTGGTATTCCATGCGCTGGATGAAAAGAACATCGGCGCGATTGCCAAGGTGCAATTGAAGATTCTGGAACAGCGGCTGGCGAAGATGGAAATGGCGCTGGAAATTTCCGACATCGCGCTGCAAAAGATCGCCGAAGCTGGGTTCGATCCGGTCTATGGCGCGAGACCGCTGAAGCGCGCCATCCAGCAGCAAATCGAAAACCCGATTTCGCGCCTGATTCTGGAAGGCAAGCTGGGGCCGAAGGATACGGTGGTGGTGGGAGTGAAGGGCGGCGAATTGACGTTTGAGAAGCGAGCCGGTTAAGAAGTCGTTTTTTTGGTAACTGTAATCGGAGAAATCGGTTCGCGCTGATTTCTCCGTTTGTTGGTGTTGAAATCAATGAGTATTGGCGTTTATCTGTTCACTTTTTGTGGATAGGCTCGGTTTTGCGCAAAGGCAAAACTTTGCTGATTATTCAGGCATGACGAAGGCATGCTCCCTTACACTTGAGGGGCGATATGGTAATGCCCATTGCTGGAGATCCGCATCATGCCTGACGTACTCATCATTATTGTCTGTGTCGCACTCCCTATTGTATTGATTGCCTGGGGGGGCGCGCGCATGAGGGGCAGTGACGTGGCGCAGGAATCAGCGATTTCCGAGATGTCGGAACAGTCAATGTTATCCCAATTTCCATGGCATTTTCCTGGCGTTTTATACCAGTATCGCTTGCGCCCTGACGGCAGTTCACACTTTCCTTATGCTTCAAACACCGCCAATCAATTGTTTGATCTAACGCCGCAGGAAATGGATGAGAATGCCGAGAATTTTTTTGGGCGTTTGCATCCTGAAGATGCTGCAATCTACCGTTCCAGGCTTCTGGAATCCGGACAGAACTTGAGTAAGTGGCATGCCGAATATCGCATCGTATTTCATGATGAAAGTGTTCATTGGCGCGAAGAAAGCGCAATGCCGGAACGGTTACCTGACGGCAGTGTGTTATGGCATGGTTACGCCATTGATATTGACGAACGTAAGGAACTGGAGTCGCGCAAAGAGTGGCTGGTTTCAGCACTGGAAAACAGTCCGGTGGTGATTACCGATCTTGATGCGAATATCGAATGGGTCAACCCCGCATTTTCTGCCTTGACCGGTTACTCGCGCGATGAATTGGTCGGCCAGAATCCGCGCATGCTTAAATCTGGACGGCATGACGATGCGTTTTACCAGCAGATGTGGCAGATACTGACAGCCGGTAATGTCTGGCGCGGTGATATTGTGAATTGCCGCAAGGATCGCAGCTTGAGTTTCGAAGAGATGATGATATCTCCAGTCAAGGATGCTTCTGGAAATGTGCACCATTATGTAGGCATCAAAAACGACATTGCCGACCGCAAGCGCATGGAGGATGAATTGCGGCAGCAGGCGACCACGGATTGGTTGACCGGCCTGTCAAACCGGCGTTATTTCATTACGCGTGCATCAGCCGAATTGGCGCGCATCAAACGCAACAAGGCAGGCATGGCGGTGCTGTTCATTCTTGATGTCGACCGCTTCAAGCGCGTGAATGATACTTACGGACACTGCGTTGGCGACAAGGTGCTGCGGCATTTGGCCAAACTGGTGGCGGGGACCTTGCGCGAAAGCGATTACTCAGGGCGACTGGGGGGCGAGGAATTTGTCGTACTGTTGCCGGAGACGAGTGTCGAGCAGGGGATGCTGTTTGCTGAGCGTTTGCGTCAGAAGATCGAGACCGCCAGTGTGCCTACGGACCAAGGCGAGTTGAATTACACCATCAGTTTAGGGGTGACTCAGATGACCGGTGAGGATGCAACATTTGAGGAAACGCTGGATCGCGCCGATCAGGCGTTGTACCGAGCCAAATCGGAAGGACGCAACCGCATTCAAATTCTTTAGCTCACACAAAATACAAAATAATCCAAATACAAATCGAATAATCGGGGGGCAACCACAATTGGTTCCTGCCCCGTTGATTATTTGTGGAGTCAAATATTCGATGGATGTTGATGGTGTGCATTGAAGGTGGCGAAGCCCCATGATAGTCTGGCAAGGTATGGGGGCGGTTTTTGCGGGGGTTGTGGTCTGTTCCCTATAACGCTTCATCCATTACAGGCAACTCTGCAACCTTGCCGATTCGCCTTCTTCAATCCAATCTGCCAGAGGCGCTGTTGCGCCACCATAAAAAAAGAAAACAGTCGATGAAACTATGTCCATGTGGCTCAACACGAAATTTCGCTCAATGCTGCGGCCCCATCATTGCGGGTGATCCGGCACCCACCGCCGAAATGCTGATGCGATCGCGTTACACGGCATTCGTTACCGGTGCGCTTGATCATGTGGCACGTACTCATGCCCCTGAAATTCAACTCGATTTCAATCGTGCAGAAGCCGAACGACTGGCCGAAGAGTGCGAGTGGCATGGACTCGACATTCGCCGCTCCACTGAAAACGGCGATACAGCTGAAGTCGATTTTGTCATCCGATTCAAGCGTGACAACCAAGAAATGGCGCAAGCCGAAGTCGCAACATTCCGTCGCGAAAATGGTCTCTGGCTTTACGTGAACGGTGAGATAGGCCCCGCCATCACACAGCGCCGGGTAATAAAAGTCGGGCGCAATGATCCTTGCCCCTGCGGATCTGGAAAAAAATCCAAGCAGTGCTGCGGTACAGCTGCCGTCCAGAACTAGCAATGGATCGTCATTTTGAATGTACTGCCTGCGGGAAGTGCTGCTACGGGCAGTTGCCGCTGACTCTGGAAGACGCCTTTGCATACGCAAAGCTGTTTCCGCTAGCTTTTGCATGGACACCACTACGGCAAGGCAGCAAGGATTACCCAATGGTTGCCAGTCTGGGCGCCACGATCAAAATGCCGAACGGGAAAGATCTGGCAGCACTTATCGTACCAACCGCATACATTCCGCCGACATTTCCCTGTCCGGCGCTCGCCGCAAACAATTTGTGCGGAATTCATGCAAACAAGCCGCTACGTTGCCGTACGATGCCATTTTATCCATATAGGGAAGAACAGTATCAGGCGGAAACGCTATCGCCTCGGGCAGGCTGGGCGTGCAACACAACCCCCACAGCGCCGGTCGTTTTTAGCCATAAAAAAGTGGTTTGGCGCGAAGACTTTGACCGTGAGCTGGCAGCGTTAAGAACGCAGGTGCCGACCATGCGCACCTATGCCACCTATATGCTCAGGTATACGCCCTTGATCACCGGCTCCCTGGCCAAAGCCTCTATCGACCGGAAAGGCGGGCAGGTTATCACCAGCCTTTCGTCCTTCCTGACCGCAACACGCAATCCAGACGCACAAGGCATCGCTGAACAGCAATTGTCGGTTTTGAACATGTACATCGAAAAGACAGCAGAATCAAAGGAGCTTGCTGAATATCATCTTCAATATACGCGGTGGGCAAAGGAAATGTCCTTTCTGGCGAGTACCCAAACAAGATAAGTTGTCATTTTACGATGGAGCAGGCTTTTTATCGTGCTCGATTGAGCGAGCGTCGCGGATTGAAGGTGGTTGTTCCGATTGAGGATGAGCGCGGCATCATCCACCGCATCATTTACGAAGAATTATGTCTTGGCCTTGTGTTGCCGGAATCTCGAATCGCATACAGGAAAATCATGGCGAATCTCGCAGCACAGGCGATCATTTTGGGGTGTACGGAAATATTCATGTTGGTGAGCCAACAAGACGCTGCTGTTCCGCTATTCGACACGACCGCCATTCACGCTCGGGCAGTAGCAAAGGCTGCGCTGGAAAAGTAAGGGCGGAATTGTGGCCTCATCTCAATTAATCCAGATTATTTTAGAAAAAATATGAAGCATGCAAAACAATATTTATGCTTATTATCACAGGCATTGGCTGTTGTAATTGCAACATATTTTGAGTATGCGCATATTAAGTTGTATCTAATTATTCCTAAAAATCCATTTCAGTTATTAACGGATATAGCTAATTTTGCATTAACAATAATATTTCCGTGGAACGGATGGGTCTTCTTGTTTCCTGCAATTATTTGGTTAATATTAAAACAGGGCGTTGCAATAATAGTGTTGCAATACATATCCGTTGTGTTGGTGTTTGGTGTAACAACTACATTTATGGTGCATCGCGTTGTTACAGGCGAAAGGATACTTGGTGGTATTTTGTTTGACGGGTTTATTTATGGAATCATTCTTATGGTTATGATTGTTATTCGTGGAAATGCTGGTGACAAAAAATAATCGGGGATAGAACGTAATTGATGTGCGGAAGCGCGAACAAGCGTGAACCATGTTCTGTCCGCCACCCCCAAATAACTGACTTAAATGATTTTTTGGTCAGTAAGGCCAAAAAATATACACTAGGCAGTATTTATAAATATCCAGAAAATCCGTGGCCCAAAGTGGTGTTTTGGCTATATACCCCATGATTTTCCGCGAGCGTTTGACGTGCATTGAGCCATAAGGCGCAGATCGTTGTGCTGTGCGGCGTGATTTGGATTAGATTCAAGCGTTCAGGCTCACATCGCCCCGACGCGCATACATTGCGCCACGCATTTCGCGAGCGCGCAGAAACGGTGCAGTTTGTGTTGATGGTGTGAAATCTGGCAAAGTACGCGTGACGGTTTTGGCAGAGCGGGCGCCTACTGTGGTGGCCGACGCATACCAGGATGTCGATATGCTCGCGTATGGTGGATTTGATGCGGTAGGCGTGACTGAAAGATGTAAGACTTGGCATCGTCTGTCCGCCCTGACAATTTCTTATTAGGTAGAAATTGCAACTTCATCTTTAGGCGTAGCAGAAAGATTTGCACTGCCCTCGGTTAGCAAGGTCAACGCAGCGTGCACATGGACGGCAGCGTTGCGCCCCAGACTGGTCAGATAGCCACCATCTGGCTGCGTAACCAGCCCTTTGTCGTACAGACGACGAGTGGCAGAAATCACCTTGGCGTCGGCCGTGTTGGTGTGAACTTTGATGCCTTGTTGATTGGTCATTAAGTCGAAGCGAATCAATACATTCAGTTCATCTAGCAGTTCAGGTGTGTAAGACATGGTCAAACCTTTCAATGGTTGGAATGCTGTAGATTCTACACTGGCTTTCAGGGGCCGATTTGGATATCTGCTTGTTTCAGAGCGCTTTGGAAATCGGTACGTTTTGCCTGCGCGGGGGTGAGCGACCATTCACGGTTTTAAAGAGCCTTACTTTTAGCGGCAAGGCCTCACTTTTTCTTCGGAGGCGCCAGCATCGTGCCACGGCAATTGGGTGCGCCACAGCGGCAGGCATAGCGTTTTTTTGCTTCGGTTGATGCGGTCACTTCCAGCTTGTAATCGAAAGTCAGTTCTTCGCCTGGTTCGATGTCGCGCAGCGCATCAATGAACACGCGCCGGTCTTCAACCGTTGATTTGCAGTTGGGGTTGCATGAGTGGTTGATGAAGCGCGCGTCGTTGCCGTTGACTGCGCCGTCGATGGTGGTGCGCCAGTCGACGTAAAACATGTAGACGTGCGATTCCTTGATGATTTCGCCCGTATCGTCGACTTCAACCTGGCTGCGCTCTTCGACTATCGAAGGAGGAATACGCTGGCCCAGATATTCGATGATGCGCGTGCCGGCGGGAATATGCCGCCGCGCGAAACAGCCTGTGCCTTCGATGTTCGACTGGCGGGCTTCCAGATAAATATTTTCCATTGCGAAATTAACCAGTCACGAAGATGACTGTTGTGAGATCGGTTTCAAGGTGCGCAGCATAAGGCCAAAAGGCCATAGCCGTCCACCCGGGGGGGAATGGTTATCAAAAGGCGCTGCTTGCTTGGTATATCTTCAGACCGGATATTCAGTAGGGGCATTACTCGATATTCGGGTGCATAATGAGCTCGTCGTCTCTTACTCTTCAAGGAGCATTCTTATGGTCTTACTGGAATTTGCCATGGCCCCGCGCGACAAAGGGGAGGAACTGGTCGAATACGTTTCTCGCATTATCGACATCATCGACAAAAGCGGCGTTGCTTATCAACTCACCCCGATGGGAACCATCCTCGAAGGAGAATGGCGGGAAGTGATGAACGTCGTTGACGCCTGTTTCGAGGAGCTGCAAAAAGACTGCAAGCGCATTGGCGTTGGCATCAAGATCGACTACCGTGAAGGCGGCGTCAACCGTCTGAAAGGCAAGGTCGATGCGGTGGAAAACCAGCTCGGGCGCAAACTCTCGACCTGAAACCCAAGCGGCAGGCTCGCATTCATACGGGCCTGACCACTTTTTATTGTCCGAAATGGGCGGCGGTGCCAGAATGCGGGGCGGGTAACGAGTGGAACCAGTCGCCGCCTAACGCATCTCGAACAGTTCGCGGTGGAACCGTTTCTCGGGCACGCCTGCATTGGCGAATCCTTGTTGCAGCATCGCACCAAATGATTCGGGGCCGCAGAACCAGACATCGGCTTCGCGCCATTCCGGCACGCTATTGAGGATGGTTTCCAGATCGAATCGCCCGTCCTGCTTGCTACTGCGGTAATGGAGTTGAACCTTGGCCTCTGCAGCGGTGCGGGACAATTCTGCGGCAAAAGCCGGATTGTGGGTCGAGGTCGAGTAGAACAGTTCGATGACCTTGCCGTCGGATTGCCTGGCTCTCTCGCGCATTTTTGCAAGGAACGGGGCAATGCCGACGCCGCCGGCGATCCAGATCTGTCGCTGGGTATCGCCGTCAAAATTGAAACGTCCGTATGGGCCTTCCACTTTGACCTGATCGCCAACCCGCAGTCGTTCTGGCAGCGTTTGGGTGTAATCGCCTATGCCCTTGATCAGGAATTTGATGTTGCCTTCTTGTTCCCCGGGTGAGGAAATGGTGAACGGGTGCGGCCCTTCGTTCTTGTGGAAAGTGACGAAGGCGAACTGCCCGGCAGCATGTCCTGCCCAGCCTTTATCCATCCGGATGCTGACTTCCATCAGGTCAATGGCGGGGTGCATTTCAATGGCGCTCACTTGCCCATCTATTGGGCTTCGGCCGACGCGCTTGCGGAACAAGGCCAGCACGGCGGAGATGCTGCCCAGCCCCATCAATATCAGCATGAAGATGCCGAGCGGTGTGCTCCAGTAGGCGTAGCGCATGAATACTACCGAGTGGAACACCAGCGCCAGATAGGTCAGGGCCAGGATGCGGTGAGTCTGGAAAAACTGGCGGTAGGGAAAACGCTTGATGAGTGCGAGAACTATCAGCAGCACGGCCAGATAAAAGGCATATTCTCCCATTTTGGCTGCCAGGCCGCGTTGCAGCGACAGCAGGTGCTGCAGCGAGCCTTCCTGCATTGCCGGCGGTATGCGGCGCGAGGTGCGCACTATCCAGCCGAGCGATACCATCCATCGTGGTCCCTCGACCACCAGCCAGTGCGCAACGGCCATGACCAGACCGGCGATGCCCAGCCACTTGTGCAGGCGGTACATTTTATCGAGACCGTCAAACGGCCGTTCCAGCAGAATGGGGCGGACAGAAAGGATGGTGGCGACGCTCATGACGCCGATGGCGATGATGCCGGTGTACTGCATCAGCACGCCGCGATAGGCAAAGATGTCATTCAGGGATGACCATTTGGTAGTGTCTGCCAGCCACCACAACAAGCTTAAGAATAAGAGAAAGCCCCAGAAGGAGCGTTTGAGAGTTTTCATGAGATTTACGGTGTTCGGACTGTTGCCGGCAATTTATTGCGCCGGAAAATTCTCGCAGATCGTACTCTACGCCGTTTTTGCATGGCTGGTATTGCAGATTATGGGCTGGCGTGCGAGCAACAGTGAGCCATGTCCTTCCCATAACGCCAATAACTGACTTTAAATGAATTTTCGGTCATTAAGGCTAAAAAACATACTCCATCTAGTATTTAAAAACAGCCAGCAAAATAAAGGCCTATTGCTTGGTTTTGGTCATATACCCCACATTTTTTGCCGGAGTTCGGCGTGCGTCGAGTTATCGGCGCGCAGGCTGTCTGGCTGAACGGCGTGACGCGCTCGTTTCGACATCTATTTCCATTCCATGCGAATCAGGTGTTGGATGGCAGAGCCCTGGTGCATAATGGCGCGTGTTATTTCCACTGAGGAGCGTTTCATGACTGATGCCGTCGCCGCTGTTGATGCGGCCATTCGCAGCCGCCATTCCATTCGTGCCTATCTCGATAAGCCCGTTCCGGCTGCGCTGGTGACGGAGCTGCTCGATTTGGCTTCGCGCGCGCCTTCGTCCACCAACTTGCAGCCGTGGAAGGCGTATGTGCTGACCGGAGGGGCGCTTAAGCGCGTAACCGGGGCGGTGTGCCAGGCGTTCGATTCCGGGCCGGAAAAATTCAAGAGCGTTTACCCGTACTACCCGGAAAAATTCATCGAGCCGTTTATGTCCCGCCGCCGGAAGCTTGGTTTCGCAATGTACGATTTAGTCGGCATCGAGAAAGGCGACAGCGAGCGCATGCGCTTGCAGGCGCGGAAGAATTTCGAATTTTTTGGCGCGCCGGTCGGTTTGTTCTTTACCTTGAACCGCAGCTTACCGCAGGCGTATTACATTGATTACGGCGCTTTTTTCCAGAACTTCATGATCGCCGCCCGTGCGCGCGGGCTGGGCACTTGCCTGCAGTTTGGTTGGAGCGATTTTCATAGTGTGGTTGCATCGGAGCTGAAGCTGGATCAGGAGGAGATCCTGATTAGCGGCATGGCGCTCGGGTATGCCGACATGAACGAGCCGATCAACCGCCTGGTGTCCGAGCGCGAGCCGGTTTCCGCGTTTGCGACTTTCCTCGCTGATTGAGGCCGGAGCAAGCGCGGTGCCGGGGATTTCAGCGGTAGGCGGCTGCCCGCAAGCGAGGCGGGCAGTTTGCCTTATTTGAGCATCGAGGCCAGGATGCTGAGGCCGGTATCCATCTGTTCGCGAGAGGCATGGCTGAAGTTCAGGCGCAGCGTGCCGTGGCTTTCGGCTTCGTTGGCGTAGAACGGTTTGCCAGGCACGAATGCCACGCCGCGCTCGATGGCGGTCGGCAGCAGCTTTTCGGTGTCGATGCTGTTGTTCAGTGTGAGCCAGAAGAACAGGCCGCCGGCCGGCATTTGCCATTGCGCCAAGCCGGAGAAGTGTCGCTTGAGCGCGGCGGCAAAGTCATCGCGCTTGCGCCGATACAGTTCTGCCACATTTTTCAGCCGGTCGGCGTAGCCGGGGTCGTTGAGGAAATTCAGCACCGCCCATTGACTGACGCGGCTGCTGTGCAAATCCGCTGCCTGTTTCAGCCGGGTGAGGTAGGGCACCAGATCGGGCGAAGCCACGAGATAGCCGAGCCGCAAGCCGGGAGCTAGTATCTTGGAAAACGAGCCTTGATAAACCCACGAAGCGCGCTTGACGTGGGCGCAGACCGGCGTGCGTTCGCACGGGTCGAAAACCAGATCGCGGTAGGGGTCGTCCTCAAACAGCACCACGTTGTGCCGGTCACAGGCTTCGGCCAATGCGATGCGCTCCTGCGCGGTGTAGCAATAGCCGGTCGGGTTCTGAAATGAGGGGATGACGTAGGCAAAGGCCGGCGGCGTTTGTGACTGGTTCAGGCCGAAATCCGTTTGCGTGCGGTCGAGCGGCTGGTAGCTGGCACCGAAAAAGCGGAACACCTGCAACGCAGCGAGGTAGGTGGGATTTTCAACCGCGATGGTGGTGCCTGGGTCAATGAACAGTTTGGCCATCAGGTCGATGCCTTGCTGCGAGCCGGAAAGAATCAATACCTGTTCGGGCGAGCATTGCAGCCCCAGTTCGTTGACGGAGGCAGCAATCTTGTTGCGCAACGCCTTTTCGCCTTCGCTTGCGCCGTATTGCAGCATTTCCTGCGGCACCGTGCCGAGATCCATCGAAACAAAACTTTCCGCTGCTGGCAAGCCGCCGGCGAACGAGATCATTCCCGGCCGGTCTATCACGGCGAGGATTTCGCGTACGGGAGAGGGTTTCAGGTCGTTGGAGCGATGCGAAAAGCGTGTTGTTCTGGAATTCATGATATGAGGGTTATTTCAATGCTGTTGACCTATTGACACAGTAGCGATTGTTGGTAAATATGTCAATATGGTTGACCTAAATCACAATCCAGCGGCGCTTGAATCGATCGAGTTGTTCTATTTCGCGTACCGCTCGTTCACCGCGCTGCCGGACAAAATCCTGGAGCGCCGCGGGCTGGGGCGCGTACACCACCGCATTCTGTATTTCGTTGCCCGTCATCCCGGCATGACGGTGACCTCGTTGCTGAATACGTTGCAAGTGACGAAGCAGGCGCTGAACAGTCCGTTGCGCCAGTTGATTGACATGGGGCTGGTTGCAACGGCAAAGGCGGAACACGACCGTCGCGCCAAGGAACTGCGCTTGACAGAAAGCGGACAGCAACTGGAACAGCAACTGACTGCGACCCAGTTGCGGCAGTTGAATGAAGCATTTATCGCGGCCGGTAAAAATGCGCAGCCGGGTTGGCACCAGATTATGCAATCGGTTGCTGATTCTGCTGTTCAGGGGTAGGGAGGCTCAATCTGCTGTTCTGGCGACCGTTGAAGCAATGCATCAGGGATTCAAGTGCTTGAGCTTGGCTTTGAAATAACTGACCAAAACGCATTTTTGGTCAGTAAGGCCTTAAAAATATACTCCATCCAGTATTTAAAAACATCCTCTAAAAATGTGGCCTGTGGCATGGTTTTGGCCATATACCCCTCATTTTTTCATTGCTGAACGAAAAATAGCGCAAGCGCGAAGCCCCTGACTGCCGCTGCAGCGCCCATCAGAGCCTTCGTGCCAAGCTGCATTGAATAGAAAAGAGTCGGCTGCTATTTTGTCGACATCTGTTTTACGCAATTTCTTCTGCATTCTCGCGCACTGTCCTGACAGGCTTTTTCTCCTTCAGGCGTCGCGATCTTGTTGCCCCACCAGTCTGCTTTAGAATGTTTGGCAATGCATTGTTTTGCGTTTGTGTCGCAGTCCTTCATGCAACTGGCTTGTGCATGCGCAGTTGAAACGGCGATTGCGGAAAGGGCAAAAGTCAATATCGTCACCACAGTTTTCATAGTCTTCTCCTAGTGAAAAGGCTTGCAATAATTGTTGTAAGACGAATATGCTGCATTTTGATTGTACCAAACGAAATTGGCGCGACGAAAGAATAATGGGGACAGATCGCTAAATTTTTTTGTGAGGCAGTAATTTGCATGGAGCGCCAATGACTGAAGCAGTGCTAGCGGAACAGTTGACTTATCTTATCGGCATCTTCGCCATTCTGAACCCGCTCGGGGCAATTCCCATTTATCTCGGGCTGATGGCAGGCAGAGGCGTTGAAGAAATGCGCCGGACGGCACTCAAGACCGCCGTTGCTGTCGCTGCCATCCTGATTTCCTCCGTATGGGCAGGAGAAAGCCTGCTGAAGTTTTTTGGCATCGGAATCCCTGCCTTCCGCATCGGCGGCGGTATCTTGCTGTTGATCATTGCCATCGCCATGTTTGATGCCAGAATCAGCCGGGTGCGGCACACGCAGGCGGAGCAGGACGAAGCTGAAGCGAAAGACGATATTTCCGTGGTGCCGATGGCCGTGCCGCTGCTTGCGGGTCCGGGTGCAATCAGCCTGACCATTGTCGATGCGCATCAGGCGGCGGGCTGGTCGGGGAAACTCATGCTGAGTGCAGGGATCATCCTGATTGCTGCGATTGTCTGTGGGGTGCTGCTGCTGGCGGGGCCGATCGGCAAGCGGCTCGGCACTACCGGGCTTAACATCGCTACCCGGCTCATGGGATTGATACTTTCCGCGATGGCGGTGCAGCTGATGGCGGGTGGGTTGTTAAGTCTGTTCCCGGGGCTGGCGCGCTAATTTCGTTCTTTTCGCAATTCAAACAAGGCCGCAGAATTTCTGCGGCCTTTTCGTTTGATTACTCTTTATGAAAATGGCTTTCAACTGGTGGCGGACGGCGTGAACAGTGTTCGCTTTTACCAGTAGTATTTTGCGCCGCCGTGGTTGCGGCAGGCGTTCGCTCTCGCATTGCGGATTGCGCCATCATTGCAGCGGACTTTGGTATGGCCGCGGCGATAGTGCCGGTGATAGTAACGGCCGTTGGATTCGTTGTAGTAATACTTGTCTGGCGGATAGCGGTTGTTATGCCGTCCAATTTCATGGCCTATGACGCCACCGACGACCGCGCCACCGACCGCGCCGACAGCACTGTTGGTAACGATGGCGCCAGTCACGGCGCCGACACCGGCGCCGACGACTGTACTGTCTCGGGTTGACATATCGGCGCAGGAAGTCAGGCCGAGCAGGCCCAATACCAACGCAATACCAAGTGCGATTTTCCTGGTTTTCATGGGGTGACCTTTCATTTCGTGATTTTTTCTGGCTGCCAGCAGATGCGCCAATGCAGCCAAAGTCTTTCGCGCCGGAGTGTCAACGCCGGCAGCTATTGTCTTTCAGGATATCTTTATGAATGAAACGGCTGGATGCCTGCCGAAGAACGTACGCCATCAGGCTGCGGCGCACTTTGAGATATGTCAGCAAATGCAATGCGAACGAAGAAAGCTACGAAGACTTGGCAACCGTTTCTCAAGCGGTTGCAGCGCGTATCAAGGCATTTTTCAGCCGCTCGCTGCCAGCGGCCGGGATGGGAGAATATGCCGGCATTTTTCCTGAAGGCTGTTGTTTTACTGCTCAGGCTGCAAAAGCCCAAACAAGATGTCGTTTCGCGCGGCGAGATGTTTTACAATCCCGAAGTTGGTCACGGTTGAGCGACTGTTTCCCATCAATGGAGTATGGCAGGCGCATGCGAACGCGTAACGGAAGTGGCGCGCGGTGGCAATTCAGTGTTGTGTTGAAAATTTCGTAATAAAAATGCAGAAAACTCTTGAGTTAAAAAGCACCAGCATGCTTACCGTGACCGCGGTCTTGCACAGCACGGATATCGGTGGTCTGGAGGTCGCCCTGTCTGAAGCGGCTGGGCCGGAAAAGGATTTCTTCGAGAATGATTTCACCGTGATCGATATCGGGCATTTGTCCGAAGATGCGGTCATCGACTGGAAACAGCTTCTGGCGCTGTTTCGCTCATGCAGGCTCAATCCGGTGCTGGTTCGCAATGCGCCGCAGCACATGCAAGAGCAGATTCTTTCGAACGGGTTGGCACTGGATGAAATTGCCGCGCAGCCTCGCATTCCGCCGCAGCCAGCGGCTGAAGTGCCACAGGAGCCGCAGCCAGCGCCCGCGCCGGTTCAGGCGCCGCCAGTGGAAGTGCCGGCAGCGCCGGCGGTTTTCGTCGATACGCCTGTCAGGAGCGGCCAGCAGGTTTATGCCAAAAACGCGGACCTGATCATCACTGCCGTTGTTAATCCTGGGGCTGAGGTGATTGCGGATGGTAGCATTCATGTTTATGCGCCGTTGAAGGGGCGCGCGGCTGCTGGCGCCAGCGGCAATACGCAGGCGCGGATTTTCACCATGAGCATGGAAGCGGAGCTGGTGTCGATTGCCGGTGTTTACAGCACCAATGAAGCATTTGCTGCTACCGTCGAGAAAGGTTTGCCTACGCAAATCAGACTGGACGGCAATAAAATTCGTATCAAACCGGTTAATGGTGCCATGTAATTTTTTACGCAAAGGAGTTTTATCTTGGCAAGAATTATTGTGATTACGTCCGGAAAAGGCGGTGTCGGCAAAACGACCTCCAGCGGCAGTTTTGCTTCCGGATTGGCATTGCGTGGCCACAAGACTGCCGTGATCGACTTTGACGTCGGCTTGCGCAATCTCGATCTGATCATGGGATGCGAACGGCGCGTTGTGTACGATCTTGTCAACGTGATACATGGTGAAGCCACACTGAATCAGGCGCTGATCAAGGACAAGAACTGCGAAAACCTGTTCGTGCTGCCAGCATCCCAGACCCGAGACAAGGATGCGCTGACGGAAGAGGGCGTCGAGCAGGTTCTTCAGGGACTGATCGAGATGGGGTTCGAATACATCGTTTGCGATTCGCCGGCCGGCATCGAAAAGGGCGCGTTGATGGCGCTGACCTTCGCCGACGAAGCGATCGTGGTCACCAACCCGGAAATTTCATCCGTGCGCGATTCTGACCGGATTCTCGGCATCATCCAGGCGAAATCCAAGCGCGCCAAGGAAGGCGGTGAGCCGGTGAAGGAACATTTGCTGGTGACGCGCTATTCGCCCAAGCGGGCCGAAGACGGCGAGATGCTGCCCTATCAGGATGTGCAGGAAATCCTGCGCATTCCGCTTTTGGGCGTGATTCCGGAATCCGATGACGTACTGACCGCATCGAATCAGGGCGTACCCGTAATCCACATGCAGGATTCGGACGTGTCCGAGGCCTACAAGGATGTCATTTCGCGCTTCCTGGGCAAGGAAACACCGCTGCGGTTTACCACCTACGAGAAACCCGGTTTCTTCAAGCGGTTGCTGGGAGGTAAATGACTATGTCATTGTTTTCATTTTTCTTTCCCAAGAAGGTATCATCTGCCAGTCAGGCGAAAGAGCGGCTGCAGATCGTCATCGCGCGGGAGCACAGTGACCGTTCGACGCCGGATTATCTGCAGGACTTGCATCGCGATCTGATTGCCGTGATCACGAAGTACGTTCCTGTTTCGCCGGAAGACATCAAGATTTCGCGCGACCGGCACGGCGACATGGATGTGCTTGATGTCAACATCGTGCTGTCGCCGCCAGCAAACAATCCGTGAATTGAGCAGGCGCCACGTCGCATCGTGCAGTGACGAACTTGACCGTTGAAAGTCATTCATAAGGAGGTTCGCATGAAAAACGTATTGATCGTCAATGCCGCCAAAGAGTTTGGCCATTCTGGCGGCAAGTTGAATACTTTTCTTGCCGACGTGGCGCAGCAGGCGCTGGTTCAGGCCGGTCATGCGGTCAAGGTGACCCATGTCGCTCAGGGCTACGATATTGAAGACGAGATCGGCAAGTACCTGTGGGCTGACACGATCATTTACCAGATGCCGGCATGGTGGATGGGCGAGCCGTGGATATTGAAAAAATACATGGATGAAGTGTTCACCGCCGGCCACGGCAAGCTGTTCCGCGATGATGGCCGCACGCGCACTGCGCCGGGCAAGAATTACGGCAAGGGCGGCATGTTGCAAGGCAAGACCTACATGCTGTCGGTGACGTGGAACGCGCCGGCGGAAGCCTTTACTGATCCGGCGGAATTTTTCGAAGGCAAGGGGGTAGATGCTGTCTACTTCCCGTTCCACAAGGCCAACCAGTTCATCGGGCTTTCGCCGCTGCCGACCTTCATGTGCAACGATGTGATGAAGCAGCCAGCGATCGACAGCGATGTCGTCCGTTACCGCGTGCATCTGGCACAGGTGCTGCGGTAGTTGAAGCCGGGTGTGGCACGCACCCGCTGCGGTAAAATTCAACCTGCGTTACGTATTTGAAGGAAGAACCATGCAGAATTTTCAGTTTGTCAGAATTGGTGAAGAATTTCTTGACCCGATCAGCGGTGAGCGCTGGGTCAAGATATCTAGGGATGAGGCGCAATTGGTATCCGATCCGGATGTGGTCGAAACTTTCGACCGCCTTGACCTCACCGAAGATTGAGGCGGCTGTGATGCTGTTTGAGGCAATGCGGACGGCAACCTGTGCGCTTTCGCGTTGCCATCTGGAGGCTAAATGAGTAATGAACTGGCGACTGCGAAGGATGTCCTGATCAGAAATCTGGTGGCTTACGACATCGAATACTTTGTCGCTTACATCCGTACCTCGGATGCCGCCAAGATTGCACTGGCCACGATGATGATGGAAGGTTTCATCGGCTACAACAACTGGTCGCAGGAAGAACTGCACAAGGAGTGTGTGCGCCGCGATTTGCTGTGAGTTGCTTGCCTGTCTGCTGCTGGTCAAGATAATTCCTCGTGGCATCTTATTTCCCAAACACCGCTTTGTCTGGATATCGCAACGCCGGCCTTCGGTCGCACAAGCTTCCAGCATACAATTCCCTAGCAGGATGGATCGGCCAAGGAGACCGCGATGAATTCTGAACTGTTGTCCGAGGTGGCGCTGGCACTAGTGAGTCAAGATGGGCTGGGCGAGCGCTTGAGCAAGGTTCTGAAAACGCTTTGCACAGGCTTGCAACTTTCTCGCGCCTATGTCTTTTTTGAAGGCGAGGAACGCGCCACAATGGGTTACATCCATGAATGGTGTGCCGAGGGTGTGCTGCAGCAGTGGATGCAGGATGTCCCATATACCGCTTACGCTTCCCTCAAGCGCCTGCTGATGCGGGATGCGCAGATCATTGCGTCTGACGTGGCTGTGCTTCCGGATGAATTGCGTCCGGTTTACGAGCAGCACAATATCCGCTCATTGCAGGTCTGGCCCATCATAATTGATGATGAGATAGCTGGTTTTTCCGCGTTTGACACCTGCTGGTATGAACGCTACTGGAGCGCTGAGGAAACAGCCTTGCTGAAGGCAGCATCAGCTCTGGTTTCGGCATTTTGCGAGCGCGAATTGATGCGCGATCAGTTTAGGGAAGAAAAAGCCGAATATGCCCAGTCCGCTGCAGAAAGCTCAATTCGTGATGCATACACAGGAATCTACAGCGAACGCTATGTTTTTGACCGGTTGGTGGGCTTCGATGCAGAGTATGCGCGTTTGGGACGCAATTTCTGCGTTTGCCTGCTTGAGGTCGAAGATTTTGACAGTATAAGCCTGTACTACGGACAGGATGCGGCAACTGCCATGTTGAAGGAGTTGGCCTCGATCCTTGGCAAATCGATTCGTCCGTATGATCTGGTCGGACGTTACAGCGAAAATCAATTCATCCTCGTTTCAGTTAATGAGGATGCACACGAAGCCGGCTACCTGTTCAAGCGGATAGCTGCCATGCTTAAGGAACATGCTTTCAACTTTCAGGGACAGGAGATGGAGCTCGCCTTCAGCCACGGTATTGCCGACAGCTCCGAATTTTCAGCCGAAGATATGTCGATCGAAAAGATGGTGGAGTTGGCAGGAAACCGTTTGAAGGAATCGCGGTGCGCCATACTTCAGCACCCAGTGCCAGAAGAAAAGGAAGAATCTGCGGTGTTCGAAGAATCTGATGTGTCGGCTGAAGTAGAAGAATCTGCCATGTCAGAACAAAGGCCGGAAGATCTGGTGTTTGCACTGCCAGTTGCTGAGGGCAAGGCTTCAGTCCAATCGGAATCATCCGTCAGCCAGTTTCATGAGGTGCTGCCTCGCCCCGTTTGCTAGTATTCGACGGCTTTCTATGATCAAAACGGTTCTGCCAAACATTAATCGTTTGACAGTTTGCGTGCTGTTGTTGCTGTTGAAAATTTTCATTTTCAATCGTATTGAGGCACCATTTATTGGTGCTTATTTGCGCTGAAATCCTGAACGAGGATAGCCGATGACCGAAGTATATCTTTCCAGAGAAGGAGAGAGTGGCGAGTCCGCAGCCACTACTCGTTTAGGCGTATATTGCGCTGCCTATCTGTATGGCAAAAAACTGGCCAACATCACGCTGGATGAAATCAGTGATTACCTGCTGCGTGAAGATGCATTCATTTGGGTTGGCCTGCATGAAGCTGATTTGCACCTGTTGCCCAAACTGCAGGAAGAATTCGGTCTGCACCAGCTAGCGATCGATGACGCAAATGCTGCGCACCAGCGGCCAAAGCTGGAGGAGTACGGCGACACTGTGTTCGTCGTGTTGCGCACAGCGCAACTGTGCAAGGAAAGTGGAACGCTGCAATTTGGTGAAACCCACCTTTTTCTTGGCCACCGTTTCCTGGTGTCGGTGCGGCGCGGTCATTCGCAAAGCTATGCGCGGGTGCATGAGCGTTGCGAAAAGATGCAGGAACAGATGTCCGAGGGGCCGGCCTTCGCGATGTATGCGCTGATAGATTTTGTGGTGGATAATTACCGTCCGATTGTGGATGCGATGGAAGCAAGGCTGGGCACGCTGGAAGACGAACTGTTCAGTGCTCGCTTCAGCAGTGAATGCCTGCAGCAGTTGTATGACCTCAAGCGCCAGTTGCTATTGCTGCGTAATGCCGTCCTGCCGCTGCTGGATATCTGCAATGCGCTGATGCGTTTTCACACCGATATCATCCCGCGCGAAAGCCGCGTTTATTTCCGCGACATTTACGACCATGTGCTGCGGCTGAACGAATCGATCGACAACATGCGCGATATGGTGACGGCGGCGATGCAGGTGGATCTAGCGATGATTGCCATCGGCCAAAATGAAATCGTGAAAAAGCTTGCCAGCTGGGGCGCGATTCTGGCGATTCCGACCATGGTGTTCAGTATGTACGGCATGAATTTCAAGCACATGCCGGAACTCGACTGGCCGCTGGCATACCCTGCCAGCGTGGCGTTCGTGGTGGCTGGCTGTGTTTACCTTTACCGGCGTTTCAAGCGTAGCGAATGGCTGTAAAACGGGTTTTGCTGGGGTATGTGCAGAAATCACCTTTTGGGGCCTCATACTAAGGGGCTGTTTTTGAATACACTAGGAAGTATGTTTGGGGCTTAAAAATGGCGAAAAGCTGGCTGAAGCCACGCTTTCGCCAGCCCTGGGCAAAAAACACTCAGCGCTTCTGTTCCTCAGGTTCGGCTGGTTTGAGGATCAGCGGCGCATGATGGTGCCCGGTGTGGCGCGCGAACAGAGTCCCTTTCAGGCTGATTGCCTTGCCTAGCCAAGGTTTGAGCTTCTTGATTTGCTGTGGCGAAAGGAACAGCTGCACGAAACTGACATTCTTTTGCGGATAGGCATCGGCCGAATCCGGATTGCCATTTATGCACACCGCTTTTTTCAGCTGCAGGTAATAGCCGGTTTCAGCCATGTCGCCTTTGGCCACGCTCTCGAAGTTTGGTGGGCCGGGGAAGGTGTAGCGCTTAAGCTTGCCCGTCAGCGTCACTTCGGCAGGTTCGTATTCGAGGCATGAGGATTCGGCCGCCAGCGAAAGCGATGGCAAGATAAACAGTAGTAACAGAAGGGTGCGCAGCATAGGTGAGTCCTTGGTTGGCCGGCGAGAGATTTGGCAAGTCAGAATAGGTTGAAATCCGCAGGCCTCATTCATTGCATTCGTTCTCGATTTCTGCCACAGCCTTGTCGAGCGCAGCCTTCATTTTTGCCATCATCGGTGCGAGCTGGGCTTGTGTTGCGGCCATTGATTTTTGCATCACGATGGGCATCTTGTTGACCAGTGCTACCCCCGCAGGGCTTTGGTAGAACGCGATCAGACCGTCTATTTCTTCCTGTGTGAAGCTTTCCTGGTAAATTTTCAGGTAGACCGGCTTGAGTTTGTCCCATGAAAATTCTTCCCGGATAACCTGCGCCATCCTCGCAGGCAAGGCATTGAGCGCCCGCTGCTGTTTTGGCGTCAGTTTCTGTCCCTTGAGCGATTCGTTGATAGCGCTGCGCATCACGTTGTCCAGATTGGCATAAAGCGTATTCATGATGGACTCGGTTTTGGTCAGTGAGAACATTTGCTCGACCGATTCGGTCGTTGGCGGCGCGGCGAACGCGTTTGATGCGATTAACAGCGCAGCAGCGAGCAGCAGGCGAAGTTTCATGGATGATTTCCGGTTGGGTGAAGTGATGGATGGCATTCGTACAATGATTAAATCCGATTGTAGCCATGCTGTCCAGTTTGGTGCTGTTAGCTGTGAACGCATGTCATGCGCCGGTATTCAAGCTGTTTGATTGCTGGATACGATCAATGAGACGCAAAACGCCGGTAGAACCAGCGTTTTACGCCTTGCACGATAAACAGGTAAGACAGCAACATCCCCAGCAGCAGCAGGTAGAACAGCGGCGGCGGGGCGGTGAAGCCGAGCAGTGCGGCCAGCGGCGTGAATGGCAGGATGGCGGCGGCGAGCACGACCGCGAGCGAGGTGGCGATTAGTGCGCGGCTCGGGCGGCTCTTGAACGGGTTGCCGCGGGTGCGGATGATGAAGATCACCAGCACTTGCGTTGCCAGAGATTCGACAAACCACCCGGTCTGGAACAGCGATTCGGTCGCGTCGAACACTTTCAGCATCAGCCAGAAAGTGAGGAAGTCGAAGATCGAGCTGATCGGGCCGATGGCGAGCATGAAGTTACGAATGAAGCCGGTATCCCAGTGACGCGGATGCGCGATGGATTCGCGGTCGACCGAATCCATCGGGATTGGCAGTTCGGATACGTCGTACAGCAGGTTGTTAAGCAGAATCTGCACCGGCAGCATCGGCAGGAAAGGCAAAAACAACGTGGCTCCGGCCATGCTGAACATGTTGCCGAAATTCGAGCTGGTGCCCATCATGATGTATTTCATGATATTGGCGAAGGTGCGTCGGCCCTCTATGACGCCAGCGTGCAACACGCCCAGATCCTGGCGCAGCAGGATCATGTTCGCCGATTCCTTGGCCACATCGACCGCCGAATCGACCGATATGCCGACATCGGCCGAGTGCAGTGAGGGTGCGTCATTGATGCCATCACCGAGATAGCCGACCGTGTGCCCCTGTGATTTCAGCAGCAGGATGATGCGATTCTTTTGCGCAGGCGTGACACGGCATATCACGTTCGCTTCTAGCACGCGCACAGCAAGGGAGACGTCATCCATCTGCTGGATTTCGCCGCCGTTGAGAACGCCAGTGATCGGGATATTAAGCTGCTGGCAGATATGGCGCGTGACCAGCTCGCCATCGCCGGTCAGAATCTTGACCAGAACGCCGTCAGCAACCAGCGCCTTGAACGCCTTTCCGGCGCTTTCCTTCGGCGGATCGAGGAAGGCGGCGAAACCGGCGAATACCAGTTCGGTTTCATCGTCGACGACGGCATGAGAGTGATCAGGAGGAACCGTTTTCCAGGCGATGCCGAGCACCTTGAAGCCTTCTCTACCGAGGCTGTCGTGCAGCGTGTCGATGGCCGCACGTGCGGCGTCGTCCAGTGGCTGTGCTGTATGTTCTGGGTTCGGCGCGTGCTGTGTCGATAGCCGCAGGATGTCTTCAGGCGCGCCCTTGACCACCAGTAGCCGCTGGCCCTCCTTTTCCAGCAGCACCGATACCCGACGTCGCTCGAAATCGAACGGCACTTCGTCGATCTTGCTCCAGCCGGTAATATCAATAGTTTCGTGGTCGAGTATCGCGTCGTCCAGCGGGCTTTTGATGCCGCTTTCAAAATGGCTGTTCAGGTAGGCGAACTGCAGTACGTCTTCGCTCTCGTCACCGTCGGCATCCATATGACGCACCAGCCGGATGTGCGCTTCGGTCAGAGTGCCGGTCTTGTCGGTGCACAGCACATCCATGCTGCCTAGGTTCTGGATCGCCATCAGCTGCTTGACGATCACATGTTCCTTCGCCATCCGCATCGCGCCGCGAGATAGCGTCACGGTGATCACCATCGGCAGCAGTTCCGGCGTCAGCCCAACGGCGAGTGCAATCGCAAACAGGAAGGATTCCATGAATGGACGGTGCAGCAATGCATTCACCAGAAAAACGAACAGCACCAGGAGCACGGTCAGCCGCATGATTAGCATGCCGAAGTCGTGCGAGCCGCGCTCGAATGCGGTCTGTGGCGCTTTGGTTTGCAGTGAACCAGCGATGCGGCCAACTGCGGTATCGCTGCCGGTGCGGCAGACCATTGCCTTGCCGATGCCGCTGATAACCGAGGTGCCCATAAATACAGCATTGGTTGCTTCATCCAGCGCTTCGGTTGGCGCAGACAGATCGGCAGCGCGCTTTTCGACCGGGTATGATTCGCCGGTTAAAAGCGCCTGGTTGACGAAAAAATCCTTTGCTTCGAGCAGGTGGCAATCGGCCGGCATCAGATCGCCGGCGGACAGTTGCACCACGTCGCCGGGAACGAGTTCCGCCATTGGAATGTTGTGTGGCTGGCCGTCGCGCAGCACACTGGCCGTGACCGCGACCTGCTGCTTGAGTTTTTCGGCGGCGCGGTTGGCGCGATGCTCCTGCACGAAATCGAGCGTGACGCTCATCAGCACGATGGTCCAGATGATGATGAATCCGGTGATTTCGCCAGTCAGCGCGGAAATCGCGCTGGCGGCCAGCAGGATCATCACCAGCGGATTCTTGAAATGCGCTAGGTATTGCAGCACCAGTGCGCGCTCACGCTGAACCTTCAGCAGGTTCGGCCCAAAGCGTGCGAGGCGCTCACTGGCTTCTTTGTTGTCCAGTCCATTAATGTCTGAATCAAGCCGCTCATAGAGTTGCGCGGCTGGCAGGTTCCAGAAATCGGTTTCGAACGGTTCCATGATCATTCCTTTACCAGCGTGGCGCCAGTATTGATCCGTTGGCGATGATGGTAGGCGGCTCTGTCGGCCGTTTCTTGCTCTTTCGCAAATGCTGCAACAAAAAACGGCGTTGGGGATGACCTGTTCCGATATTCAGGTACAATCTAGTGCGTTTGCAAAAAAAACGCGCGTTGCAGCGCCCATCCGGGCGGTGCCAATGTAGCGCCAGCCGGTATCCTTGATTGCTGGATACCGTTCTGGCCGGGGCGGAAGTGGCCATCACTGAAAAGGAAGCCAGTATCCCGTGCCATGCGGCATTCATCCCCGATGATCGCCTTTCTGATGTGGCGAGTGCAATTTCAGCGAATTTCCTGAAAGCGCAATAAGCGTTGAGCCCGTTCGCTGGGTGTTTTCCGGCAAAACTTTGTCATACAGGTCGTCGTGCATGAATACCGCTGAGGCGAAGCTGATCCTCGAAACCGCGCTGTTGTGCGCGTCTGAGCCGTTGTCGCTCAATGATTTGAAGGCACTGTTTGCTGAAGATGTCAGCGATGTTGATGGCGTTTTGGGCACATCTGCGATTCGCGAGGCGCTGGATGCATTGCACGCCGACTGGACGGATCGCGGTATCGAACTGGTTGAACTGTCGTCTGGCTGGCGTTTCCAGAGCAAGCCGTCGATGAAGAAGTATCTGGATCGGTTGAATCCGGAGCGGCCGCCGCGGTATTCGCGCGCCACGCTGGAGATTCTGGCCATCATCGCGTATCACCAGCCGGTGACGCGCGGCGACATCGAGGAAATTCGGGGTGTGACGGTCAATTCGCAAACCATCCGGATGCTGGAGGAG
>JAGSYW010000052.1 GCA_018262475.1 Burkholderiaceae bacterium | reverse complement strand
GCCGGTAATCAACCAGCCGGCGATGAAGAACACGATGCCGATGGCAATCGCCATGAACACGATGATGCGCGATACCCGCGCCATTTCCATCGTCAGCGGTGAAATCCGTTCGGTGCCGGTTTGCGACAGATGCGCAATCCGACCAAATTCGGTATGTGTGCCGGTTGCATACACCACCGCTTTCGCCTGCCCGGCGACCAGCGACGTACCCGCCAGCAATACATTGCTGGCGTGGATTAGCTCGCCATTGCGTTCGACCGGCGCCGCATCGCGCGCCTGCGGCAGCGATTCACCGGTGACGCTGGCATTGTTCACCCGCACGCCATAAGCCTCGATAAGCCGGCAGTCGGCCGGAATGCTGTCGCCCGCTTCCAGCAGCAGGATATCGCCCGGCACCAGTTGCTCGACCGGCAGCACCAGCACGCTACCCGCGCGCAGCACATCAGCCTGATGCGGCAGCAAATCCTTCAGCGCCGCCAGCGTGCGCTCGATGCGCCACTCTTGCCAGAATGCGAAGCTGCCATTGATGACAATCACGCCGATGATGGCGAAGCCGACCTTGCTCCAGCCCTGCCCTGGATCGTGGATTTCGGAAAAGAAGCACAGCCCGGCCGCGACCCACAGGATCAGCGCGAAGAAATGCGTGAATTCCTTGACGAAGCGCAGCCACAGCGGTTCGCCGGCGATTTCCTCGACCCGATTCAAGCCATATTCGCTCAGCCGCCGCGCCGCTTCGGCATGGCTCAAGCCGTCCTGGTTGCTGCCGAGGCTGGCAAGCGCATCGTGGATGCCCAGCAGGTGAATTTTCATGGCTGTGCCCCGAAAAATATACTCCACCCTGTATTTTCAAACCGCCTATGAATATATGGCCAAGCGGCATGTTTTACTTCTATACCCCCACAATCTTCACCATTTCAGCCGCCACATTCATGGCCGCAGGCGCTGCCAGCCGGGATGTGCCGTGCCGAATGCATCTGCGCCACCATCGTTGGCAAAAATCACCGCCACCGCGCGCTCGTCATCGCACAACGGTTCCTGCGACGCGCGCAACGCCTCGAGTACCACCACATCGGCTTCGGAAGCATCTCGCCCTTCACGCTGGCGCTGCTCGATACGGGCACGCAGCACGTGATCGCTGGCTTCGATCGAAGCGATGACAAACGGCACGCACAGTTCGTCCGCCAGTTGCCTGAACTGCGCGCGCTCATCATGACGCAGAAACGCAGCATCGACGATCACGGAAAAACCGTTCGCCATCAGGCCGCGCGCCAGTTCGAGCAGGCGGCCGTAAGTGCGTCGCGTCGC
The DNA here is from genome assembly GCA_018262475.1 of Burkholderiaceae bacterium. GTDB lineage: Bacteria > Pseudomonadota > Gammaproteobacteria > Burkholderiales > Burkholderiaceae_D > QZKY01. The sequence continues at coordinate 12,937 of JAGSYW010000052.1, read as the reverse complement.
CTCCTGGCTGTACATATCGCTGCCGATGGTCGATTCGCTGCGCGCTAGCGGCAATAGACCGAACAGCCGCTTGCGCTCAACGTCGGAACGAATGCGAATCGCGCCCAGCGTTTCCAACGCCGCCTGCGCAAACGTGGTCTTGCCGCAGCCGGGCAAGCCATGCGTGATGATCAGCACCGGCTTCGGCTTTTCGAGCAATCTCGCCGCCAGCAAGAAATAGCGACGCGCCAGCGACGCCTCGCGCTGGCTCGCACCTATCGACGGCTGCGATGCGCGGATCGCGCCCACCTTGCCGCGCACCGCCGCGCGGTACGAGGCGTAAAAACGCAGCAGCGCCAGCCCGTCGAAATCGCCAGTCGCTTCCAGCCAGCCGTTGACCAGCCGCCAGGCGAAATCCTGCCGGCCGAAATGCTGCAAATCCATGAACGGGAACGCTATGTCGCAGACGATGTCGCACCAGCGCAGCGCCGGCTCGAACTCGATGCCATCGAACGGCACCGCCTTGCCGCCGCGGATCAGGATATTGCCCAGATGCAGGTCGCCGTGGCATTCGCGCACGAATCCCTGCTGCTGCCGCGCTTCAATCAATGATTCGCAACGGACAAATTCTGCTTCGGTCGCAGCGCGCAGTGCCTGCAACGCCTCGCGGCCGAACCACTCGTCTGCCTCCCCCGGCAACTGGCTGAAATTCTGCCACGCCAGTTCGCGCACGATCGCCGGCAGGCCGTAACCGGACGCCTGTGAAGCGGATGACAAGCCGGCATGAAACTGCGCCAGCACTTGCGCCAGACTGTCGATATGCCCAGACTTCACCTTGCCGCGCCACAACAACCGATCCATTTCGGCTTCGACCGAAAAGCGCCGCATCCGCACGGCGTATTCGATTGCTGGTTCGGCTCCGATCACTGGCGCGGCAATACTGCCGCCAATCGGCACCGCATCGAGATAGATTTGCGGCGCCAAGCGACTGTTGAGCCGGATCTCCTCTTCGCAAAAGAACTTCCGTCTGGAAAGCGAGGAAAAATCGAGAAAGCCCAGGTCAAGCGACTTCTTGATTTTGTAAGCGAAACGCCCGGCCAGCAGCACCCATGAAATATGCGTTTCGAACAGCCGCACCGTTGCCGCAGGGTGCGGATAACGACCGCCAGCCCGCAACGCATTCACTAGCTCGGCCTGCCGTGCAAGATCTTTTTTTTCCGCGTTAACGCTCACCGCATTCCTTTTCCTGAAGGTCATCCAGCGTCATCGGCTGCGCGCCGCAATCGGTCATGTCGCGCAACGCCAGTTCGCCATCGCCCGCATGCAGATCGACTGCGCGGATCGCATCCGTCAGCAGCATCACCACAAAACCAGCCGCTAGGGCATCGATCGCAGTATGCAGCACGCAGTAATCGGTCGCAATTCCGCCGATAAACAGCCGCTTGACACCCATTGCGCGCAACCTTCCCGCCATATCTGTCTGCTTGAAGCAGGAATAGGTGCTTTGCAAAGGCAAAGTATCTTTCGACACCACCAATGTGGACGACGGCAACGCCAATCCGGGCGAAAAATCAGCGCCCTGCGTTCCCTGCACGCAGTGATCCGGCCAGATACCCCCATTCGATTCGAATGAACAATGATCGCGAGGATGCCAATCGCGCGTTGCGATCACCGGCAATGACGCGCGCACAAAAATGCCGATATAGCGGTTCAGCACCGGAACGACCTGGTCGCCTCCAGCCACCGCCAAGCTCCCGCCGGGCAGGAAATCGTTCTGCACATCGACGATCAGCAAAGCATCTTCTGGTGTCAATACGACGGCTGGCATTACTTTCCCCTAGTTGAACGTATGGACACACTGTACCTGACTGACAAGCATGCACCAAGCGTAACCGGGAAAGCCGTTGATGCATCTCAACATGCCGCCGGCAGTTCACTTCTACACTCGGCACACGACCTCACAGGAGCCAATGCCTTGATCAAAGCCACGGTCGAAAGCGCGCTGCTGACTGACTTGTACGAACTGACGATGCTGCAAGCATATTTTGCGCGGCAAATGAATGGTACCGCCGTGTTTGAACTGTTCGTGCGCAAGCTCCCGGAAAACCGCCATTTCCTGCTGGCCGCCGGACTTGAGCAGGCAATCGATTATATGTCCAATCTGCGTTTCGACGAGGTCGAACTGGCCTGGCTGCGCGCCTGCGGCCGTTTCGATGATGCTTTCATTGAATCGCTGCGTGATTTCCGTTTTACCGGCGAAGTCGACGCAATGCCGGAAGGCACGGTTTTTTTCGCCAACGAGCCCATCCTGCGCATCACCGCCCCGCTACGCGAAGCGCAGTTCGTCGAAAGCCGACTGATGAACCTGATGCACCTGCAAACATTGGTTGCATCGAAGGCAGCACGCTGCGTGCTGGCCGCGCCGGGAAAACGCCTGATCGATTTCGGCCTGCGGCGCGCGCATGGCGCGGAAGCCGGATTGCTGTCGGCCAGAGCGAGCTATATCGCCGGCTTCGACGGCACCGCCACCACGCTGGCTGCGCCACGCTTTGGCATTCCAGTGTTCGGCACCATGGCACATTCGTTCGTGCAGGCGCATGACAGCGAAAGCGACGCGTTTGCCACCTATGCGCAGGTTTTCCCGAACAACACCACGCTGCTGATCGATACCTACGACACCGATATCGCGGCACACCACGTGGTGGCGCTCGCGCATGAACTCGAAGCGGATGGCAACAGCATCGCGGCGGTACGAATAGACAGCGGCGATCTGGCGGAAACGGCGCAGCGCGTCAGGCGTACGCTCGACGAGGGCGGCTGCCACAAAATTGGCATCGTCGCCAGCGGCAATCTGGACGAATACGCGCTGCGGCAACTGGTGCGTGACAATGCGCCGATTGATGCCTTCGGCGTCGGCACGCGAATGAACACCTCAGCCGACGCGCCATATCTCGACTGTGCGTACAAAATCGAGGAATACGCCGGCCAACCCAAGCGCAAGCTCTCGCCCGGCAAGGAAACCTGGCCCGGACGCAAACAGGTATTCCGCACGTTTGACGCCAGCGGCGTGATCGCTGTTGACACGCTTGCTCTCGAAGGCGACCGTTTTCCAGGAGAACCACTGCTAAAGCCGGTCATGCGCGCTGGAAAACTGCTGCAACCGCTGCCATCGCTCGATGAAATACGCGCCCACGCACGCCAGCAGCTCGCCAGCCTGCCAGCTTCGCTACAGTCGCTGGATGCAACACAACCGTTTCAAGTCATCGTTTCTGCATCGCTGCATGAACTGGCGAGCAGGGTCGATTCCCAAATGACCAGCCCCTCCTGCAACCGGAACGCCTGAAAACCGCCAATAACGTGGCGGATGCTGTCCGAATCACCGGCCATATGTAGGAATACTCCTACAATGCGTTTTCATTTTCCTACCCTTATTTTCAGCGCATGCTGATATTCACGCCCAGCCCAAAGACAGATAATTTCTGAAACGAAAAAAGAAATATCCATGATTTAACGCAGGAATCGGCAGGCAGAAAGGAGAAAGTTCACGCCGGTTCACTGACAAAGCGCAAAGACATTTCCATATTCAGCGACAAAAAAACAAGGGGGCCTGATATGTATTCCGCAAAAATGTCTGAAATCCACTCTGGATCGCAAACGATGATTGCACAACCGTCTGCCGCAGAAGCAGGCAGGCAGCGCCAGGGGAAACTCTGGTCAAATCTGAAAGAAGTCTGCGATCTGCTGCGCATCCAGGTCGCACTGAATTCCTCGATTGCGAATGAAGAAATTCTGTTCCAGCATGTGCAATTCAAGGCAGGCCAACGGATTTACACCATCGGCCAGCCGTTCGACATGCTGTACATCGTGAATTCCGGTTTCCTCAAAACCGTGCTAATCGATGAGCTTGGCAACGAACAAGTACTCAGTTTTCCGATGAAATCCGACCTGCTGGGCGTCGATGGCATCCACACCAAATGCTATGCGTCAGAAGCGGTCGCGCTTTCGGACTGCGACCTGATCCTGCTGCCGTTCAGGAAACTGGCCGCGCTGAGCCGCAGCCATGTCGAACTCGAACATGCGATGTATGGCGTGATGAGCCGCGAACTGGCACGCGAACAGTCGATGATCTGCATGCTCGGCACGCTGAGCGCCGAAGGGCGCGTGGCACGTTTCCTGATGTCGCTGTCGGACAAATTCGCGCAAATGGGATATTCGAGCAAGATTTTCAACCTGCGGATGACGCGGCATGAAATCGGCAGTTATCTTGGCTTGACGCTGGAAACCGTCAGCCGCACCCTGTCCGCACTGAACGATGCCGCACTGATTGGCGTCGACCAGAAAACCATCGAGCTAAAGGACACATCAACACTCAGGACGCTACGCCGACTGCCGACAGCAAAAGCACGCGCAAAAGCAGCACCTGTCAGCAAGCCCAAGGTGAAGAAATCTGCACCGAAATACCCAGCAGCCATCGCTGTCTGACAGCGCCGTTCAAAGCGACGCTAATGCACTGCAAAGCAAAAGAGGTTTCCTGCACAAACAGGAAACCTCTTTTTGCATGGAGGCAGGCTATTATTTCAGCGCTGCAAGCCTTTCCTTTGCTGTCTTGGCCGCTTCGGATTGCGGGTAACGCGCAACCAGCCTTTCCAGCGTCTTCTTCGCCGTCATCCTATCCTTCAGTTCCAGATAACAACTGGCAATATTGAGCATTGCTTCCGGCGCCTGCGGGCTTTCCGCATGATGCTTCACGACCTGCGATTGCGCGCTAATTGCATGGCGGTAATCACGCTGAGCATAAAATGCGCTGCCCAGCCAGTATTGCGCTGCGGCAGCATAGGCCGATTTCGGATAACGTTGCAGAAAACCTGAAAACGCTGCACTGGCCGGTTTGTATTCTCCCGCCTTGAACTTTTCCAGCGCCGCATCGTATGCCTGCTGCTCGGCCGGTTCGATCACCGCTTCCTTGCCATCGACGACCACCTTTTGCGGCTCCAGCTTGCGCAGCCTGTTATCATGATCGACATAGAAGTCCTTCTGCCGCTGCTGCAGGCTGGAAACGTCATTGGTCAGCACTTCCACCTGTCCGCGCAGTCTGGCAATTTCCTGGCGCAACGCGTCAATCTGACCTGACAACTCCAGCACGCTGGCCTTGTCCGCCTTGTTGTTGCGCACGTCGAGAATCGCCTTGCGTGCCTCATCGTCATCAAAAAGCCCTGCCCTGGACTGCAACGGCAGGATCACCAGCGCGGCCAGCAACGCTGCCGCAAGAACCGGACGGGATGGCTTCAGCATACGTTATCAATAAACGATGTCTGCACGACGGTTCTCGGCCCAGGAAGCCTCGTCATGACCAGTTGCCTTGGGCTTTTCCTTGCCGAAGGAAACGGCTTCCATCTGGCTGTCGGATACGCCCAGCAGCGACATCGACTTGCGCACAGCTTCAGCGCGCTTCTGGCCCAGCGCCAGGTTGTATTCGCTGCCGCCGCGTTCGTCGGTATTGCCCTGGATCACGACCTTGCGACCCTTGTTGGCATTCAGGTACTTGGAATGCGCTTCGACAACCTGCTTGCCTTCGCTGTTGACGTCATACTTGTCGAAACCAAAATAGACGCTGCGCTTGGCCAGTACGCCTTTCGGATCATTCAGCGCATCGGAACCCGTGTTGACGGTGGAAACGCTACGCGCATCTGCGCCAGAACGGTCGTCAACCTTCGCCTTGTCGTCGAGTTTGGTCGAGCTGCAAGCGCTCAGGATGGCTACGCTGGACAGCAGCAGTGTCAAAGTTTTCAAATGTTTCATCATCTTCCCCTAACGGTACGTGTAAAAAGTTTTATTTCATGAACGGGCCCCAGGAAGGCTCGCGGATATCACCTGCGCGGGTAGTCAGGCGGTGCTTGACGCGGCCATCAACAGAAACCACCGCAAGCGCGCCGCGACGACCGGATCCGGTGGCATACATCAAGTATTTCCCGTTCGGTGAAAAACTGGGCGACTCCGCCCTTCCTTCATCGGACAAACGCAGTTCCTGCCCATTGGTCAGGTCGAGCGCATACAGATTGAAACCGCCTTCACGCCGCGAAATGTACGCCAGCGTCTTGCCGTCCGGCGAAACACGCGGACTGATGTTGTAGCTTCCCTTGAAGGTGATACGTTCGGCATGGCCGCCATGCACGCTCATGCGGTAGATTTGCGGCCCGCCGCTGCGGTCGCTGGTGAAATAGATGCTTTGCCCATCGGCCGAAAACCGCGGTTCAGTTTCGATGCCGTAGGTATTCGTCAGCCGGCGCAAACCGCTGCCGTCGGCATTGGTAACATAGACTTGCGTCAGCCCGTCACGCGACAGTGCCAACGCAATCCGTGAACCATCCGGTGACCAGGATGGTGCTGAATTGCTGCCCTTGTAGTTCGCCACCACCGTGCGCTGGCGGGTAACCAGATTCTGCACAATCACCACCGGCTTCTTGTGCTCGAACGACACATACGCCACCTTGGTACCGTCCGGCGACCATGCTGGCGAAATGATCGGTTCGTTCGAACGCAGTGCGACCTGAACGGAATCACCATCCGCATCGGCCACTTCCAGCCGGTATTCGCGGCCGGCTCGGGTCACATACGCCATGCGCGTCGCGAATATGCCGCGCACGCCGGTCAGCTTTTCGTAAATATCATCGGCAATCTGGTGCCCTAGGAGGCGGGTGCGCTGCGGCTGCCCCGTCAGTGTCAGGCCGGACAGCGAAACCGATTTGATGGTATCGAGCAGGCGGTATCGCACTTCGACCCGCCCGTCCGACAGCCGCTGCACGCTGCCGACCACCAGCGCATCTGCGCCCTTCGAGCGCCATTCGGCATGGTTCACCGGTGTTTCTTCCGTGATCACGCGGCCTGCGTCGATGATTTTAAAGAAGCCGCTGCGCTCCAGATCGGCCCTGATGATCGCCGTCACCTGCTGCGGCGCCATCGCTTCATTGGCAAAACTAGCTATCGCCACCGGTATCTGGCTGGCGCCGACGCCGGAAATTTCGACCCGCAACTGCGCCTGTGCGGGCGTGAACATTACAGAAAGGAGGAACAGGATGACTGAAAAGAAGGTTCGCAGCAGGGAGGCCATTTTTATTTTCCGCTAGTCTTTCAGGTTGTACTTCACTCTTACTTCAGCCGGAACCCGGCCGGATTTGTCAACCGGGAACGGCACCGACTTCTCGATCCCTCGCAACACAGCCTCGTCAAATCCAGGCAAGCCGGAAGATTTGACCTTGCGCGGTGGTCGCCGCAAACTTCCATCCGGCAACAGTTCCACGTCGAATTCGACCGCCGGATTGCCGCTCACTCCTGCCGGGGCGGAGTAGCGAGTATTCGACTTGATCTTCGCCCGGATCTTGTCGCCATAGCTGGCTTCGAACCTGTTATCGCCAGTCGAGCGCGCTGCCGTCCCCTTGCCGCCGGTGCCGCCGCGTCCTGCCCCGCCAATGGTGCCCGTCAGGCGGCGCATGTCTTCTGCCCGCATTTTGTCACGCAGCTTCCGGTCGGCCTCATCCTGCTTCTTCTTGGCGGCCGCGTCCGCCTTTTCCTTCTCGCGCTTGGCGCGTTTATCGGCTTCGTCCTTCTGGCGCTTGGCTTCGGCTTCTTTCTTGCGTTTGTCCTCGTCCGCCTTTTTCTTCGCTTCCGCCTGACGTTTTTTTTCCTGCTCCAGTGCAATGTCAGGCCTGTTCACCACCGGCTTTGCCGCTGGCGCTTTTTCAACAGCCTTAGTAACGGGCGGAGGCGGAGTTTTGTTGACAGGTTCGACTGGCTTCGGCTGCGGTTGCGGCGTTTCCTGCATCGATACCGGCCCCGGCTCCTCGGCTTCCTTCGGCGCCGCTTCGCGATATTTCACATCCCACACTTCGGCCTCGACCCCACCAGGCGCCTGGCTTTGCCACGACACCCCGATCCACAGGAATGCCAGCAGCAGCATGTGCACGACCACCGCCAGCACGGCAGAACTCGTGCCACCGGGTTCCTTCGGGATGGAGTATGGCGCCGCGCCTGTCATCTGATTGCCTCGTCGCGCCTATCGGGTCGCCAGGCCGACACGTTCGATGCCAGCTTTCTTCGCTTCGGAAACCAGCTGCATCACGTCGTCGTAGCGGCTTTCCTTGTCAGCTGCAATCAGCACCGCATATTTGGGATTGGCGTCATGCAGCGCACGCAGTTTTTTTAGCAGCGCAGGGCGATCGGGCATGGTTTCGGTCTTCGCGCCGCCCTGTTTCGATTGCTTGATGCCGATTTCAAGCGTCGCATCGGCACGCAGCGAAACCTGAATGTATTCGGTCGGCGGCTCAGCCGATTTTTCTGCAGTCGGCAGATTGACCGTACCGGGCGTGGTCAGCGGCGCGACCACCATGAAAATCACCAACAGCACCAGCATCACGTCGATGTATGGCACGACATTGATTTCCGACTTGAATTTGCGGGTGCGCCCGCCACGCAGCGATCCGGCCATTTCCTCTCCTAGCGCGACTGCCGTTGCAGGATGTTGGAAAATTCTTCGATGAAGCTTTCGAAACGAATCGAAAGCCGGTCGATGTCATGCGAATAGCGGTTGAACGCCACCACCGCCGGAATCGCAGCGAACAGGCCGATTGCGGTCGCCACCAGCGCTTCGGCGATGCCCGGCGCAACCGCCGACAGCGTTGCCTGATGAACATTAGCCAGCCCACGGAACGAATTCATGATGCCCCAAACCGTACCGAACAGGCCGATATAAGGTGAAACCGAGCCAACCGATGCCAGAAAAGCCAGATGCGATTCCAGACTGTCCATTTCCCTCTGGTAGGCAGCGTGCATTGCGCGGCGCGCGCCTTCGAGCATCGCTGTCGGGTCGGTATTCTGCTTGCCTGCGAGGGAATTTTTTGCCTTCAGGAACTCGCTCATGCCCGCTTCGAAAATCCGCTCCAGCGCACCACTGTCCCTGCTGTTGCTGGCGCTCTGGTACAGGCTCTGCAGGCTGCCGCCGGACCAGAACGCGCGTTCGAACTCGTCGGTCTGGCGGCGCGCCCGCCGGATGGCAAACATCTTGCGAAAAATATAATTCCAGCTCATCACCGACCCGACAAGCAGCAGCGCCATCACCAGCTGCACAATCAGCGAGGCGCCGGTAATCAGAGAAACAAAGGAGAGATCGTGTGAGACATTCATTGGAGCATGGATAAAATGAGGACTGAGAAATGATACGCGTTGCGGACACAGGCATCAGGTGTTGTAACAACCTGTAAAGAAATAGGCACGATTGGATTCGAATAAGACATCTTTTGTTAGCCTATACCTGAGCGCGCATTTTTGCCAGCACTTCGGCCGGCACCGGCTTCGGTTTCATGGTTGAGGAATCAACGCAGACGACCCGGATACTGCCGTTTGCCAGCAGCATGTCGCCGCGCCGGGCCTGCTGCGCGAACTGTACCGATGCGCGGCCAAGACGTTCGACCGTCACCGTCACGCCCAACTCATCATCCAGCCTGGCTGGCGCGAGATAATCCAGCGCCACGCCGGCAACGACAAACATGATGCGATGCTTTTCCATCAGCGCCTGCTGGCTTGCGCCTGCCGCGCGCAGCCATTCGGTGCGCGCACGCTCGAAGAATTTGAGGTAGTTGGCGTAATACACCACCCCGCCCGAATCCGTGTCTTCAAAATAAACACGTACGGGCCAGTGGAACGATTGCGGCATGGTAGCCATTTGTCATCAAAATCAGTGTTTCAGGTGCGTTGTTACGTCATCCACCACTGGCACAATCGCCAAAATCATAAGAATCAGCGCCAACGGAACCGTCGCCCAGAATCCCATGTGCTTGAATCCCTGCGCTCCGGTTAAGCCACCGATAAAGAACATCGCCAGCAAAATGGCAAACAAATTGAGCCTGTCCCGGTTCGCGCGCACATATGCCTTATCTTCCTTGTCAACCTTCCGGTTCCAGTAGCACATGCGCCCAAGTTCGATGCCAATGTCGGTAACGATGCCGGTCATGTGGGTCGTGCGAATCAAGGCGTTTGAGATGCGGGTGATGATTGCATTTTGCAACCCCATGGTAAAACAGAGTAACATCACGGTGCATGAAACGAACAGCCCCATGATGTCGTGGAAATATTCGCCCAACACGCCGAATGCCAGCAGCAGTATCGCTTCCAGCGTCAGGCACAGTGCATATTCGCTTTGCAGGTTGTGGTTACGCCCCCACATGATCAACATTTCGGAAATAGCTGCGCCAATCATGAAACTGACCAGTGCCCCTAATCCTGCTAGTGCCAGCTTAAAGTTACCAAGCGCCATACCATCCGCCATCGACGATACAATGCCGGTCATGTGGGATGTGTATTGCCTTACAGCGAGGTAGGCACCGGCATTCATGGCGCCAGCAATGAATGCCAGCCACATGCCGAGATGCAGATTTGACGTGACGTTCCGGTCTTTGCCCGTCAGGCGACGCAGGTAGAAAATCGGCATATCGGTTCTCCTGTCGCCTAGTTCATCAAGCCTTCGGAAGGGTCACTCCGCTCTGACCCTGATATTTGCCATCGCGATCCCGGTACGAAGTTTCGCAAATCTCGTCGCTCTCGAAAAACAGTACCTGCGCGCAACCTTCCCACGCATAAATTTTCGCCGGCAGCGGCGTGGTGTTCGAGAATTCCAAAGTAACGAAACCTTCCCATTCCGGTTCGAACGGTGTGACGTTGACGATGATACCGCAGCGCGCGTAGGTTGATTTGCCCAGACAAACCGTCAGCACGCTGCGCGGAATGCGGAAGTATTCGACCGTACGCGCCAGCGCAAACGAGTTCGGCGGAATGATGCACACATCGCTTTTTACATCAACAAACGAGTTTTCGTCGAAATTCTTCGGATCGACGATGGTGCTATTGATGTTGGTAAAAATCTTGAATTCGTCGGCGCAGCGGATGTCATAGCCATAGGACGACAAACCGTAGGAAACGATGCGCTGATCATTCACCGTCCGCACCTGCCCAGGCTCAAACGGTTCAATCATGCCGTGCTGCTCCGCCATGCGGCGTATCCACTTATCGGACTTGATGGTCATTTATCAACGAAATAGAGATGAGCTTTGAAAACGAAAACGCATGCGATTCGGCCATACAGCTCATCGAGATGCGAACACCTGTCAATTTTACGCCAAAAACAGACCAAAATCGCCTCAAATTGGCGCATTTTGCGCAAAATTAAACCGTTTTTTTTCGCCCCCCTTTAACCCATTGAATCAACAGGTTTTTCGTCCTTCGCTGCGCCTGTATTCTCGGATGGCATAAGCGGCAGGCATGACGCCACTTTCGCCCCAGAATGCGTCTCGGCGCAAACATCGACCACCACCACACCGAAACAACTAGGGGTATATATCAAAAACGCAGCCCCAGGCCTCATATTTGCTAGTCATTTTTAAATACTAACGGGAGTATATTTTTCAGGCCTTACTGACCGAAACTGCCACTTTGGTCAGTTATTTTAACCCTGCTCACCGGCTGTCCCCAAAACCGCCGACAATGCCACCGACTGATGCTGACCGAAGCCAACGTGCCCGGTCAGCATCAAGACGGCGGGGCACGGACGATATGTAGACCTGGCGAGGCTGGCGCTGGTCAGCCTCGCTTAACGCTTCAACTTGGCCGACGGGAAGAACAGTTGCTGTCCATCAACCTTGAACGCGGCAATTTTCGCCTGCCCTTCCTTCGACGTCATCCAGTTGATCAGCTGCATCGCCCCTTTGTAGTTGATGCCTTTGTGCTTCGCCGGATTGACCGCGATGATGCCGTACGGGTTGAACATTTTCTGGTCTCCTTCCATCAGGATCGCCAACCCAGTTTTCGCGCGGTAGGCGCCATAGGTGGCGCGGTCGGTCAGCGTGTACCCCTGCATTTCGGCCGCCATCGTCAGCACTTCACCCATGCCCAGACCAGCTGACACATAGGCGCGGCCACTCGGTTTCACGCCTGCTTCCTTCCAGTACGCCTGTTCCATCTGGTCAGTGCCTGAATTGTCGCCGCGCGAAATGAAGCGAATCTTGCTGGCGGCAATCTTTTGCATCGCCGCAATCACGCCCGTGCTGCCCTTAATGCCGGCCGGATCGCTGGCCGGGCCGACAAGAATGAAATCGTTATACATCACGTCGCGTCGGTTGACACCATGCCCTTCGACCACGAACTTGTCCTCAGACGGACGCGCATGCACCAGCGTCACATCAACATCCCCATTTTTCGCCAGTTCCAGCGCCTTGCCAGTGCCAACCGAAATCACATGCACCCTGGTTTTCGTTTTGGCCTCAAACGTCGGCAGCAAATATTTCAGCAAGCCGGAGTTTTCGGTGCTGGTCGTGGTCGACAACTTGATTACATTCTGCGCGAACGACGGCACGGCCAGCGCCAGCATCATACCTACCGCCACAAGGTTTCGTTTCAGGTTTTTCATTGATGATTCCTTCCTTTTCATCTCTCAGTTGAATCCGTTACGGCGCAAAATGCCGCTCATGTTCGCCCAAGGCACAATGCAGAAGCGCCCAGTAGCCCGCTTTACCACGGCATCGGCATGCATCCGTCCGCGAGCGCAATCACATCCTGCCGCAACTTAGAAAAATGATGGTACGGCCAGCCATAACATCAACGCAATAAGCTAAGGACAACAAATTTAATTGGTGTTCGCTCGCATATTTATTTCTGCCACAAGGATCTGCCTTCTTTATCGTAGCCTCAGGCGTGGGTATTCGCATGAAAACAAATCAGCGAGTTCTACCAGAACAACAAATAAGCATTCGCTAGCCTGTCAAATGGCCGGCTAAGGTGCATCAATTCCCGAACCTTTTCCAGCCATCCCAAAGACCCGTTGGCGAGTTTGATGTGGGATTGGGATTTGTTTCAGTGTGTGGAAAGCAAAAACCCCCTCGAAGCGTTTAGCTTGAGGGGGTTTTCAGGATAAGAG
>JAGSYW010000051.1 GCA_018262475.1 Burkholderiaceae bacterium | reverse complement strand
TACCCATATTAAACTACCTCCAATGAATCAGTTAGTTTGATTTTCCAGTACTTACGTACCCTTTTTGTGCAATGGGGGAAGTAAATACTTCCCCCATTGGTCTTGCCAGCTGCAATTATGTACTTACCGCCCGGTCGATGACGCAAATACCAGCGCCGCATGCCTCCATGCTCCGCATCTCTTCAGTAACGCCAAAAAAAGCTGCTTTACCCATGTACCGCACCCCAATATCCGCGACGCTTAAGATCGACCAAACTTGCCGAAACGACACCAAAAGAAACAACTGGCCCGCCCTGCATGCCTTAATAAAAATAACCCGGTAACCAGGCCGTCAAATTGCCGCGCCACAAGCCAATCACACAGCAATAATTCAACGCCATCCACCAGACTTTTTTTAAGCCAATTGCTATCATAGCGGCTCCCGCGCGGATAATTTCTTGACCTCAGTCAATTTTCAAAATCACTTTATTTTGATTCTTGACCTCCGTCAATTTTCTGGATAGGCTATCGGTCTACGCCAACAGGACCGATTAATTCATGGCCTTGATATCGAATCATCCGGAAAAAAACATCATCCGCGTGCAGCTCACCCAGAATGCTGTTCTGAAGGGCATGACCGCGCGGGAGATGGCTGAACTGGAACCATATCTGGATATCGAAGACCACGTCAAGGGCAACTGCCTGCTGCATCAGGGCGACCGGGAACTCGATGTCATCTTTGTTCTGGACGGGGTATTGAAACGCACCGTCGCCAACCAGAACGCCAAAGAGATGATTCTGCGCTTCACCAGCGAGCGCAACATGGAAGCGACCTACGCTTCCTGGCGACTGAACAAACCCGCCCCGTTCAGCGTCGTAGCCGTAACCAAGGCGCGCGTGGCCAAACTGCCGCTGCAGCAGTGGGTTTCCTTTATCGAAGCTCGCCCGAAAGTCAAACAGCGGTTCGAACTGGAAGTGCTTAGCATCATGAGCAGCATCATGGCGCACACGATTACACTGCACCTGCTGGACGCTCCGGGCCGCGTGCACAGATTCCTGCGCAAGAACCCCGATCTATATGACAGGATGCCCAAGAAAGAACTGGCATCGTACCTGAACCTGTCTGCGGAAACCCTGAGCCGCCTGAAAAATCAGGGCAAAATCTGAACCTGATGGCTGCGCAGCCGCAAACCCTCATGAATATTGTCATCCTCGCCGCCGGCATGGGCAAGCGCATGCAGTCGGATCTGCCAAAAGTACTGCACCCGCTGGCCGGCAAGCCGCTGCTCGCGCATGTGGTCGATACTGCGCGCACGCTGTCGCCCTCGACACTGTGCATCGTTTATGGCCACGGCGGCGACCAGGTTCCCGCCATGCTTGCCGCCCCGGATCTCGCATTTGCCCTGCAACAACCGCAACTGGGTACCGGCCACGCGGTGATGCAGGCCGCACCCCGCCTGGACGATGCCACATCCACGCTGGTGCTTTATGGCGACGTACCGCTGACCACCACCGCCACGTTGCGCCGCCTGCGGGCGGTTGCCGGCAACGACAAACTGGGAATCCTGACCGTCAACCTGCCAGACCCGACCGGTTATGGCCGCATCGTCCGCCAAAACGGCGCAATCACCCGCATCGTCGAACAAAAGGACGCTAGCGAAGCCGAAAAAGCAATCGATGAAGTCAATACCGGAATCATGTCGATTCCGACCGCCAAGCTCAAGCAATGGCTGGGCGCACTGTCGAACAACAATGCGCAAAAAGAATATTACCTGACCGATATTGTTGCAATGGCCGTTGCCGATGGCATCGAAGTCGTTGCCGCGCAACCGGATGCCGCATGGGAAACGCTGGGCGTGAACAGCAAGGTGCAACTGGCTGAACTGGAGCGCATCCACCAGCAGAATATCGCCCATGCGCTGCTGGAACAGGGCGTGACACTGGCCGACCCGGCACGCATTGACGTGCGCGGCACGCTGACCTGCGGCCGGGACGTGAGCATTGACGTCAACTGCATCTTCGAAGGCGACGTAACCATAGGCGACGGCGCATCAGTGAGCGCTCACTGCGTCATCAGGGATGCCGTCATCAAGGCCGGCGCGCAAATCCGCCCCTTCTGCCATATCGACGGTGCGGTCGTCGGCGAAGCTTCGATCATTGGCCCGTATGCGCGCCTTCGACCCGGCGCAACGCTGGGCGAAGACGTCCATATCGGCAACTTTGTCGAAGTCAAGAACAGCCGCATTGCTGCGCACAGCAAGGCCAACCACTTGGCCTATGTCGGCGATTCAACCGTCGGCGCGCGCGTAAACATCGGCGCCGGCGCCATCACATGCAATTATGACGGCGCAAACAAGCACGAAACCATCATTGAGGACGACGCCTTCATCGGCACTAATTGCGAACTGGTCGCACCGGTAACCGTTGGCAAAGGAGCAACCATTGGTGCCGGCACCACACTGACGCGCAACGCCCCCGCAGGTTCGCTGGTGGTTACGCGCGCCAAACCTACTACCCGCGAAGACTGGCAACGCCCGGTGAAAAAGAAGTAAATTGCATACCCCACCGGGTATTTTCAAAAGCCATGATGAAATATCGCGACACCATGCGGTTCTTGCATATACCCCCGCCCTTTCTCACAACCCGCTCCCGCTGCGCAATGCCCTGATTCGCTCCCCGTAGCATCACCCTCCGGCCGACGTCATTTGCCCACAGCACGGCCATGGTTTAATCCATATCAAGATACAAACCTTTCAGCATTGCATGATTGCTATGCACTGATGTATCGTTCCAAGATACCGATTTTCCCGCATCATCCGGTCGCAAGACCGCCGTTTCGCCATAGCACAGCCCTCCGCGCCGATTTCAGGCAAACAGGGTGACCATCAAAACAGGAAAAGGATCTGGAAGATGAAGAAGAACGCCAAAGCACCCGCAGCCAAAGACAAACCCCTTTCCCCCGACTTGCTAAAGAAAATGGACATGTACCTGCGGGCAGCGAACTATCTGTCCGTCGGCCAGATTTACCTGCTCGACAACCCGATGCTGAAAGAACCGCTGAAGCTCGAGCACGTCAAGCCGCGCCTCTTGGGCCACTGGGGCACCGTGCCCGGACTGAACTTCATCTACCTGCATTGCAACCGGGTCATCAAGAACCATGATCTGGACATGATTTACATCACCGGCCCCGGACACGGGGGCCCAGGGCTGGTGGCGAATACCTATATGGAAGGCACCTACAGCGAGTTCTACCCGAACGTGTCGCCCGACGAAGATGGCATGAAAAAACTGTTCAAGCAGTTTTCCTTCCCTGGCGGCATTCCCAGCCACGTCGCGGCCGAAACGCCCGGCTCGATCCATGAAGGCGGCGAACTCGGTTATGCGCTGTCACACGCTTACGGCGCCGCTTTCGATAACCCGGATCTGATCGTCACCTGCGTGGTTGGCGATGGCGAAGCCGAATCCGGCCCGCTGGCGACCAGCTGGCACTCGAACAAGTTCCTCAACCCGGTTACCGACGGCGCGGTGCTGCCTATCCTGCACCTGAACGACGGCAAAATTGCCGGGCCGTGCATGCTGGCGCGCATCCCGCAGGACGAACTCGACGCCCTGTTCAAAGGTTACGGCCACAAAGTGTATTACGTCGAAGGCGACGACCTGCCGAACATCCACCAGCGCATGGCCGCGACCATGGACACCGTGATCGCAGAAATCAAGCAAATCCAGAAGGATGCCCGCAGCAAGGGTTTCAAGCAGCGCCCGAACTGGCCGATGATCGTGCTGCGCACGCCGAAGGGCTGGACCGGCCCGGGGGTAGTAGACGGTAAGAAAGTCGAAGGCACCTTCCGCTCGCACCAGGTGCCACTATCCGAACTGGCGAAACGCCCGGATCACCTGAAGCAACTCGAACAGTGGATGAAAAGCTACAAGCACCACGAACTGTTCGACAAAAACGGCACATTACTGCCTGAGCTGGCCGAACTGGCGCCGACGGGCAACCGCCGCATGGGCGCGAATCCGCATGCGAATGGCGGCATCTTGATGCGCAACCTGAAGATGCCAGATTTCCGCAAATACGAGGTCAAGTTCGACCGACCCGGTACGGTCGAGGCAGAAGCCACGCGTGTGCAAGGTACCTTCATCCGCGACGTGATGAAGCAGAACATGAAAAATTTCCGCGTGTTCAGCCCGGATGAAAACAATTCCAACCGCTGGAATGCGGTAATGGAAGTCACGAACCGCACCTGGACCGAAACAATCCATTCATATGATGACCACCTTGCGCCGAATGGTCGCGTGATGGAAGTCTTGAGCGAACACCAGTGCCAAGGCTGGCTCGAAGGCTACCTGCTGACCGGCCGCCACGGTTTCTTCTCCTGCTACGAAGCGTTCATCCACATCGTCGACTCGATGTTCAACCAGCACGCCAAGTGGCTGGAAATCTCGCGCCGCATCCCGTGGCGCCGCCAGATTCCGTCCTTGAACTACCTGTTGTCCTCGCACGTCTGGCGCCAGGACCACAATGGCCTGAGCCACCAAAACCCGGGCTTTCTCGATCACGTGATGAACAAGAAAGCGACCATCACGCGCGTTTACCTGCCGCCGGATGCCAACACCCTGCTGTCGGTCACCGACCACTGCCTGAAGAGCCGCCACTACATCAACGTCGTGGTGGCCGGCAAGCAGCCGGCACTACAATTCCTGACTATGGATGAAGCCATCAAGCACTGCACAGTCGGTGTCGGCATCTGGGACTGGGCCAGCAACGACCAAGGTGGTGAGCCGGATGTGGTCATGGCTTGCGCCGGCGACGTGCCGACACTGGAAACGCTGGCTGCGGTTGAAATCATGCGCGAGCATCTGCCCGGCCTGAAGGTGCGCGTAGTCAATGTGGTCGATCTGATGACGCTGCAGCCGCAATCCGAGCATCCGCACGGACTGTCCGACAAGGACTTTGACATGATATTCACCAAGGACAAGCCGATCGTGTTCGCGTTCCACGGTTACCCGTGGCTGATCCACCGCCTGACCTACCGCCGCACCAACCACAAGAACCTGCATGTGCGCGGCTACAAGGAAGAGGGCACCACCACCACACCATTCGACATGGTGGTGATGAACGATCTCGACCGCTTCCACCTGGTGATGGACGTGATCGACCGTCTGCCGCAACTTGGCTCCAGCGCAGCCTACCTGCAAAAACTGCTGCGCGACAAACTGCTGGAACACAAGGCATATGTGGCGCAGTATGGCGACGACATGCCAGAGATCCGTGACTGGAAGTGGGGTTTGGGCAGTTCGACCAAAAAGGCAAAATCGAAGAAATAACGCTTCTTCCCGACACAATTCAGCGCAAGCCCGGTTTCGAATAGGAACCGGGCTTTTTCTGGCTTAAGGTTTCTTATGTGCGGCATTGCGCACCTAGCCGCTACCTATATCAGGGCGACCTGTGCACTGCCGTCTAGCAAGCTGCCAGGCGCCTGACTGTCGCCTAAGCGGCTGTCAAACGCAGCCCGTATCGCCACTACATGCCGAAGGAAATCTTCGAGCACCTGAGCAACATTGCCGGTGCAATTCTTTCGCATCCACCTAGCCAATTCAAGGGATCCCTAATACAATTAACAGGTTTCTCAGTAGCGAGAAGCCACTGAATCGCCCAATTCGGGGAGGAGCTTAGATTGGTGAATCGCTACGTTCGGGACGCATAGGCCGGCGGTTAGAAACCTCTCAACCCGACCAAACAAATATGCCGTCACATTACTGCGGGCACCAAGATCAATTTTCAACACGCATTGCCTGTGTACAGCTCATTCTATATTCCTGATCGCATCAACTACGATTCGCCAGAACGCGCCGGACTAATGTTCGAGCCGGTTATTTTCCGTAGCGCCGACGGGACGCAACTGTCCGGCTGGTTTCTCCCTGCTGTAGGTGTGGCATCCGCAGGGGATGCCCGCGGAACGGTGGTACACATGCATGGCAATGCGCAGAACATGACGGCACAATGGCCTTACGTGGAATGGGTGCCAAAGCGCAAATACAACGTATTGGTGTTCGACTATCGCGGATATGGACAATCGCATGGCAAGCCGGAACCCAAGGGCGTATTCGAAGATGCCGTGGCGGCGCTTGATTATGTCCGTTCGCGCTCCGACATCGACACGAGCAAGATCTTCGCTTTCGGTCAAAGCCTGGGCGGCATGATTGCCATCGCTGCCGTTGGTGCCAGCCCGAAGGGCGTGCGCGCTGTGCTGGCAGAAGCGCCCTTCCATTCTTACACGGCACTGTCTGATGACCGAATGCCAGGCGAGGGAATGATCGTGGATGAAAGCTGGAGCGCGACCACTCATATCGCCAAGCTGGCTCCTGTTCCCTTACTGCTGATCCATGGCACAAGTGACAAAATCGTGCCTTACGCGCACTCGCAAATGCTGCTGGCTGAAGCGAATGAACCGAAACGCATGGTGACCGTTGAAGGCGGAGACCACCTTGATATCATGACTGAACGCTATGGCACCACATACCAGGACATGATGATCGACCATTTTGAGCAAGCGCTGCTGTAACCTGAACCTGGCGCATCATGTATTTCCCTACATTCGAATTCCCTTACTGTCCGGTGCCTGAATACCGCATTTTGTAGTGCTACAATTCATAAGTTAGCGACTAAAGCAAGGCATCATCCCATGTATGCAGCAGGGGTATTTGCTCTGCCTTTTTTTCACCCTTTTTCCTTCGCCCATATCATGTACAAAAAAATCTATTATCCTGACAACATTCTTGGCGCCACGCCCTTGGAACGATTTGGTCTCGATTTTGAAAATGTCCGCTTCAGCAGCAAAGATGGTCAACAGCTGACCGGCTGGTTTCTTCCCGCCACCACGGTAAGCAGCCCCAAAGAAGCCAAAGGCACTGTCATCCACATGCACAGCAACTCAGGCAACATTGCTTCGACTTGGCAATTTGCAGGCTGGCTGCCTGATCAGGGCTATAACATTCTCGCGTTTGACTATCGCGGCTTTGGCAAATCCTTTGGCACTGCCGAGCCCAAAGGCATCCTGGATGATGCCGTGGCTGCCATCACCTACCTGCGTTCCCGCACGGACATCGATACCAGCAAAATTTTCATTTTTGGACAAAGCCTTGGTGGATCGCTGGCGATTGCCGCTGCAGCCATCAACCGCGAAGGTATTCGCGCGGTTGCTGTTGAATCGCCATTTTATTCATACTCCACAATGGTTGACGATAGGCGTCCAGGCGAGGGCTTCACTTACGAGGCTGACGATGCTTACTGCGGCGCGCAATATGTATCCCAACTCTCGCCTATCCCACTGCTGATTATTCACGGCACACGTGACAGCATCATGCCGCACGAATACTCGGAGCGACTGTTTGCGGAAGCAAAAGAACCGAAAGCACTCGAACTGATTCCGCAAGGACGGCACTTGGCAGCCATGACAGAGCGTTATGGCGACAGGTATCAAAAGCGGATCACGGAATTTTTTGAGGCTGCCCTGAAGAATTAAGCCTCTTTATGGAAGCTTCGCCTTAAAAAGCAGAATGTGATATTAGCGACACCACTCTTGAGGCATCATACGACATCAAACACCCCCTTCTGGGGGTGTTTTCCTTGATGCAAGAATCTTGTTTTTAGCGGCGCGCATATCCTGGTAATGGGGGAGTTTGGTGCTCTCGCTCGCAAATCAATTTGCCCCCCAGCAGGAAACGAAGCCTTGTGAGCCAAAGTCAGAGAGCCAATAAGACGCGTTTCGTCGTGTATCCAAGCATGGCGAGGCGATCCGTTGAACAGTATTATCAAACCTGCAGTGTAAGTAACTCACACCCAACCTATCGCCGCAAAGGCAGCAAATGACGAAATCCCTCACTTCTCACAAAGAATGGCGCTATGTGCTACGCGACTTTCTCCGTTCGTCGCAAGGCAGAGCGCTGGCGAACTATCCGAGTGATGCACTGAGCTATGCGCTTGCACCAGTTGCATCCATCTCCTTATGGATGGACGAATTTGCGCCAGCGCTGAAGGAACAGTCAGCACTTGATATTGTGATCGCAGGCGCAGCACACGGCATGGATACGCTCGACGACGGGCGCTGGTACCAATTCTTGCCGCTCTTTTTGGGCAAGCCGGACATGCAAGTAACTGTTGATCTGGTTGGCAAAGGGCTCGATTCGAATGTGCCCGAGGTCTTCGGGGGCAACGCTTTCCCCCTGGAACCCAAAAAATCCACCATGTCCGCCAAGATGGCGCACCTTGAAGCACCACCTCGCTTTCCTCTTACACTTGGCGAATACATGGCTGCCAGAGCCCATCGTCCGGCCCCGGATCTGGTGTTTATTTTCCATCCGGGATTCATTATCAACAGCAATTCATGGATAGCTGGCGGAGATTTGCGCTCCGTGCTGTCTTTAGGCACACCAGTCGGGCTGGCTTCGTATGGCGAAGAAGAACATATGCAGGAAGTCTGGGTGCTTGCGGCTCACGGATACCAAGCCAATCTGAAAGTAATTCAGAATCGATTTGCTGCGAACTTGCACAAGCAGGTACTGCCATCCGCCTTTGCCCATACGCTATGGAAGCTTGACAATGCCTTGCCCGAAGCCGACGCGCCTATCGCGGAAGAAGATTTGGACAAGGTAAAGACCTTTGACAAATGGATGTATGACGCCATGCAAAAGGGCGTCGTCCTCCCTTTCCTCAAGGCTTTTGGCGGAACGACCAAAACAAAACACGGCGACTTCATTATCCTGCCCAACATGAAGTTGGTCGACAAAGCTTCAGGCAAGGTTTACAACCCCAGCAATGCTGAAAAGTTTAATGACATCGGCGTGAGGGTTGAGCAAGCATTGCTGGACACGTACCCGGAGAGTTCACTATTTGACTTTGACCGTGCCTACTGGGCAATCAACGTCGCTGCATGGATCGATCAGGCGTCAGGCGCATAGACGTATAAGAAAATATGAGCTGGCTGAACCAGTGACGTGATAAAAAACCGGGAACTTGCTTTCCGGTTTTTTTATGTGCACCAGCGCACTGCTGCGCATAAAAAATGCCCCCTGAACATTCATTCAGGGGGCATAACTTGCTAGTCGGAAGCTCTCTGGTCAGACCATATCAGCTACCTTCGGCTCTAATTGCTTAGGCCTTCTTCTTGCGCTCGATGTTCAGATTCGAGATACGGCCAGACTCAACACCTGCATCCGGGTCGATGATCGCGTTGATCAGCGTCGGCTTGCGGGACTTGATGCCTTCTTCGATAGCAGCAGCCAGTGCAGCCGGTGTGTCAACGGAAACACCAACACCACCGAATGCCGTCATCATCATGTCGTAGCGAGCACCCGGCGTGAAGCTGGAGATCGACGGATCGTCGAAGCCACCAGCATTTTCCTCGTTACCTTTGTAGATACCGCCGTTGTTCATGACAACAACGGTGATCGGCAGCTTGTAGCGAGCGATGGTTTCTACTTCCATACCGGAGAAGCCGAATGCGGAGTCACCTTCAACTGCAACAACTGCATTGCCGGTCGCAACCGTTGCGCCAATGCAGGAACCCATACCCATACCCATGATGCCCCAGGTACCGGTGTCGAGACGCTTGCGTGGCAGGGTCATGTCGACGATCATACGGGTGTTGTCGAGAGCGTTCGCGCCTTCGTTGATGAGGATGGTTTCCGGATATTTCGCCAGAACGTCACGAACAGCGCCCAAGGAGTTGCGATAGTTCATCATGCCCGGTGCAGTCTCTTTCACGAGAGTCGGCGCCAGTTTCTCCTTGCTTGCGTTTACGCGGGACTGGATACCACCAACCCACTCAGCATCAGCTTTCGGCATGCCTTTCAGGCCTTCACGCAGTTGAGCAACAACAGAAGCGATGTCGCCAACTACCGGTGCTGCAACAGGTACGTTGCTGTCGATTTCGTCGGCCTTGATTTCAACCTGGATGAATTTCTTCAGCTTGTTGCCCCAGGTCGGGCCCTTGCCATGACCCAGCAGCCAGTTAATACGAGCACCGATGATCAGGCAAACGTCGCACTCTGGCAGCGCGTAGGAACGAGCAGCGCCAGCGTTCAGCGGGTGGTGATCGGAGATCAGGCCTTTTGCCATGGACATCGGCAGGAACGGGATACCGGTTTCTTCAACCAGCGCCTTGATGTCAGCATCGCACTGAGCATAAGCAGCGCCTTTGCCCAGCAGGATAACCGGCTTCTTCGCGCCCTTGAGCATTTCAACAGCGCGCTTGATAGCAGCCGGATCAGCAGGTTGCCGCGGAGCCGGGTCAACTGGCGTAAACAGCAGTTCGTCAGCCTTGGCCTTCGGCAGGGTCATGGTCAGCATTTCGTGCGTCAGGTCGAGGTATACAGCGCCTGGACGGCCGGAAACGGCGGTACGAACTGCACGCGCCATAGCGATTGGCAGGTCTTCGATGTGGTTCACACGATAGGATGCTTTAACGTGCTGACGTGCAGCAGCCAGCTGATCCATTTCTTCGAATGCGCCTTTTTGCAGGTCGGTATCACGACGGCCAGCCGTACCGCTCAACAGAATCATCGGGAAACCGTTCTGGGTGGCGTTAGCAGCACCAGCCAGACCATTCAGGAAGCCAGGTGCCGGAGTGGTCAAGCAAACGCCCGGTACGCCGGTCAGATAACCGGAAGCACCTGCTGCCATAGCAGCATTCGTTTCATGACGGAAACCGAAATATTTACCGCCATCAGCCTGCCAAGAGCGGGTCAGTGCCGTGATAGGAATACCAGGAATACCAAAGATGTTCTTGATACCGTTGTTTTTCAGGCTCTCGATCAGCATATAAAATGCGTCGACCAATTCCACTTCATTCTCAGTGCTCATATTAAGAGGATCCTCTCTTCATTGATTGTTGAAACGCAGGGTGCTTTTATTAATAAAAGGCGTATTGCCCTATAAGTATGACGCATGGGGCACAAAATTACGGTTGACGTAGGTCAATTTGGCAAATTTTCGACGAGAGGCCACACGAATTTCAGGCCTATTTCGCCACACACTCGACAGGATGTTGACCCGTGTCAATTTTCCAGATTGCGTCAGCATATCATCCAAATTTCGAGCTAATTACACAACAACCAGATCAAAAGGGCCTTTCCTGCGACTCTGTGACGCAAGCTCAAAGGGCTTTTCTGACGCTCCGGAACGATGCGCGCATTGACCCATGCCATTGCATACGTGAGCAACTCCGTTCGCACCAAGTCTTATTACCGCATTGAACCTCACGCAACACGACCGATGCACACTGGCACACGAACCCTCGCCATTCCAGTCAGCGCCATGACCGTCAACTGGCGTGACTGCATCACCAGCAATGGATGGAGTATCTGAACTGTGCCTATGCATGATGGCGCTCTGCCACTTTCTCCTGTCTGCGCAAATGGCCGCAACCCATGCCTGACCGAGGCTATCCCAGAAAGTTGCCAATCTGACCATCACCGATAGAAATAACTCGACGTGGCTTAGGGCACGCCGTTTTTGACGGTAAAATAGCAAGACTATCCGGTTCGCAAGGCCACCTTATCCCCTTTTATCCGAAAACTCACTGTTTATGTGCGGCATCGTCGGCGCCATCGCGCAACGCAATATCACTCCTGTACTGATTGAAGGCCTGAAGAGGCTCGAATATCGTGGTTACGACTCGTGCGGCATCGCTCTGCGAGTTGATGGCGAATTGCAACGTGCACGCAGTACCGCCCGCGTAGCAGAACTGGAAAAACAGATCGCAGAAACGCAACAGGCCGGCCTGCTGGGCATTGCGCACACCCGCTGGGCCACGCATGGGGCGCCGACCTCGGCCAATGCTCACCCGCATTTCTCGCGCGGCCGGATTGCGCTGGTGCATAACGGCATCATCGAAAACCATGACGAACTGCGCGCCGAACTGCGAAGCCTCGGCTATGAATTCGAAAGCCAGACCGACACCGAAGTCATCGCACACCTGATCGACCACCTGTATGCAGGTGATCTGTGCGCCACAGTCAAACAGGCGGTCAAGCGGCTGGCTGGCGCGTATGCGATCGCGGTCATCTGCCGCGACGAGCCGGATCGCATCGTCGGTGCACGCGCCGGCTCGCCGCTAATCGTCGGTGTTGGCACGGGCGAAAATTTCCTCGCTTCGGACGCATTGGCGCTGGCTGGCACTACCGACAGCATCATTTATCTGGAAGAGGGCGACGTCGCCGACCTGCACCTCGAGCGCTACAGCATCAGCGATGCCGATGGCAATGCCGCCAAACGCGAAGTGCGCACCGTGCAGGCATACACAGCCGCGGCTGAACTCGGTCCGTACCGACACTACATGCAAAAGGAAATTTTCGAGCAGCCGCGCGCAATCGCCGATACGCTCGAAGGCATCGAAGGCATCGTGCCGGAACTGTTCGGCGACAACGCGGGGAATATCTTCCGCCAGGTTGACTCAATCCTGATTCTGGCCTGCGGCACCAGCTACTACGCCGGACTGACCGCAAAATACTGGATCGAAGCAATCGCCGGTCTGCCAGTCAGCGTCGAAATCGCAAGCGAATACCGCTACCGTTACAGCGTACCCAACCCGAAAACGCTGGTAATCACCATCTCGCAGAGCGGTGAAACTGCCGACACGCTGGCCGCGCTGCGCCATGCGCGAGAACAGGGGATGATGCATACGCTGACAATTTGCAACGTCGCCACCAGCGCGATGGTCCGCGAATGCGCGCTCGCATACATCACCCGCGCCGGCATCGAGGTCGGCGTCGCGTCAACCAAGGCCTTCACCACCCAGCTGGCAGCGCTGTTCCTGCTGACGCTAACGCTGGCAAAAATCAAAAACCGTCTGACGGCCGAAGATGAATCCGCGCTACTGCGCCGCCTGCGCCACCTGCCGGCGGCAATCTCCGCCGTGCTCGCGTTGGAACCGCAAATCATCGCCTGGGCCGAGAGTTTTGCCCGGCGCGAAAATGCGCTATTCCTCGGTCGCGGCCTGCATTACCCGATCGCACTCGAAGGCGCACTAAAACTGAAGGAAATTTCGTACATCCACGCCGAAGCCTACCCGGCCGGCGAGCTAAAACACGGTCCGCTGGCGCTGGTCACCGAAGAAATGCCGGTGGTAACCATCGCGCCAAACGATGACCTGATCGACAAGCTTAAATCGAACATGCAGGAGGTGCGGGCACGCGGCGGAGAACTGTATGTGTTTGCCGATGCGGACTCGCGCATTACACCAAGTGCAGGCGTACACGTGATCCGCCTGCCAGAGCATTATGGCCTGCTGTCACCGATCCTGCATGTGGTGCCACTGCAATTGCTGGCCTACCACACCGCACTGGTACGCGGCACCGATGTCGACAAGCCCCGCAACCTGGCAAAGTCGGTGACCGTGGAATAACATACCAAAGAAACAATGCCCGATAGCAATATGTTAGCCAGTTGCAAAAAAATGTTGCAAAATAATACGGTTCATCGAATCTAATATGTAATAACCTTTGCCATCAGGCCGCCTTCTCCAATAAACTGGTGGATGTTCATCATATTTTTTGTCATTTTTTTAATCTCGTCGAGTAGTTGCGCTTGCAAAAGGCTTCATTCCCCAGTAATTTCCTGTCTGTGTCCTTGCCGGATAAGCCGGTCGTGGCGGGATGTTTTGCCCTTACCGAAGGTTTGGGCGGGGAAGCTATTTCCTTTTCGCCTGAAGCGCTTTTCGGCGCAGACGCACTGCTCGGGCCGGGCATGCCGCAATCGGACGAGGCGGCAGCCGCTTTTTTCAGCGTGCCGGCGCCGGCATACCTTTGTGATGAAGTCACGTCCACCTTTACCGTTGCGCATGCACTGGCGCAAAAGGGCTTGTTACCGACATGGGGAGCAGTTCTGGCCACGAGCCAGACAGCGGGTAAAGGGCAGCTTCGCAGGCAGTGGCAATCTCCACGCGGCAATCTGTACGTCACCTTCCGCCTGCCTGATGATCCGCTTTTCCATACCAGTGCGCCTGCGCTTGTCACAGGAATTTTGCTGGCAATGGCTTTTTGCCGGCTCGGCTATCCGCTGCGGCTCAAGTGGCCCAATGATTTGCTGAATCGAGATCAGGCCAAGGCGGCCGGCATTCTGCTGGAAAACAGAGGCGGCGTGTTGCTAGCCGGCGTTGGCGTCAACTTGCGCACCCTGCCTGATGCTCAGCAGTTGCGGCGCGACCGCGCCACCCCTGCAGGTTTGTTGCAGACCCCGGATGGAAAACCTGTTCACATCACACCATTTGCGCTGTGGCAAGCGCTGGTGATGGAGACAATTTCGACATATAGCCAGACGTTCGCCAACGCAACGGCCGAAGCGTTACCCGATCTGGTCGAGCCGTTTCTTACCTGGAGAGGTGAATCCGTCACCGTCTCCGACACGGACGG